>PXSM01000119.1:11269-48492 GCA_003023465.1 Halobacteriales archaeon SW_6_65_15 | reverse complement strand
TCGGCGGTCCGGACCAGGGTGACGCGGTCGTCGGTCGCGGAGATGTCCACGCGGTACTTAGACTCCGCGCTTGGAGCAAATGTCCTGGTAAACCGGCGGTCCCCAGCCTGCTGGTCGGCCCCGCTTCCGTCGTCGACGAGCTGTACGGTTCCGACCTCCTGCCCATCGGATCTCCGCGTCACCGTCGCCTCAGCGCTAACCTGGGGATGCCCCTCGGTCACAAACGCCGAGATCGTCGTCTCATTGCCCTGCTGGACAAAGCCCGGTCGGACATCGACGTCAGATCCGCTGATCCGCGGGGGGGTCGTGTCCGGACCCTCCACATCAATCTCAAGAGTTTCCCGACCGATCAGCTCGTCGTTCTCTGAAAAGATTCGCATCGGAACCGTTAAGACGTGTCCCTGCGGCGCATCTCCCGCCACATGGAAGTCGAAATCCTATCCGAGGAGCAGAACCCGATGCTCCACCGGTCCGAAGTGCGGTTCCAGATCGTCCACGACGAAGCGACGCCCTCACGACTCTCCGTCCGCGACAGCCTCGCGGCGAAGCTCGACAAGGACTCCAGCGAGGTCGTGGTCCACGAGATGAACACCAAGTTCGGGATGCGCAAGACCGTCGGCTACGCGAAGGTCTACGACAGCCCCGAGCACGCCCGCGACGTCGAGCAGGACCACATGCTCGAACGCAACAAGATCACGGCAGACGCCGAGGCCGACGCGGAGGCCGAAGCCGAAGCCGAGGAGGCCGAATAATGGCGCGCAACGAGTTCTACGACGACGACGGCACGACCGAGAAAGAGCAGTGCACCCGGTGTGGCGACGCGTTCCTCGCCGACCACGGCGACCGCCTCCACTGCGGTCGGTGTGGCTACACCGAGTGGAAGTAAGGTCGATGCAGGTCCTCGGCATCGAGGGCACTGCGTGGGCCGCGAGTGCCGCGGTCTACGACACCGACGCGGCCGACCAATCCGTTTTTATCGAGACCGACGCCTATCAGCCCGAGAGCGGCGGCATCCACCCGCGCGAGGCCGCCGAGCACATGAGCGACGCCATCCCCGAGGTCGTCGAGACGGCACTCGCGGAGGCCGATGGACCCATCGACGCCGTCGCCTTCTCGCGCGGCCCCGGCCTCGGCCCCTGCTTGCGAACCGTGGGGACCGCCGCCCGCGCGCTCGCCCAGACGCTCGACGTGCCCCTCGTCGGCGTCAACCACATGGTGGCCCACCTCGAGATCGGCCGCCAGCAGTCCGGCTTCGACTCGCCGGTCTGTCTGAACGCCTCGGGCGCGAACGCCCACGTCCTCGGCTACCGCAACGGTCGGTACCGCGTCCTCGGCGAGACGATGGACACCGGGGTCGGTAACGCCATCGACAAGTTCACCCGTCACCTCGGGTGGTCCCACCCCGGCGGACCGAAGGTTGAGGATGCCGCCGAGGACGGCGAGTACGTCGAGCTTCCGTACGTGGTCAAGGGGATGGACTTCTCGTTCTCCGGCATCATGAGCGCCGCGAAGGACGCCTACGACGAGGGCACACCGGTCGAAGACGTGTGCTACTCCCTGCAGGAGAACGTCTTCGCCATACTGACGGAGGTCGCCGAGCGCGCCCTCTCGCTGACGGGGAGCGACGAACTCGTGCTCGGGGGCGGCGTCGGGCAGAACGACCGCCTCCGGGAGATGCTCGCGGAGATGTGCGACCAGCGCGGGGCACAGTTCTACGCGCCCGAACCGCGCTTCCTCCGGGACAACGCCGGGATGATCGCCGTGCTGGGGGCCGAGATGCTCCACGCGGGCGACACCCTCGCCGTCGAGGACTCGGCGGTGGACCCGAACTTCCGGCCCGACGAGGTGCCCGTCGCTTGGAGGGACGACAGTGAATCCGTAGCCGTCTGGCGCGACGAGGGAGACGAAATCGAGGGCGCGGAAGCCACGGTCGAGATCGGCGACGAGCGAGTCACGAAGCGCCGCCTGCCGAAGAGCTACCGCCACCCCGAACTCGACGCCCGGCTCCGACGCGACCGGACGGTCCTCGAAGCCCGCCTCACCAGCGAGGCCCGCAGGCACGGCGTGCCGACGCCGGTCGTCTACGACGTGGACGCGCCGGAGGGACTCCTCGTCTTCGAGCGCGTTGGCGAGGCCGACCTGCGCGAGCGACTCGCGGCCGACCGCGTGCGCGACGTGGCCCGCCAACTCGCCGCAATCCACGGTGCGGGGTTCGTCCACGGCGACCCCACGACGCGGAACGTCCGCGTCGGGCGGTCCCACGGACCGCCGAACGAGCGAGCGGCGGAATCCCGCGAGCAGGACGGCGACCGGACCTACCTCATCGACTTCGGCCTCGGTTACTACACCGACGACGACGAGGACTACGCGATGGACCTCCACGTCTTCGCCCAGAGCCTCGCCGGAACGTCGGACGACGCCGAAACACTCCAGCGGGAGTTCGAGGACGCCTACGCCGAGGTCGGCGAGGACGCGGTACTCGACCGGCTCCGCGAGGTCGAGGGGCGCGGACGGTATCAGTGAGATTTCTCGGCAGGGAATCTACCCACTTCGGCGCGCGCAGGAGCGGCCTCGTGCCGCGACAAGTCGCGCGAGGTCTGCACGAGCGAAGCGAGTGCAGGCTCGGCAGTCCCAGCCCATACAGGAGCGCAGCGACGAGCAGGACCGTCTTCCGGTGGACGAGCATCGGAACGGAGTGAGACGCGCAGGAGGCTGGGGAGGTTCGAGGCCCTCGCGGTGCTGTGCGGTTGCGGTCTCCCCTCGGCTTCGGCAGTAGCTAGCTTCATCGAATTCATCGGCTCGTCAGTGCGCCGTTCAGAAATAAATAGGTGTTCTAAAGACATCTAAAAAGATTCTAGACACAACGATACAATCTTCAAACTTCGCCCTAACCACTACTACGATTCCCGATAGATAGTTCCGCGCGACCAGCCAAAGCACTTTATTCCTCTCCGACGTACACTTCTCACATGGCAGACAGACCCAGCACTGGCGAGCTGTTCGGCGTGCCGTACAACTTCGACCGGCCGAGCATCAATCGGATGCTGAAGTCCTACTGGCAACCCGACGACGGGATGCTGGTCGAGAAGCCCTTCGGCGTCGGCTACACGCTCAACCTCGCCAACTGGCGGTCGTGGATCGTGCTGGCAGTGGCTGGTGCACTCCTCTGGCACGAGCGCAAGGGCGAGCGAGAGCGTGCGGCGGCCCAGGACGGTCCTGTCGAAGTCATCGTAGACGACGACTAGAAATCTGGAGTGGTTTTTCACTGAGAGTGGCTGTTTTCTGGAGTAGCACATTAGTAGCAACCAGAACAGTGAACGCCTCGAAAGCCCCGCCCGGTCGCGGTCGCTGGCCGACGTATTCGCGCCTCACCGCACAGCATCGGCGCGAATAGGGGTCGGAGACGACCAAGTTGAACGCGACCGGGCGGCCCCTTTCAGTCCACCCATGGCGGTTGCCAAGCCGAATTTCGGCCGATAAAACGTCTAATCGGCCGCCCGAACGTTCAACAGCGAGGAGATGTTGCACACGATACGTGAGTTGCGAACGATGTGGTGCCAGTACGGAACGCAGGACCGGTCTTTGCCGTGAGTGTGCGTCCGAGCCACCGCGCCGAGTTCGCGTCGCCCTCGGTCTCATGGCCGTCTACTGGGTCGCGTTCGCCCTCTTCGCGTACGGCACAGTCGAGACGACCACCGGCGGGCCGATAACGAGGCTCCCACTGCTTTTCGCCGGCGTTAGCGTCGCAGCTCTGGTCGGGTTGTGGCAACTGCGGACGCGTACGTGGGGGGTGACACTCATCTGGTGGGCGCTGTTTCTCGTTCTCTGGCCCCTCGCAGTCTACGCATCTTCGCACTTTCCGGTTAGCGACGCGAGTTGGGTGTTCCCGGTTCCAGCATTTCTCTGGTTCGTCTACCGTCAGCACGACCTGTATCTCGACAACTGATACTACTGATTCATCCGGAGGAGAAAGTCGAGAACTCGGAGAACGCGCAAGCCCAAGGGCCAGCCGACTGCTCAGTACGCGTAGCTCGGAAGCGACCCCTGCGTGACGATGCCCGTCTCGTCGTCCTCGTCGAGTTTGTCGAGGGCGTCCTCGAAGTCGGATTGGCGGACCTCCGTCCGGTCGTCGCGGATGGCGAACATCCCCGCCTCGGTCGTGAGGCTCTCGATGTCGGCACCGCTCTTGCCCTCGGTGCGCTTGGCGAGGTCCTCGAAGTCCACGTCGTCGGCGACGTTCATGTCGCGGGTGTGGATGTCGAGAATCTTCTGGCGGGCCTCGCGGTCGGGGTCGGGCACCTCGATGAGGCGGTCGAAGCGACCGGGTCGGAGGATGGCGCGGTCGAGCATGTCGAAGCGGTTGGTCGCGGCGATAATCCGAATCTCGCCGCGGTCCTCGAAGCCGTCCATCTCCGAGAGGAGTTGCATCATCTACAGCACGGGCATCAGCGCGGCCATCGCGCTCGCCCGCCAGTTCGAACAGGTCGCGGACGAGTTTCGCGCCCTCGCCGATGAACTTCTGGACGAGTTCGGAGCCTGCCATCTTGATGAACGTCGCGTCGGTTTCGTTGGCGACGGCCTTCGCCAGCATCGTCTTCCCGGTGCCGGGCGGGCCGTGGAGGAGGACGCCGCTCGGCGGCTCGATGCCGACCGTCTCGAACTGCTCGGGGTTTTCGAGGGGCTGTTCGACCGCCTCGCGGACCTCGCGGATCTGCTCGTCGAGACCGCCGATGTCGTCGTAGGTCTCCCCGGGCGACTCGTCCACTTCCATCGCCTGCGCCCGGGCGTCCTTCTCGGTTTCGAGGACGGTCTGGACGGTGAACGAGTCGTTGACCGCCACCCGGTCGCCCGACTCGATCTCGTCGCGGAGGCGGGGCGACACCTCGGTCAGCACCTCCTGATTGTTCCCGTGCTGTTTGATGACGATGCCGTCGTCGGTCAGCTCCTCGTCGCGTTCGAGCCGGTCTACCTCCTCGCGGAGGTTCTCGCGGCGTTCCTGGGCGGCGTCGAGGCGGTCTTCGAGCTTGGCGTTCACGTCCACGATCTGGGCGAAGTGCTCGCGGAGGGCGGCGAGTCGCTCCCGGTCTGACATGTCGGGGTCGAGTTCGAGTGTCGGTTGGTCTGGCAGAGGTGGGCTACGCGACATCGTTGTTATGCTCTCATAAGCCATCGGCTTAAAAGTGCCTTTGGGTCTCGGACGTTTCACCGCAAAAAAAGGTTACGCCCCGACGGGACGCGGGCAAAACCCGACTCAGATGAGCGCCGCCATCTCGTCGAGGTGGTCGTCGTACACGTCGAGCGCTCGCTGGATGGGCTCGGGCGAGGACATGTCCACGCCCGCGATTTCGAGCAGTTCGAGGGGGTAGTCCCGCGAGCCGCTCTGCAGGAACTCGAGGTAGCGCTCGGCCGCGGGTTCGCCCTCTTCGAGGATGTCCTCGGCGAGCGCGATGGCCGCGCTGATGCCCGTGCTGTACTGGTAGACGTAGTAGGCCCGGTAGAAGTGGGGGATGCGGCTCCACTCGCGGGCGATGCGGTCGTCGATTACGGCTGGCTCGTAGAACTCCGCCTTGAGGTCGCCGTAAATCTCGTCGGCCCGCTCGGGCGTGAGTGCCTCGCCCTCCTCGACCACCTGGTGGGCCTGATGCTCGAAGTCCGCGAACAGGGTCTGCCGGTAGAGGGTCAGCCGGATCTGTTCGAGGTACTGGTTGAGGACGTGCCGCCGGAAGGTGGGGTCCTCGACGGTGTCGAGCAGGTGGTGGGTCAGCAGGGCCTCGTTGACCGTGCTGGCGACCTCCGCCACGAATATCTCGTAGTCGCTGTACACGTAGGGCTGGGTCTCGCTCGCCAGCTGGGAGTGCAGCGAGTGACCGAGTTCGTGGGCCAGCGTGTACATCGAGGAGATGTCGTCCTGATAGTTCATCAGGATGAACGGCTGGGTGTCGTAGGTGCCGCTGCTGTACGCGCCCGAGCGCTTGTTCTCGGTTTCGTACACGTCCACCCATCGGGATTCGAGGCCCTCGGCGACCCGGTTCTGGTAGTCCTCGCCGAGCGCACCAAGCGCGTCTACGACGTGTTCGCGGGCCTCCTCGTACTCCACCTCGGGCGTCTCGGTCTCGGTCATCGGCATGTAGAGGTCCCACATCTGGAACTCTTCGAGGTCAAGACACTCCTGCTTGAGTTCCGTGTGGCGGTGGAGCTTGTCCAGATTGTCCCGGACGGTGTCCACGAGGTTGTCGTACACCTCGGCCGGGATGTTGGGGCCGTCCATCGCGGCCTCGCGGGCGGTGTCGTAGTCGTGGATGCGAGCGAGTCGCACGTCGGCCTTCACGCTGTTCTGGTAGGCGGTGCCGATGGTGTTGTGGTACTCGCCGAGTCGGTCGTAGAACTCCTCGTAGACGGTCCGGCGAAACACCCGGTCGGGGTTCTTCTGGAGGTTGGTGAAGTTGGCGCGGGTGATCTCGACCGCCTCGCCATCGGGCTTCTCGACGGTCGGGAACTCCACGTCGGAGTTCAGCAGCATGTCGTAGATGTCGTTCGACGCGCCGGTCACCTCGCCGAGTTCCGCCAGCACGTTCTCGACCTCGGCCGACCGAGTGTGCTCGCTCATCCGGAGCACGTCGTGGAGGTAGTGGTCGTACGTCTCGAGGCCGTCGGTCTCCTCGATCATCCGGTCGAGTTCGTCGCGGTCGAGGTCCTGGATCTCGGGGCCGATGAAGCTGCTCGCGCTGTCGGCCTGCGAGTAGAGGGTCATCGCTCGGGACGAGAGCGCCTGATAGTGCTGGTCGGCGGTGTTCTCGTCCTTGCGCATCCGGGCGTAGCTGACGACCGTACTCACCGTCCGCATCACCTCGTCGCGGAGTTCGATCACCTCCAGCAGCGTCTCGCCGTCCTCGGTGACCTGCCCCTCGTAGCCGGCCAGTTCGTCGAGTCGCTCCTCGACGTCCTCGTAGGCCTGCTCCCACTCGTCGTCGGTCGCGTAGATGCTCTCCAGATCCCACTTGTACTCAGTGTCTATCTCCGACCGCTCGGGAACCGAACTCATATCCACTTCTTAGGAAACCGACCCTGTAAGCCTTTGTCATTCGGAATTCGGGTTCGGGTAAATCCCGAGGAAGGGGACGGCGAGCCGAGACCGATTGGCCGACGACCTCGTCACGCTACCGCCGGTATCCGAGCACTGCCCCTACGCGGGGGTTTTTGGCGGCCCGCGTTCCAAGTGGCGGCCATGGACCGAGAGACCGCCGCCGCGCTCGGCGAGGCGTGGCGCGACGACTACCCGTGGGAGTTCCTCACGAGGCTGACCGAGATCGAGAACCGGATGGGCGGCCACCCCGGAGAACGCCGGGCCGCCGAACTCGTCGCCGAGGGGTTCGAGCGCGCTGGTACACGCGAGGCGTCCGTAGAGGCGTTCGAGATGAACCGGTGGACCCGCGGCGAGGCCGAACTCGCGGTCACCGACCCGGTCGAGCGGTCGTTCGAGACAGTCGCGCTCCCCTACTCGCCGCCCGGCGAGGTCCGGGGCGAACTCGTGGACGCGGGCTACGGCACGCCCGACGAACTCGACGAGGTGGACGTGGCGGGCAAGATCGTGGTCGCCTCGACGACCACCCCGAAAGGCTCTCGATTCATCCACCGGATGGAGAAGTTCGGCCACGCGGCCACCGCGGGCGCGGCGGCCTTCGTCTTCCGGAATCACTTGCCCGGCCAGCTTCCGCCGACGGGCTCGCTGAAGTTCGACCGGGAGGCCGCGATTCCCGGCGTCGGAGTGAGCAAGGAGACCGGCGACTGGCTGACCGAGTACGCCGACCGTGCCGCGACGGCGACTCTGCGGGTGGACGCCCGGACCGAACCCGGGACGAGTCACAACGCTCACGCCCAGCTAGGTCCCGACACCGACGAGGAAATTCTGGTCGTCGGCCACCACGACGCCCACGACATCGCGGAGGGCGCACTCGACAACGGCTGCGGAATCACCGTGGTCGTCGCGGCGGCCCACCTGCTCGCGGAGATGGACCTCGACGCGCGAGTCCGGGTCGCGGGCGTCGGCTGCGAGGAGATCGGCCTGCTGGGTGCGCGGGCACTCGCGGACGAACTGGACCTCGAAAGCGTCCGGGCGGTCGTGAACGTGGACGGCGCGGGTCGGTTCCGCGACCTGCGCGCCCACACCCACGGCTCCGAGACGATGGAGGAGGTCGTCGAGTCGGTCTCTCAACTGGCCAACCAGCCCATCTCGGTCCGCGAGCAGGTCCACCCGTTCAGCGACCACTGGCCGTTCCTCAAGCGGGGCGTCCCCGCGCTTCAGCTTCACAGCGAGAGCGGCGAGCGCGGTCGCGGCTGGACCCACACCCACGCCGACACCCGCGACAAGGTGGACGACCGGAACCTCCGCGAGCACGCGATACTGATCGCCCTGCTGGTCCGAGAGGTGGCCCGAACCGACGAGATTCCACGCCGGAGCGCGGAGTCGGTCGCCGGGAACCTCCGGGCCGGCGACTACGAGGAGGGGATGAAGGCGGCAGAGATCTGGCCCGAGGAGTGGACGTAACGGCCCCAGAATCGGCTACTGGCTTTTTCTCCGCGCTTTTGCCCGACACCCTCAGGATTTCAGCTCCTCGTACCTCCGGGTTCCCGGGACGCGCTCGGCCGGCACGTCTTCGAGCCAGTACCGGACCTCGCATCGGTCGCACGTCAGGAGTAGATTTTGGGTCTCGGCGGTCGCGTCGCCGAATCGCGTGACCTGCACGTCGCGCCAGTGGTCCGAGACGTGGTAGGCGACCGACTCGCTTCGCGGGTTCTCGAAGAGTGCGAACTGGGAGTCGTCGCTGGCGTCCTCGGTCATCCGTGGTCGGTAACCCAGTGCGATTCAAGCCATCAAGAAGGCACCCGGTCGTTTTCAGCCGTCCCACGGGGTAGTGGCCGTTACCGCCTCGGAAACGGCCGTTTCCGGTCGGTTCTATCGACCGTTTCGGTCGAACAGGGGCGACTCGCCGGACGCGTCTTCTGGCCCTAGGGCGGGCTTAAATTCCCTCTCGGACCTCGCGGGCCACCCGTGCCCCCATCGCTCGCTCGACCCGCAACGCCTCGAAGACCTCGCGGGCGCTCGCCGCAGCCTCCTCGTCCACCGAGAAGTCCAGCATCGGGTACTCGACGTCGGCCAGTACGAGGGGGTACGCCGGAGCCGGAGGGACGCCCTCTGGTCCGTCGATCTTCTCGGGACCCAGCACTCGCTCGACCTTCGAGAGTTCCGAGTCGCCGGTCGCCACCGCGCGGACCAGCGAGACGACCCGCCGGACCATCTCGCGGACGAACCCGCCCGCGCGGAGCCGGAAGACCAGATACTCCCCGTCTCGGAACGCTGCAGCCTCCAGCTCGCGCACCGTATTCTCGTCGTCGGGCGTGAGGTTGTGGAAGTCGCGCTCGCCGCGGAGTCGGTCGAGGGCCGCCTCGGCCCGTCCGAGGTCGGCGTCGGGAGCGTGCAGGTGGTAGACGTACGCCCGCGACTCGGCGTGGTGGGTCGCGTGGAACCCATCGGGAGCCGCCGCGTTCGCCCACGCCCGGACGCTCGCAGGGAGTTCGCCGTTCAGTGCGGCCGGAGTCAACCAGTCAGGGCACTCGAAGGCGACGGTCTGGGCCACTGCCGAGACTCCAGCGTCGGTCCGCCCCGCCGCGGCGTACCCCTCGGGTTTGCCGTCGGCGACCCCCAGCTCTCGCAGGGCGTCGAAGATGGCGTCCTCGACGGTGGGAACGTCCGGCTGGCGCTGGAACCCGTGGAACGGGCGACCGTCGTAGGCGACCCTGAACGCGCGCATTACCGGAGCATTGTCGCCGGAGGTAGTTAAACCGACGAACTGAAACAGTGAGAGGGGAGCGAGTAAAGCAATGTAGTCGTTTCCGAAACGTGGTATTACAGTTCCATACCACGCGTTCAGATTGTCGAGTTACACGAGGTTTTAAATCCGAGGACGGGACGAACCCTGCCCGTGACCTGATTGCCACCGCGGAGGAGTCAGCGGGAGTACGGCACGTTCCTCCGCGAGTCGCCTGTGCCGTCTGTTCGCCCTTGTGTCGGTCGAGTAGCGACCGCTATCGCATCGGACTCACTCGCGCTCGAACACCCGCTCTCTCGACCTGCCGGACCCGGCCACTTCGGCGTCTTCCGTCTCTATCAGTCGCTCCAGCCGTCGCTCGAACTCCTCGTCGGTCAGTTCTCCTCTGGCGTACCGCGACCGGAGTTCCTCGATGGGGTCGTCGCCGAGTACGTCCGCTTCCCCGACGTGCGCGTCGTCGCTCTCGTCCGCGACGAACGGCAACGAATCGCCCAGCAGCGCGACCAGCGGGACGACGAGGAAGAACCCGAGGACGAAGGTGGTCGGGACGACCGACCCGAGACCCAGCACCGCGAACAAGGCCGTCAGGCCGAACGTCAGTACCGACAGCACCGCGACGAGTCGCTTCTTCTCGAACTGTACCGAACTCTCCATGTCCGGCGCTACGCGGGAGGGGACCAAAAAAGTTCGACAGCAGAGCTACTCGTAGTCCTCGTAGGTCGGCCGCGGCTCGTCCTCAGGTGGGAACTCCTCGACCGGAACCTGCGTCTGGTCGCCCGAGCTCATGTCCTTGATCGTCACGTTCCCGTCCGCGAGGTCCTGCTCGCCGACGATGACCACCGTCTCCGCGTTGATTGAGTCGGCGTAGTCGAGTTGGGCGCCGAAGCTTCGGCCAGCCACGTCGGTCTCGACCACGTGGCCCTCGGCCCGGAGCTCGCGGGTGATCTCGGCCGCCACGTCGCGGGTGTCGCCGACCTGCAGGACGTAGTAGTCGGTCGTGGCCGACTCCTCGGGCCAGACGCCCGCGCGCTGGAGCAGGAGCGAGAGCGGTGCGGCACCCGGCGCGACGCCCACCGCGGGCGTTGGTTGCCCCCCGAAGCTCTCGATGAGGTCGTCGTACCGGCCGCCGCCGAACACCGACCGCTTGACCTCACCCGTCGAGTCGAAACACTCGAAGACGACGCCGGTGTAGTAGTCGAGTCCGCGCGCGGTCCGCAGCGAGAGATCGCAGTACGCGCGCGCTCTGAAGTCGGCGGTCGCTTCGAGGACGTTCTGGAGATTCGTCACGGCGTTCTCGACGTGGTCCGTTCCGGCGAACGCTATCAGTTCGTCGAGGTTCTCCTCGGACGTGTCGAGGAGGTCGTCGAAAGCCTCGGCTTGCTGGTAGGAGAGCCCCGCCTCCGAAAGGAGGCCGTAGTACTCCTCCTCGCTGACCTTCTCGCTCTTGTCCACCGCGCGGATGGCCGCTCCGGCGTCCACGTCGGCGTCGAAGCTTTCGAGCAGGCCCCCGAGGATGTCGCGGTGGCTGACCCGGAACTCGAAGTCGTCGCCCGTGAGGCCGAGACCGGTGAGTGCGTCGGCTGCGTACGCGAGCACCTCCGCGTCGGCGGCGGGGTCCGAGGAGCCGAAGATGTCCACGTTGGTCTGATAGAACTCGCGGAAGCGACCCTGCTGTGGCTCCTCGTAGCGCCAGAACGGCCGCGTCGAGAACCACTTGATCGGCTTCGAGAGCTCCTGCTGTTTCGCCACCACCATCCGGGCGACCGTCGGGGTGAGTTCGGGGGTCATCGCCACCTCGCGGCCGCCCTGATCCTCGAAGGCGTACAACTCCTCGACGATCTCCTCCCCGCTCTTGTCCACGTACATCTGGGTACGTTCGAGCGCGGGGGTGTCGATCTCGCGGAAGCCGTACTGGCGCGCGGTCTCCTCCAGGGTATCGAACATCTCGCGGCGCGCGCCCATCTCCGGGGGGTAGAAGTCCCGGAAGCCCTTGATGCGGTCGTACATGCGGGAACGTTGGACAAGCGCGCGCTTGAAAGCTTCCGTTCGAGCGAGCCGCGGCCGTCAGGCCGACGCCGAAACGGTGACCGAGACGTTCTCGTTCTCGCTCGCGACCCGCGTTCGCTCGACGAGTCCGGAGTGACCGACGACGACGGCGACCGTCTCGTCGCTCACGCATTCGAGGCGGAACTGCTCGCCCTCGATGCGAAACGCGTCGTCGCCGACGCGCTCGCCGCGGGCTGTAGCGTAGTCGCGGAACGCGCGCTGGAACTCGGTCGCGTTCTGCCCGTCGTCCCACCGGAGCACCCAAAGGTAGTTGCGCTGGTTCGACTCGTTCGCGCCGTAGTCCCAGAGCGTGACGACCCGGTCGTTACCCCATCCGGCCGCCGCGTCGGCCGCTCGCGACTCCACGAGGTACGCACCGAGCAGATCGCGGACGAACAGTTTCCCCGTCGTGTCGCGGTTGCTTCCGGCGTCCAGGCTGTCGGTCTTGGCGACCGAGACGCGCAACGACGCGGGTGGCTCCGAATCGGGCGGGTAATCGTGGATGAGCTGTTCGGTCGTCTCCGGCGGCGTCCGATAGACGCGGGTCAGGTTCGCGGACGGACCGAGTCTCCGGTCGAAGTACCGGCCGCCGAACCGGTACAGTCCGAGCGCGTATCGCCACGTCGCGTTCCGGTCGTGGTACTCTCGGGCTATCGAATCGCCGTGGTCGAACTCGTCGAGGTACCGTTCGGAGTACTCGTCGGAGACGTACATCGCCGTCCCCTCGATCATCGCCCACCGAACCTGCGTGGCGTCTGTCGTACCGCCACCACCGGCCTGCAGCATCGAGTCGCGATACTGCTCGTCGCGGTACGTCACCGCGTGAGCGTACTCGTGTGCGAGGGTGGCCTCCAGTTCCGACCGATTCGTCGCGTCCGCAGGTATCCCGTCGTAGAGCAGGACGGTCACGCGGTGGGCGTCGGACTCGTAGTAGGCCGCGGGCGTCGCGTCGCGGGCGGCGTCGGCGTCGAGCAGCAACCCGACGAACGGGTCCATCCGCCCGAAGCTGCCCCCTCCGAAATCGGACGCATCGACGGTCCGAACCGACGGTTTCGCCACGTCGCTGTCGAGCATCGCGGCGACGCGGTGGTACACTCGGCTCTCGTTCATCGGGAGGGCATCCGGCCCGTCGGTCGGCGTCTGCGTGGCGAGCGAAGACTCGCTCGCGGCCGGGCCGGTTGCCGTCGGTGCAGTACAGCCGCCGAGAATCAACAGGCAGACGAGCAATGCGGCTGGCCGGTTCATACGACGACCGATACTCGAAGTGGACAAAAGTGTCGCGGAACTGTCCCCAGTCAGCGGAGACCGGTCACGTACGTCTGGGTGTGATCGGGGAACACCTCCGCCACGGCCCCCTCGCCGTGTTCGCGGGCGAGGAGCGCCCGGAGTTCGGCCTCGTAGTCGGCCTTCGCGATCCGCTCGCTCGGCCCGGTAGTCACGTCGAGAGTCTCCTCGACCAGCGAATCGACCGCGCCCCTGCCGAACCCCGCGAGGGGGACGATGTACTCGACGCCGTGGCGGTCTTCGAGGCTCTGGGCCTGCGCCCGCGAGACCGATGGGACCCGGTCGTCCCGGCGGGTGCCGTCGGCCACCGCGTCGAAGTCCATCTCCGCGACGGCTTCGAGCGCGTGGAGGTGGACCTGCTGGATGCCGTCGCGCGGGTAGCCGTCGGCGACCATCTGCTCGACCGCCTCCTCGGCCACCGCGCCGTCCAACTCGACGGCTTCGAACTCGAAGCCGAGGACGCTCGCGGTCTCGCGGGCGTGCTCGTGGGCGTCCGCGACGCCGAACGTGGCCGTGACGAGCGTCACGTCGTAGAATTCTTCGAGCAGGAGCGCCGCGAGGCTCGAGTCCTTGCCGCCGCTGTAGAGTAGCCCGAGGTCCATCTCACCGACGCCGGATGTTGAAGCTCTTGGAGTCGGGCTTGAGTTCCCGGAGGAGCTCCTTCATCTTCTCCTCGTCGATCTTGCCGTTCATCCGGCCGCTCTGGGCGAGCGCGAGCACCTGCCGTTCGACCTGCTCGGCGAAGTCGGGCTTGCTCATCCGGACGGAGTTGAGTCGCTTGCGCGCGCCGTCGGTGAGGTGCTGACGGAGCAGGGCCTGCTTCTGGGCGTCGGCCTGCTGTTGAGCCTGCTCTTGGGCCTCGCTCTGGTCGGCCTGGTCCTGCATCTCCTGCATCTTCTGCTTGCGGAGTTCCTCGAGTCGCTCGTCGTCGGGCTGGTCACTCATGTCTCGTGTCGTAGTAAACGCCCGCGGCCAAAAACCATTACGGAGAGCGGGTGCTCGGCGGACGGAGGTCGTCGGTCGGAGTGCTGTCGAACGAAGTCCGAGAGAAAACGCCGGGATTACGCGTAGCGTTCGAGTTCGGGGCGGTCGAGTTCCTCCATGACCTCGCCCGCGGTGTCGTCGAGCAGGCTACGACCGTCGCCGGTCACGACGCGGCCGGCGCTCCCTTCGCTCTGGACGAGGTCCTCGTCCTCGAGCTGCTGGAGGATGGTCCGGATGACCTTCCGACTGCCGTCGGTGCGGTGCTCAGGCGCGACCTGATAGCGGTTCGAGCCGCCCTTCTTACCGCCGTACTCGGTGGCGAGTCGCTCGACGCCGACCGGTCCGTCGGTGGCGACCTTCCGGAGGACGCTGGCGGCGCGGCGGTGCCAGAAGTTCTCCTGCTCGGGCGGGAGTTCGCGGCCCTCGCCGGTCTTGGTGAACTCGGCCCAGTCGGGTTCTTCGATTCGGTCCTCCAGTTTCGCGGCGACCGCGTCGATGAGGTCGTCCGCGGGAACGTCGTAGAGCGTCGTCATACACACGAATTCCGGTCCGCGGCGTTTAAAGGCATCGTTAGGCGCTCGCCGTCTCGCGGATACCTCAGTCGCTCGCGGACTGGTGAACGTTGTCGGCCTCCAGCATCGCGGTGGCGCTCCCGCCGAGCAGGACGGGGAGCCAGTAGGTCGCCCCGCGGTGGATGAGCGCCGCGGCCGCCGCGGTCTGCGGGTCCACGCCCGTGATGGGGACGATGAGCACGACCAGCGCGGCCTCGACGCCGCCCAGTCCGCCCGGCAGTGGCGTCACCCCGGCGACGCTTCCCAGCGGGACGATGAACAGGGCGGCGGCGAAGGGGACGGCGTGGCCGAGCGCGAGCAACGAGAGCCACAGCGACACCGACAGCAGGAGCCAGCCGAGCGCCGAGAACGACAGCGCCAGCGCGAGTTGATGGTGGTCGCCCGCGACCCGTTCCAGCGCCGCGAAGAACCCATCGATGCGGCGGCGAAGCTGCGCCTCCTCCGGGGGCGCGACCGCGGGGACGAGTCGGCCGAGCACGCGACCCAGCGGGAGGATGACCCCGACAGCGAGGGTGGCGACGCGGTCGCGGTTTCGCCACCCGAGGTAGGCCGCGACGGGGACCGCGAGCGCCAGCGCGACGAGGGAGGCCGCCGCCAACTCCACTCGATTGCCGACGGTGAAGGTGGTCGCGTAGTAGCCGACCCCGACGAGCGCGAAGGAGATGGAGGGGACGAAGTTGAGGGTGTCCACGCTGGCGACCGCCGCGAGGCCGTTCTCGTAATCGATGTCCGTGGTCCGGGAGACGAGGAGGGCGCTGAACGGCTCGCCCCCGGCCTGTCCGAACGGGGTGACGTTGTTGGCGAACGTCGCGCCCGCGAATAGCATGAACGCCCGCGAGATCGACACCTCGACCGCGATGACGACGAGCACGGTCCGAAGCGCCATCGCCCACGCGAACAGCCAGCAGACCGCCACGGCGTAGACGGCCGCGACGAGTAACGGGTCGGCCTGCGCGAGCGCGACCAGCACGTCTTCGAGGCCGACCACGGCGTACAGTGCCAGCAGGACGATGACGCCGGCCACGAACCCGACCGTGATCGACCGCGCGTCCCCGTAGTCCACGTCCATCTGCTCGCACAGACGGCCGGTCGGGGCTTGAAGCCACCGGAGACGGGAACGCGCTAGGTGCGGCGTAACGGGGTGGCCGGTGGCCGTACTCGACCACATGGGACCGCATAAAGAAATATACGTGATGTTTTAGGGACTGTGAAGATACTTTAAACATACAATTTTATTTTCGAGATGGTTTCATCGTCGCTAACGCGTCGGTATCCCTTCCGGCCAGCGTTTCTACTGGTCACTCTGAGCGCTGTCACTCGCGCTTCGAGTGCCGCAATTCGACGGTTCGTCTCCGCTCTGGCGTCGCGGACGTACAATCCGACGTAGAGGGTAAGCGCCAAGCCGGCGAGGAACCCCGCCGGTCCGAACAGGAGGAATCCGAAGAGTCCACCACCGACCGAGAGTGCGAAGACGAGTACGCGAGACCACGTCGTTTCGCTCATATTGTGACACGGACATAGATGATCGACTTCACTCTGTCGGTGAAAGGAGAACGGATCAGCACTGCGACGGCGAGGGACGAGGGCCATCGAAACGACCCGTTTTAATTTCGGACAAATTCAATCGTAATTAGTAATAAACAGTTAAAGGGGTAGACTGACAACTCGAATGCGAACGAGTATTCATGCTACCGGCAGCACGGAAACGGCAGATTGTGGAGTTGGTCTCCGAACGAGGTGGGTGTTCGGTCGACGAACTCGCCGCGGATCTCGACTGCTCCAAGGCGACGATCCGCCGTGATCTGAACGATCTGGCGGACAAGCAACTGATAGAACGCTCCCACGGCGGCGCGGTTCCGGCGACGACGGTCGGTCAGGAGCAGACCTACGGCCAGAAGGAAGTCCAGAATCTGGAAGCCAAGATGGCGATCGCCGAGCGCGCCGTCGAGGAGATCCACGAGAATCAGGTCGTGTTCTTCGACTCGGGTTCGACCACGATGCAGGTCGCCAAGAAGGCACCCAAAGACGGGTCGTTTCTCGCCGTCACGAACTCCCCGCTCCTGGGTGTCGAACTCGGAAAGGAGGACGCCGAGGTCAAACTCACCGGCGGCTCGCTCCGCCGTCCGACTCGGGCTCTCGTCGGTCCGAGCGCGGAGCGGTTCATGGAACGAACGACCTTCGACCTCCTCTTTCTCGGGACGAACGCCATCGACCCCGAGCAGGGTCTGATGACGCCCAACGAGGACGAAGCGAGGCTGAAGGAACTCATGATACAGAAGGCCCAGCGCGTCGTCCTCCTCGCCGACGTCTCCAAACTGGACGAGCAGAGCTTCCTCAGGTTCGCCGACTTCGAGGACGTGGACGCTTTCGTCACCGATGGGACCCTCTCGGCCGACGCGCGCGAGTCGTTCGAAGCGGCCGACGTCAACCTCGTCGAGGGAGTCGCAGAATGATCGCGACCGTGACGCTCAATCCCGCCGTGGATCATACGCTTCAGGTGGACGCGCTCCCGGCGTCCGGAACAGTCGCCCGAACCGGGTCGGCGCACCTCGACGCGGGCGGGAAGGGCATCAACGTCTCGAAGTACCTCGCCGAACTGGAGACCGACACGGTAGCGACAGGTTTCGTCGGCGACCTTCTGGGCGATTTCATCCGAGACAGACTCGACCGGGACGGGATCGCCAACGATTTCGTCGATACCGGCGATCGTACCCGACTGAACACGACCATCCTGACGGACGACGAGGAGTACAAGATCAACCAACGCGGACCGATCGTCGATTCGACCGCGGTAGACGCCGTTATCGAGACGCTCGCCAAGTACGACCCGTGGATGGTCGTGATCGCTGGGAGTCAACCGCCAGGTATCGGGGCCGAGGACCTCGACAGAATCGCGCGCGCGGGTTCGTGGGAGACCGCCGTCGACGTGGGCGGTGACACCTTGAGCGAACTCGAATCGGAGTACGCGCTCTGCAAACCGAACCGCGAGGAACTCGCGGACGCGACCGGGAAGTCGGTAGAGACAGTGGACGAGTGCCTGAGCGCGGCAGACGCGCTCCGCAAGCGGGGATTCACCAGAGTCGTTGCCTCGCTGGGGAGCGACGGAGCCGTCATGGCGACCCCCGAGCGGCTGCTCCACGCACCTGCCCTCGACGTCGACGTTGTCGATACCGTCGGAGCCGGTGACGCACTTCTGGCAGGCGTTCTTTCGGAACTCGAACGGGGGAAGTCCGAGCAAGAAGCCCTTCACGCGGGCGTCGTAGCGGCGTCCTGTGCGGTGGAGGTACCCGGGACGAACGTCCCGACGTTCTCCGAGAGACAGTTCCCCGTCGAAAGCGTGTTCGTTCGTGTTCGATGATCGTCGCTCGTCGTGATTAGTACTCGTTTCTGAACGAATCGAGGGCGAGCCGTCAAAAGCACACTTTCGAGAGTGGACTACCGGTTCGCCCGTTACCGCGGAAAAGGAGGCTCTCAATCGGAATATTCCCGCTCTTCTTCCGTAAATTGGAATACCTGATTACCTATCCGATATAGATTCCATATTTATACAATCAGAAATATTCATATCCGGAAATACTTTTGAACACTTAGTTAAAGGGGAAGGTGGAAACGAACCCAGACAACAATACACAGGGGATGAGACTAATGGCAGCTAATGAGAAAACAGAAAGCGTCCTTCGTTCGCACGTCACTTCCGTGAAGGAGGACCTGATGACAGGCGTATCGTTCATGATCCCGTTCGTGACCATCGGGGGTATCTTCCTCGCGGTCGCGTACGCGGTCGGGGACACCCAATCGGTGTTCTCGAACACCGGCTCGCTCGGCTGGTTCCTCGCACAGGTCGGCGTGGCTGGACTCACCATCATGGTGCCCATCCTCGGCGCGTACATCGCGTACGCCATCGCCGACAAACCGGGTCTCGCACCCGGTTTCCTGCTGTCGTATCTCCTTCAGCAGGGGAACGTGATGAAAGCGGCCGGCGAAGCGACAGGTCTCGGCGGTGGCGAGGCGGGTGCTGGCTACCTCGGTGCGCTCGTCGCCGGTCTCCTAGCTGGGTACGTCGCCAGGTGGTTCAAGAACCTCGATGTACCGGACGCCATCGCGCCGATGATGCCGGTTCTCATCATCCCTGTGGCCACTATGGCGGTGCTCACGCCCGTCATGCTGTTCGTGCTGGGCGTCCCGGTCGCCATCGCTAACGAGGCGCTCACCTCGTTCCTCGAAACCCTGCAGGGCGGACAGGCTATCGTCGTGGGCGTCGTCCTCGGTGCGATGATGGCCTTCGACATGGGCGGTCCGGTCAACAAGGTCGCGTACGTGTTCGCAGTCGGGCTCCTCGGGGCGGAATCCGGTGTGTCCGAACCGATGGCTGCCGTGATGATCGCGGGCATGATACCGCCGATCGGCATGGCCCTCTCGAACTTCATCGCGCCGCACAAGTACGCCGAGGAGATGTACGAGAACGCCAAGAGCGGCGTGATCCTCGGGTTCTCGTTCATCACGGAGGGCGCGATCCCCTACGCGGCAGCCGACCCGTTACGGGTCATCCCGAGCATCATGCTCGGTAGTGCGACCGGAGCCGCCGCGTCGATGGCCCTCGGCGTGACGATGCCCGCCCCGCACGGCGGTATCTTCGTTGTCCCGCTGTCGAACAGTCCGTTCCTGTTCGTGGCGTGCATCCTGCTCGGGTCGGCCGTCACGGCTGGCGCGGCGACGCTGCTCAAGCCAGACTACGAGGAGTCGGTTGCTGGGACCGAAAGCGCCAAGGCCGCCGCACAGACTAACGACTAACCGGTTCACGACACCCGTTTATCATGGCCGCGACAATCGACAGAGACGACATCGAGACGCTTATTCCGACGGAACAGATTTCGTTAGCGGAACCGCCGAGCGAGAAGGAGGCGTGTATCGAATTCTTGCTCGACCAACTCGTCGAGGTAGGCCGCGTTGACGACCGAGACGCCGCGCTCGAGGCGCTCCTCGCCCGCGAGGAGGAGACGACGACCGGCGTCGGCATGGGTATCGGTATTCCCCACGCGAAGACCGACGGGGTGACCCGGCCGTCAGTCGCGTTCACGCGCTCGGAGTCGGGTATCGACTTCGGGGCGATGGACGACGAACCGGTGACGCTCATCTTCATGATTCTAGTGCCCGAGGAGGGAGCGGACGACCATCTCGACATTCTGAGTTCGCTCTCGCGCGCGCTCATGCACGAGGAAGTCCGAGACGACCTGCACGCAGCCGAGACGCCCGCGGACGTTCAGCAGACACTCAAGGGGGCGGTCGCATGAGCGAGCGCATCGTCACCGTCGTCCCCGAAGCGGGACTCCACGCCCGACCGGCCGCGAAGTTCGTCGAAACCGTCAACGAACACGAGGCCGACGTTCGGGTCGCTCCGGCGGACGGCGACGACGACCTCGTCGCCGCAGGAAGCATGATCGCCATCACGAGCCTCGGCGTCGAATCCGGGGACGGCGTTCGCATCGTCGCAGAGGGCGAGGACGCCCACGAGGCGCTGGACGCGCTCGAAACGGTGCTGACGACGCCCGAGGACGAACTCACGAACGCATGAACGACCGAACACTCGCGGGAACCGGTGCGACACCACGCGCGGGAGTCGGGACGGTCGTCTGGTATCGGCCCGACGCCGAACTCGAAGAACCGCCCGAAGACGGCGTTGACGAGGACGAGGAACTGGGCCGATTCGCAGAAGCGCGGTCGGTCGCCAGAGAGGAACTCGAACGCGAACGCGAGCGAACCGCCGAGCGCGTCGGCGACGAGGAGGCGGCCGTGTTTGACGCCCACGTCCAGTTTCTCGACGACCCGCAGATCGAAGACGGTGTCGAGGCCGCCATCGAGGACGGGCTCCCCGCCGAGCACGCGGTCGAGCGCGCGTTCGCCGACCCCATCGAACAGTTCGAGGGGATGGAGGGTCGGATGAGCGAGCGCGCGGACGATCTTCGGGACGTCCGCGACCGCCTCGTCCGGTTGCTGACCGACGGCGAGCGGACAGACCTCTCCACGCTCCCCGACGGCACGGTCGTCCTCGCCGAGCGACTCACGCCGAGCGACACGGCACAACTCGACCCCGAGCGGATCGCCGGATTCGCGACGGCCACCGGCGAGCGGACCTCGCACGCGGCCATCTTCGCCCGTTCGCTCGCGCTTCCGGCGGTCGTGGGCGTCGGCGGGGAACTGAACGAAATCGGGGACGGGACCACCGTGGTCGTCGATGGCGACGACGGAGAGGTCGTAGTGAATCCGGATTCGGAACGTCGGGCCGCCACGGCGGACGGACGAGAAGCGGACGTTCGGCACGACCCCGTAGCGACGGAAGACGGGACGGAGATCGATGTCGCGGCCAACGTCGGTCGCCCGGCCGAACTCGACGCTGCGAAATCGCAGGGTGCGGACGGCGTCGGTCTGTTCCGGACCGAATTCCTCTTCCTCGACCGGGACGCGCCACCGATCGAGGACGAGCAGTACGAGGCGATCACCGAAGCGCTCGCGGCGTTCCCCGACGGACGCGTCGTCGTGCGGACGCTCGACGTCGGCGGTGACAAGCAGATACCGTACCTCGACCAGCCCGAAGAGGAGAACCCCTTCCTCGGCGAACGCGGTATCCGGCGCTCGCTCGGCCCCGACGAGGACCCCTTCGAGACGCAACTTCGAGCATTGCTTCGCGCCGGGGCGGCCGAAGGCGGAGACCTCGCCGTTATGTTCCCGCTCGTCGCCACGGTCGGAGAACTCGACGCGGCGCTCGAACGCGTCGAGTCGGTCGCGGCTGACCTCGCCGACGAGGGCGTCGAACACGCCGTTCCGGAACTCGGAGTCATGATCGAGACGCCGGGCGCTGTGTTCGCGGCAGAAGAGTTGGCCGAGCGAGTCGACTTCCTGAGCATCGGAACGAACGACCTCGCGCAGTACGTGATGGCCGCCGCGCGCGAGAACGGACGCGTCGCCGACCTCCACGACCCGCTCCATCCGCCCGTGTTGCGCGCTATCGAGACGAGCGTCGAAGCCGCACACGCCAACGATGCGTGGATCGGCATGTGCGGAGAAATGGCCGGGAACCCCAACCTTACGGAAGTGCTCGTCGGTCTCGGCCTCGACGAACTCAGCATGAGCGCCGTCACGATTCCGGACGTGAAGGCGAACGTGTCGAAGACCACCCGCGAAGCGGCGCGAGCGCTCGCCGACCGCGTACTCGCGGCCGAAACGAAAGAGACGGTAACCGAACTCGTCGAAGAACCATGAAACCATGAAACTAGTCGCAGTCACATCCTGTCCGACAGGTATCGCACACAGCCAGATGGCCGCAGAGAACCTCGAGCAGACGGGCGAGGAACTCGGCCACGAGATCTCGGTCGAAGTTCAGGGGGCGATGGGAACCCAAGACGAGCTGACAGCCGAGAAGATAGCGACCGCCGACGCCGTCGTCATCGCGGCCGACACCTCGGTGAAGCTCGACCGATTCGAGAACACGCCGCTCGTCAAGGGAACCGTGAAGGACGCGGTCAACGACGCCGAGGGCCTCATCCGAGAGGCGACCGAGCGCGCGGAATCCGAGTCGGCCGACGAATCCGACGGCCCGGATTCGAAGATAGACGCGGACTCGGAGTCCGAGTCGGCGGATCGCGACGGAACGACGAGCCGGCGCGAGGGGACGGCCAAACGCGGGGGCGACCGCTCGAAGGGCCTCTTTGCGCGACTGAAGCGGTTGCTGTCGTAGGTCGGTCGGCCTCTGTCTGGTAGCCTCGCTTCTTCGAGTCGCACGCCCATTCAGCCCCTTCAAGTATCGAAGTTAGCACTCTTAATAATTGCTTAAACAATATTAAATCGTGCATTGTGATTCAATTCCTATCTCGATTCGACGCGAACCTCGTTCCCGGCAACTCGGACTCCGAATCCGATACCGCAGAACTTTCACGCAGTCCGACCGAGGATGAGGTATGGACGAGCGGGCGGCACTGTCGTTACTCGCCGACGAACTCCCCCACGCGGGCGACGACGCGGCGGTCGTGGACGGACAGGTTCTCACGACCGACATGCTCCACGAGACCCGGGACTTCCCCGACGGGACGACCCGGTACACCGAGGGCTGGCGAGCGGTCGGGGCGTCGCTGTCGGACGTGGCCGCGATGGGGGCAGAGGCCACCGCCGCGGTCGCGGTCTACGCCGCGCCGGAGTTCGACCCCGAGGAGTTGCGGGCGTTCGTCGCGGGCGCGACCGACGTCTGCGAGGCCGTGGGAGCCGAGTACGTCGGCGGCGACCTCGACGAGAGCCGGGAGTTCACCGCGACGACCACGGCACTCGGCCGGGCCGACGATCCAGTCCTCCGGTCGGGCGCGAGCGCGGGTGAGGTCGTCTGCGTCACGGGCACGCTCGGGCGGACGGGCGCGGCCCTCCGGCTCTTCGAGCAGGGAAAAATCGAGCTCGCCAACGACCTGTTCCGGTTCGAGCCGCGGGTCGCCGCCGGGAGGGCGCTCGCGCCGCACGCCACCGCGATGATGGACTCTAGCGACGGCCTCGCGCGGTCGCTCCACCAGCTCGCCGAGGCCAGCGACTGCGGCTTCGCGGTCGAGTGGGCGGCGTTGCCGGTGGACGAGTCGGTTCGAGAGGTGGTCGAGAACGGCGGTGGAAGAAGTCGCGAGGGCGACGACGAGACGGACCGCGAGGCCGACCTGCGCGAACTCGCGGTC
Organism: Halobacteriales archaeon SW_6_65_15; assembly: GCA_003023465.1. Taxonomy (GTDB): domain Archaea; phylum Halobacteriota; class Halobacteria; order Halobacteriales; family Haladaptataceae; genus Halorussus. The sequence goes on along the minus strand of PXSM01000119.1, from coordinate 25,077 downwards.
TTCTTCGGCGAGGACTTCGAGCTGGTGTTCACGGTCCCGGAGGCCGACCTCTCGGCCGTCCGGAACGCCTCGCCGACGCCGATCTCGGTCGTCGGCGAGGTCACGGAGTCGGACGTCGAGATGGACGGCGAGGACCTGCCGGACCGCGGATTCACGCACGGAAGGTAGTTGGGACTCCGGCTGTCAGGGTTGTCTCGTACCGAAAATCCCGAAAATCGCTTTCTACCGACCGTATTCCTTGTGGGCCTCGTCGATGCCCATCAGGTCGGTGACGCGTACTTCGTTTTCGTCCTCCAGCACGACGTAGAACGCCGTGTACGACCGTCCGACGTGTATCCGGTAGATTTCCTCGTCTTGGGCCTTCAGTTTCTTCTTGTCGCCCTGCCCGCGACCCGGATACGGGTTCTCTTCGAGGTCGCCGAGCGTCTCCGTGCAGATTCGCTGGCTCTTCTCGTCGAGTGCAGTGAAGAAGCCGGTCCGCTTCGCGGACCTCGCGCGCTCGCTCGGCGAGCCGACGTTCTCGATGCTCCTGAATGAGTTCCGTCAGGAGTTCGTCGAAAGTCTGTCCTGGTTCCTTGAGTTCGTGTAACTCTCGCCATGTCTCTTCGGTAGTGGGGATGCGTTTGTCAGCCGACATACGCACCACCGCTGCCTCGAAGATACGATCCACTGTCAACGGGAGTGTCACACACGCTCATATCGTAACCCCTCTTGGACTACGCTTACAGCAAGTTTCATACCGGGAGTCGAGGCATTTTGCTCCACAGCAATCCCCGTCGCTGTAAGCATATCACACCCTTACAACGCTTACAACATAAACCTTCGGAGATAGAATAGGTTCGACGGAGCTAGCTACTCCCGAAGACTAGGGGAGACCGCACCGCCACAGCACCGCGCCTCAAACCTCCCCAGCCTCCTGCGCTTCTCACTGCGTTGCGATGCTCGTCCCTCGCGCGTTTCTCGCGCGCTAAAATGGATGTTCGGAATATCTCAGCCACGAGAAGGGGGTCGAGTGAGAGTCAGCGATACGACCAATTCTACGCCCCGGCGACGATTTCGATGGGAACCGGGGTGAAGCAGAGCCCTCCGAGCACGAACGTCAGGATGCCGACCGCCTTCCGCTTGGCGTCCAGCCCCTCGTCGTCGATGGGGGTCGCCGGGCCGACGTAGGCGACGTAGGTTGCCAGCAGGCCCCAGAACACCCACAGCACCGAGGCGTTGCTCACCTTCTCGACGTAGAAGACGTAGGCCGCGAGGCCGAAGAGTGCGACGGGGACGAGCGCGGCGACGCGCTCCTGTTGCTCGCCGATGATGGCGCGAACGATGTGACCACCGTCGAGCTGCCCGACCGGGATGAGGTTGAGGAAGGTGACGAACATGCCGACCCAGCCGCCGATGACGATGGGGTTTATCGACTCGCCCGGCGGGTAGCTCGTCGGCTCGTTGAGAACCCACGCGATGAGTTCGAGGAGCGGCGGATACCCGAACTCGATCTGGACGGCGGCGGGGTCGTTCATGACGCTCGCGGGGACCGGTTCGGGCGACAGCGTCAGACCGATGGCGGTGACGACGACGGTCGCCACGAGGCCCGCCAGCGGCCCCGCTACCCCGATGTCGAACAGCGCTTCGCGGTCGGGCATCTGACCCTTCATCCGGATGACCGCGCCCATCGTCCCGATGAGGGTCGGCATCGGGATGAAGTACGGCAGGGTCGCGTCCACGCCGTGATACCGGGTCATGACGTAGTGGCCCAACTCGTGCGTGGCGAGCACGCCGAGCACCGCGGCCGCGAACGGCCACGCTTCGAGCGCCCGGATCGGATTCTCGACGGCGTCGATGTGGTACCACATCGACCCGGCGTACAGCGTCGAGACGACCGTCAGGACGAACAGGATCACGTTGGTCCACGGGATGCCGTCGATGCCCGTCTCCGCGGGCTCGGCCACGAGGACGTACTCGCCGGTGTCGGTCGTCAGTTGCACCTCGTAGCCGTGTTCGCGGAAGAGAGGCCACGCGGTCTCCAGCAGGCGTTTCCGCGGGACCAGCGGCTCGCCGTAGTATACCAGCCGGTCGCCGTCGCGGTGGGTCTCGTACACGCGAAAGACGCTGTCGAGTCGCTCCAGCGGCGGACCGTCGTCGGGCGGGTCGGTCGAACCCATTCACCCCGCAGTACGGCACCGTCGTTGATAAACCCCCTGACGACGCGGCGAGAGAACGGCAGCGCGGTGATGGGGCTTGGCGACGCGACGAGGCTCCGCAGCGACGAACCGGCGACCCTCGTCGGTCGGGGCAAAGACTGAATGGTTCGGAACCGTATTGCAAGCCATGGGTGCGGGGTGTTTCGGCACATGAGCGGGGAGGAGTGCGACCACTGCGGGGCGTCGTTCGACGACGAGGAGGCGTACCTGCGACACCTCCTCGACGAGCACGCCGACGACCTCGGGCCGATAGAGCAGCGACGCGTGGCCAACCTCGACGCGGACGACGGCGGTCTCGACCCCGTAGTGGTCGGGGCCGCAATCGGAGCCCTCCTATTGGTCGGCCTGCTGGCGTACGTCGTGTTCCCGTGGGGCGGCGGGGCCTCGGGAACGGACGTCGCGGGTGGCGGGGCGGGCGAGGGTCCAACGGACCTCTGGTCGGTCCACTACCACGGAACGATAACCGTCACCATCGGCGGGGAGGAACTGGACTTCAGCCGCCAGCGATTCCAGATGCAGGCCGACCCCTTCCACTTCGAGAGCGGCGACGGCGAGGAGTGGCACGTCCACGCCCGGGGCGTCACCCTCTCGTACGCGATGGGGACGCTCGGCATCGAGGTGACCGGGGGCACCGTGACCTACGACGGGACGACCTACGGCGACGACCCCGACGAGACCGCCGTCGTCGAGGTCAACGGCGAGTCGGTGACTCCCGAGGAGTACGTCCTGCAGGAGGGCGACCACGTTCGAATCGTAGCGAACGAGTCGAGCGGGTGATCTCGACTCGGCGCTCCTGTCCCGTCAGCTGAGCGGCTCGGGCGACAGCGGGACGTGGCGCTTGTGTTCGCTTCGCTCGTACATTCCCCTGACCGTCTCGACCTGTTCGGGCGTCACTGCCTCGATCTCCCGGGCTACCGCGTCGGCCGACAGCGGGCCGTCGACGTGGAGCGCGAGGATGGCGTCCAGCGCGTCGTAGTCGAGACCCAGCTCCTCCTCGTCGGTCTGGCCCGCCCAGAGGCCGGCGGTCGGGGTCTTCTCGACCAGTTCGTCGGGCACGCCCACGTGGGACGCCAGCTGGCGGACCTGCTGCTTGTAGAGGTTGCCGATGGGGTGGCAATCGACCGCGCCGTCGCCGTACTTGGTGAAGTAGCCGACCGCCGCCTCGCTCCGGTTGCCGGTGCCGAGGACCATCGCGTCCTCGTGGTTGGCGACGAGGTAGTTCAGGACCGCCCGCGTGCGAGCCCGGGCGTTGCCGACCGCCATCTGGTCGCCCTCGACCTCGGGGAAGGCGTCGAGGAACCGGTCTACGATGGGGTTGATCTCGACCACGTCGTACGGAATCCCCAGCTCCTGTGCGACCCACTCGGCGTCGCTCATGTTCTCCTCGTCGCTGACCTCGCCCGGCATCACGAGCCCGTGGAGGTTCTCCTCGCCGAGGGCTTCGACCGCGAGGTACGCCGTGAGCGTGCTATCGATGCCTCCAGAGAGGCCGAGGACGGCCCGTTCGGTTCCGGCGCTCTCGGCCACGTCGGCGATGAACTCGACGATGTGGTCTCGGTGGGCTTCGACTTCCGACTCCGAGAATCGCAGGTCTATCATGGGAGATGGTAAGGAGGGAGACGACTAAAAGGCGGGTGGCAGGCCGGGATTTCTGGACGAATGGGCAGGCCTGCTCCGTTCGAAGGATTGGAATGAAGCGCTACGTTGAAGTGTCGTGCGAGGGAATCCAGGGATGGAAGTAGCAGTAAGCGCAAAGCGCCGGTGGTCTAGTGGTAGGACATGAGCTTCCCAAGCTCATAGCCCGGGTTCAATTCCCGGCCGGCGCATCCGGGTTTCTCTTGGTCGAACGCAGACGTTTGAGAGTCACACATCTCTCAGTGATGGGTGCGTAGCTCATCACCTGGGTCGATCCGACTGCGGTCGAATCACCATAGCAAATACCAACTACCTATGCCCGAGAAATACCGAGACATTCCACTGACGACCCAAAACTCCGAATCACAACTCAATCAGCGCCAGCTCACATCGTACCGAGCACACCGACGGCGACTCATCGACTGGATGCTCGACGAAGGCAAAGACCCAGCCCGCGGAGACGGATACGCCCACTCGACCGCCACGATGCGTGCCTACCGACTGGACAAATTCTACCGCGACGTCTGGAACGCTGAACGCCGCTAAACCGAAGCCATCACGACCGCCCACGCCGATGCGTGGCTCGATCACATCGACGAGCAGGAGTACACCGAGAGCTACAAAGCAGCCTGTTCGAAGGCACTGGTAACACTCTTCGAATGGAAAGCCGCCGAGAGCAATACGTCGATGACCTGGGAACCGACCAAGCGATTTTCGTCCACGCGGGTGCGACAGCCGCGTGACTTCTTTACCAAGGACGAGCGGAATCGACTCCGCGAGGCCGCACTCGAACTCGGGTCAGTACCAAACTACTACGAGGTCCCCGCGAGTGACCGAAAGCGATGGACGGCGTATCTCGCCCAACGATTCGGGAAGCCGAAGAGCGAAGTGACAATCGACGATTGGCAGCGAGCGAATAGCTGGAAGATCCCTTCCCTGCTGTGGGTCACACTCGACGCTGGGTTACGACCAATCGAAGTCGGGCGCGCCCGCGTGTCGTGGGTCGATACGGAGAACGCGGTGTTACGGATTCCGAATGAGGAGTCGACGAAGAACCACGAGAACTGGCAGACGAGTCTCCAACAGCGGACGGTACTGGCGGTAGAAAAGTGGCTCCACGAGCGGACTCTTCGACCAGTGTACAAGGAGACGGATGCGCTCTGGCTGACCAAGCACGGGAATCCCTATGGGGGTCGAGCGTTGAATCCGCTTCTCCGGAAGGTCTGCGACGTGGCCGGAATCGATCTCACAAATCGCGATCTCACGTGGTATTCGATCCGTCATTCGGTCGGGACGTACATGACGGAAGAACGCGGACTCAAAGCCGCGGCGACCCAACTCCGCCATAAGACGATTCGATCGACGGTCAAGTACGACCAGGCACCGCTCGAAGCCAGACGCGAGGCCTTAGAACGAATGGAGTGAATGCAATCTGGTCCTTACAGTTCTCCCTGGAGGTCGTCCAATGCCCTCTCGTACTCCGGCTGGAAGTAGTCCGTTCCCGACGTTGCACGTTCGGACAGGAACTCCAGATGGTCCTGCAGTTCGTCTGAACGAAGGTCGACGTTCTCGATGCAGTCGACGTACGCGTCGAGCGCAGTCGAAAACGTTCGCGCGTAGTGGTCGTACGCGCCATCCACGAGGTGCATGTGTTCGTCGATACGCTCTACAATCGCCCGGAAGACGGTGGCGGCGGATTGGTGATCACCACGCCGTCGATACTGCTCGGCGAGGTCTGTGAACCGAGAGAAGTCGATACCGAACGCTATGGTCGGAGAATCCCGCATGCGTTGCTCGAAGAGCTGATCGATTTCAGTGCGGTAGTCATCAATCGACTTGGCCGAAGAGTCGCTGAAGCGAGCGAAAAAGCGTTCACGCAGGCCCGGATTTCGAACGAGTTCGTCTCGAACGAAGCCCCGGAGTTGGTCGTGGGGAATCTCGTCTAACAGCGCATCCGATTGCTTCTCGACGCCAATGGGGAGTTCGTCGGTGAGTGCGAGCAGGACTGCGACGACGTGTTTGCACACACCGGGACCAACGTACGGACAACTGCACGTTGGAGCGAAGTCGGAAGCGGTCAAATTCACAGTCACGTTGTATCGCCGCGTTCCCTGAACGAGTGCGGTGATCGTCTCGCCAGTCCGCGTTAGCTGGTGGATTCGCCCCTCCTCGCAGTAGGTCACGCCGCGCTCGAAGACGGCCTCCGTACAGAGGTCCCGGATATCGCGTTCAGCAACTGTCACAGTCTCACCCCGTCTAATACGACGGCTGCGGTTACATTGAGTCTACCGCTCGGATCGATGGTGCAGTTCGCATACGTCTCGCGTCCCGGTCTGTGGAGTCACGCGTAGCGGTGGACGAAAGAAACGAGGTAGCGATTCCAGTGAGAGCAATATCCATAAATAAGAATTTGCTCTAGTTAGAAGGTCGTGTTCAGATAAGCGTGAGAGTAATATTCACTTAGAAAAGGCCGTTTCACGGTGTGTAGCGGGTTATTCTGAACAGTAGAACTGACGGCAACGAACCGCTCTGAAGCACAGTCTCAAAATTGTGATCAGCGAAATAGATCGGCTCAGAAGCGCCTCATCCACCAAGACGGATTCAACACTCACTCTATTACTGAGAGTATTATCTGAACACCACCAGTTAGAATACAGCAAGGCGAACCGCAATACGGATTCTCGACGCGCTCCATCGAGAGCCAACGACCGTCATCTACCCACAGCTAATTCGACCTGAATCCCGTACTCGGTGGCATTCCACCGAATCATCTCCTGTAACTCGCGGAACGCCTACTGGTGCCCCTGGCGTTTCAGTTGGTCGTCGCAGGCGTCCATCCGCTTGCAGATGTGGGTCAGGTCTTCGACGGCGATGTTCGAGCAGTCGTAGTGGTGGGCTTCGGCGCTGTACCGCGGTGAGTCGTCGTTCGAACATTCGGTGTCTGTCTTCCGTTTGGGTGCTAAACTCCCGACTGTTGGGACTTGACTGACGGAGGAACGATTATGACACTGGAGACAGTACTGACAGACGTGCCGATCGATATCGAGACCTTCAGTGATGCCAGCGACGAGGAGCTCACGGAGGTGACGAACGCCGAGAAGGTCGTCCGGTTCCTCCACCGGAACAACGACAAGGCGTTCACGCCCTCCGAGATCGCAGAGGGAGCAGGCGTAAAGAAGAGTTCCATAAGCACTGTCCTCCGTCGACTACGGGAGCGGAATCTCGTCGAGCACAAGGGGGACTACTGGGCGATCGGTGACGAGGAAACGGTCCGAGAGGCGTTTCGATTCCACCGGAGCATGGAAGACCTAGACGACCGGTTCGGAGCGGAAGACATCGACGAGTGACGGGATCACGCCACGGCTAACGGAGACGAATGAGTTGGGAACACGGGGACGTCGTGGTCGCAATCGACCCGTTCAAGGACGACGATACAGCTGGCCGCCCATTTCTCGTTATCAGTGACAGCGAGACGCCGTTTCATGGCGAGCAGTACATCGCGCTTTCGCTGACGACGCGGACGTGGCACGACAAACGGATCCCCCTCGAAGACGAGCACTGGACGGCTGGTGGTGCTCCAAAGTCCAGTTCTATCATGCCGTGGTCGGTGAACACCATCAAAAACGAGTGGATAGACTACCGACAGGGAGCGCTCCGCGAGGATGTCGTCGAGCAGGCGGTCGCCCACGTCGTGGAGTACATCGACTAACTAGTCGAGACGAGCATCTCTCTTTCTTCGAGGAGAGACTCCCGTCGGTTACGACGGGGCGGAGGTCACTCCGTCTCCTCATTAAACAACCGGCTCTCACTCAGTAATCGCTTGGAGAAGCGACACCAATGCCGTAGCCATCTTTGAGTTGGGCTGAGGACGCAACCGATTACACCCCCGTAAATAAGGTAGGAGCTTATCCAGCCGGTATTTCATCGGAAGGCTTTAGGACGTAATTTCTACGAAGTGTGGAGTTCAGCCGATGTTGTAGCCATCTCCCAGTTCTCACGCGCGTCGATTGTTTGGGAAAACTGCTGGCTGATAGAACAATACAACTAGCTGGCAGGAAAATCCGGGGTTTGGCTACTATAAAGGTTTCAAATCAGACGATGATCGCTGCCAAGGAACTCGGATTAGACGAATAAGCTGGGAGTTTACGGTGCGGGTCTTTATAAAACAGCGGATAGTACTACGAGCCGAGGAACTCGGAACCGCTAACCGGAGAAAATACCAGACGGAGCGCCGATCGTGAGTTGGTCGCGTGTGAAATCATGCTGGAAGAACGATGGTTTGCGGGGTGGGTGACAGGAAATTTCGTACTTCTGACACGACTTCCTTCCCAAGCTCATAGCCCGGGTTCGATTCCCGGTCGGCGCATTTTTGCGGCGATAGATTCAGTGAGCAGTTCATCTGCTCGCTACCCGTGAGCCGCAAAATCGTATTTCGAGGGAATCCTGCAAATCACAGCTAAGCCGAGAAGCCGAAAGCACGTGGTGATTTTAGTGACAGAAAACCCAGCAACGTGAGCTAGTTTTTCAGCTCTGTGTGCCGTGATAAGCGCAAACTCCTCCGATGAGGGTAACGATTACACCAAGTGTGACATCAGTTCCTCCGCCAGAATATGGATTCTCGCTCTCTGACGGCGTTATTGTATCGCATTGTTTCTCTCTTGCTTCGTGCTTAGCCATCATAATTTCAGCTTCACTACCCTCCTCCTTGATTTCAGAGAAATTATCCGGGAGTTTTGAGTCGTTAATCTCGTAGTAACAGAACTCCGATTCTTCTGTTTTGGTTTCTCTCCACTCTTCTGCGGCTTCCTGTTTGTTCATCCCTATAACTGCGGTACTTGCACCAGCGACGATGAGCAGAACTCCCACAATCAGAAGAACTACCCCTTTCGTTGCCATCTATCCCTACGTAGAATACAATTACAAATATTCACCGAAAGACCAATAGATAGGTCCCCCCTCCTATTGAGAGTTTGAGTGTTCCAAAGTCCGGGGAAGGCGAGGGGAAACCTCCGAGCGATTATATCTTCTCGATTAATAGAGACATCTCGGAAGTTAGAGGAATTTAGAACTTTGTAAGACGATCATTGTTTGATAATGGGCTTCCCGAACTGGTTCTCCAAGGTCTCAGGGAATAGCCTCTGACGGAATCGAGTGAAATTACACCTTGTAGCGCAGGTTCCAATCCCGGTGGTGCGTTCCTGCGGACGACTCGTTTCACGGGCGTATTCGGCCCGCTGGATGTAACACCTGAAAGCTGTTCTACCCGTAGCTACTCACAACGGTTCGCGAAGCACCAAGACGTCACTCTCGGGGTCTAGATTCGATGGTTCGGTACCTCTCTCAGTAAGAATCCCGGCGTGGTACAGCATCGCCTTCAGTTGGAACACGGTCGGCGAGTGATAGACGTTCCCGTCGGACGATCATATAAAAGAAAGTTCTGGTCGTTCACTCCTCCTCGATTCGCGGGTCCAGCACCAGATACGCCAAGTCCTGGATCAGATTCCCGACGATGCCCGCGAAGGCGAACACCATGGCCACGCCGAGGATGAGCGGCATGTCCCGCTCCTCGATGGCGGTGAGACCCACGTTCCCGATACCGTCGATGTTGAACAGCATCGGGCTTTCGAGGACGAACACCTCCACGACGAGCACGCCGAGCATGTCGGCGAAGAACAACGAGAACAGGGGGAGCGACGCGTTCCGGAGGACGTGCTTCGCCACGACCCAGTTCGACGCGCCCTTCGCGCGGACCAGTTTGAGGAACTCCGTGTTGACGTATTCGCGCGACTCGGCCCGGGCGTATCTGAGTTGCCCCGCGAACAGGCTAGTCCCCAGAATCGCGCCCGGCAGGACGACGTACGTGAACGCCCGCGGACCGAGCACTCGCGCGCCGAACCGGGGAAGGTCGGTCATCAGGACGGCCATCGCCAGCCAGTAGTTCGGCCGCCGACGAGTGCGAACAACAGTGCGGGGAGGAGATACGCCAGCGTCCGAGGAATCGCGCCCGCGAGGACGGCCGTGACCGGAGCCTCCTGCGTGTAGGAGTAGCCCCAGTTGAGCATCGTGATGTCCATCATCCACTGGACGTATCGCTCCCTGACCGGCCGGTCGAGTCCGCGCTCCTCCTTGTAGGCGCTTATCGCCTCGCGAACGATCTCCGCCCGTTCGGAGGCGTTGGCCTGTTGGGCCTCGGACGACATGCTGGCCCCGTAGGCGACGAGTGCGACGTTCGGATCGGCGGTCAGCGCCACGAACCCGAACGTGATAGACACGACGAGATAGATGGCGAATACGGCGAACAGTACGCGTTTGGAGACCTGTTTCCAGAGTGCCATGCGGAGACCGTCCTTGGCCCCACTTGGGCGATACGATACAAAGAATTTATGAACGAAACCGAATAATCAGTTTAGCAACTGCAGTCGTGAATTAGTCCCTCTCGCTCGCGACACCGCCGCCCTCGGATGCGCGCCCAATCGAGTGACTCGTCGAATGACATCAGACACGGACCCGACCACCGATGGGGGTACGACCGACCCGAGCGCCGAGTCCCCCATCGACCCCGCCGACGAGACCCCCATCGAGACGGTGGACTGGGACACGCTCGACGACGACGGGTGGTCGGTCCCGTGGCGCTGGCTCGGACTCGTCGCGTCTCTGGGCGTCGTGGCCGTACTCTACCGGCGCACGCAGGTCACCGGAACCGACCTCCTCCTCCCGTGGTCGCCGACCAACCTGACGTGGGCGTTCCGGGTGAGCCTCGTCGTCCTCGCGTTCGTGGGACTCCCTCCGCTCGTCCGGAACCGCGAGCGAACCCTGCGCTACTGGCGACGGTTCAGGTCGAACCGGTTCGCGGTCGCCTGCTTGGCCTACCTCGTCGCGTTCGTCGTCCTCGCGCTCGTCGGCCCGGCTATCGCGGGTCGCCCGCGAGTGAACATCACCGACGGGTTCCAGCCGCCCGTGTTCACTCAGGTCTGGTACGGCCGAATCGCCACCAGTTGCGTCGGCCCCGTCGTCGGAGAGGGCTTCCCGAAACACTGCGTCGGCACCATGCAGTACCCGCTGGGGACGACCAAACTGGGGCAGGACATGGTGTCGCTCCTCCTCTCGGGGATGCACGTCAGCCTGCAGGTCGCCGTCGTCGCCACCGCGTTCATGGTCCCCATCGCGACTACGGTCGGCATCGTCTCGGGCTACGTCGGCGGTCGCGTCGATACCGTCCTCATGCGCTACGTGGACATCCAACAGTCGGTGCCCGCGCTGGTCGTCTACATCATCCTCGTGTTCCTCTTCGGGAAGAGCCTCTTCCTGCTCATCGCCGTGTTCGGCCTGCTGAACTGGGGCTCGATTGCCCGCCTCGTACGGAGCGAGGTACTTCAGCGTCGCGAGGAGCAGTACATCGAGGTCGCCCGGAGCGCGGGCGTGAGCCGACTGACCATCCTGCGTCGCCACATCCTCCCGAACGTGTCGAACACCGTGCTCGTCGGCGCGACCCAGAAGATTCCCCAGCTCGTGCTCATCGAGACCGCGCTCACGTTCATCGATTTGGGCGACATCGGCCGTCGCTACGTGTCGTTCGGCGAGACTATCCGAGAGGGGTTCCGGGGCGCGTATCAGAACCCGCCGCTGGAAGTGTGGTGGATCTGGATTCTACCGGTCGTCGTGCTGGCGACGACCATCATCGCGTTCGGCGTGGTCGGCGACGCGCTGCGAGACGTATTCGACCCGCGAGGTGAACTCTGATGACGCTCCTGTCGGTCTCGGACCTCCGCGTGACGTTCGACACGGACCGTGGAACCGTGCAGGCGCTCGACGGCGTGGACTTCGAGGTCGAGCGCGGCGAGACCCTCTGTCTTGTCGGCGAGTCGGGGTCGGGCAAGACCATCGCCTGCGAGTCCATCCCCCGACTCGTGCCGACGCCGCCGGGCGACCTCGACGGCGAGATTCGGTTCGACGGCCGGGACCTGCTCGCGGCCACGGACGCGGAGGTCAGGTCGCTCCGGGGCGACCGCATCGCGCACGTCTTCCAGAACCCGCAAGGGGCGCTCGACCCCGTGTACAGCATCGGCGAGCAGCTCGTGGAGGCCGTCCAGATACACCGGGACGTACCGACCGAGCAGGCGCGCCAGCGGGCGATCCGACTGCTCGACCGCGTGGGCATCCCGGACCCCGCCGAGCGCATCGACGAGTACCCCCACGAGTTCTCGGGCGGGATGAAACAGCGGGTCGTCATCGCGATGGCGCTTGCGACCGACCCGGACCTGCTCGTCGCCGACGAGCCGACCACCGCGGTGGACGTGACCACCCAGTCCCAGATACTCGACCTCCTCGCCGAGCTACAGGACGAACGCGGCATGGCCATCGTGTTCGTCACCCACGACCTCGGCGTGGCGGCCCAGATCGCCGACCGCGTGGTGGTGATGTACGCCGGGGAGGTCATGGAGCGCGGCGACGTCTACGACGTGTTCGACCGGCCGGCCCACCCGTACACCCGGGCGCTCCTCGACTGTCTCCCCCGGCGCGACCGCGACCCAGAGCCAATCGAGGGTTCGTTCCCGGACCCGACCGACCCGCCCGACGGCTGTCGGTTCCACCCGCGCTGTCCCCACGCGGTAGCGGAGTGCCGGGACGGCGGCCAGCCCCCGCTGGAGTCCGTCGCGGAGGTCGCCAACGGGACCGCCGAGGACGGCGGGACGCCCGAGGCCGACCGGCAGGACCACTGCGCGTCCTGCGTCTACTACGACGGCGACCACGACCCCGCGGTCGTCGCCGACGGCGAGAACGAAACGGAGGAGCCGGAGGAGGACCCACGATGAGCGACCCCATCCACTCCGACGAGGAGACCACCGAGAGCGAAAGCGGCATCGGGAGCCGGAGCGCGCCCGAGACGCCCGACCCCCTGTTCTCGGTTCGCGACCTGCAGAAACACTATCCCATCCAGAAGGGGTTCCTGCGACGCGAGACCGGGCGGATTCGGGCGGTCGACGGCATCGACTTCGACCTCCACCGCAGCGAGGCGCTCGGGTTGGTCGGCGAGTCGGGCTGTGGAAAGTCCACGGCGGCCCGGACCCTCGTCTCGCTGGAAACGCCGACGGCCGGGACGATACGGTTCGACGGCCGGGACGTGACCGAGTTCTCCAAGGACGAGCGAAAGCGGTTCCGCAGGCGGGTCCAGATGGTGTTCCAGGACCCCACGTCGAGCTTCGACCCGCGGATGACCGTCGGCGAGTCGGTCGCCGAGCCGATGGTCGCGCACGGACTCGCCGACGACGAGCGACGGCGCGAGCGCGTCGAGACGCTGCTGGAGACGGTGGGTTTGTCGGCCGAAGAGCGCGAGCGCTACCCCCACGAACTCTCGGGCGGCCAGAAGCAACGGGCGGCCCTCGCGCGGGCGCTGTCGCTGAATCCGGACGTGCTGGTGCTGGACGAACCCGTCTCGGCGCTGGACGTGTCGGTGCAGGCCGAGATACTCGCGCTCGTCGAGGACCTGCGCGAGACCTTCGACCTCGCCATCCTGCTCATCAGCCACGACATGAGCGTGGTCCAGCAGCTCTGCGACCGCGTGGCGGTGATGTACCTCGGGGAACTGGTCGAGCGCGCGCCGACCGCCGACCTCTACGACGACCCGAAGCACCCCTACACGCGGGCGCTCCTCGACGCGGTGCCGAAACCCGACCCGCACGACAGACTGGGAGAAGCCCAGCTCTCGGGCGACGTGCCGGACCCCTCGGACCCACCCTCCGGGTGCCGATTCCACACGCGCTGTCCGGCCGTAATCGCGCCCTCCGATCTCGACCTCCCGCAGTCTGACTGGCGGTCGGTCTTCTCGCTCCGGGTGGACCTCCGGAACGAGGACCTTGGGCTGGAGACCCTGCGGGAGCGACTGGTCGCCGAGGGCAAGGCGGAGGTCGAAGGGCCGGGCGACGTGTCCGAAACGGCGGTGCGCGAGGCCGTCCGCGAGGGGTACGACGTACCGCC
>PXSM01000119.1:0-11187 GCA_003023465.1 Halobacteriales archaeon SW_6_65_15 | reverse complement strand
CCGAATCGTAGCGTGTCACCTGTACGAGTCGGACGAGTTCGAGGAATAGAGTTCAGACACGGTGAGCGAAGGTGAAGGAGAGTCGGCCGCGAGACCCATCGCCTGAGTCGCCCCGGCGGTCGTCCCGGTGGTCGGCGCTGCGGCCACCGTCTCGTTCGGCGGCAGCGCCACTGCGCGGGTCCCGTCTGCATTCGTTTCGGTCGTCGTCTCGTTCTCGGTTCCCGGTCCGCCACACCCCGCGAGAACGACGCAGACGACCAGCGCGAGGACCGCGATGCGCTTGGACATCGGGTCTGACTTGGCTCAGTTCGGAAAAGTGCTTTGGGGCGGCCAGAAGTGAATCTCGCCGAGTGCCACAACCGCCGGGATGCGCCCGGTGACGCAGACCACCAGAAGCGCCCGGTGACACCTACCACCGCCGGGTGGGATAAAGGGGCCGTCCGGTCGCGGTCACGCGAGCGCAGCGAGGGTGACCTCGGAAGACGCGGGTCGTCTTCCGGCGTCCACTTCAGTCGCCTCAGCGACCGCGACCGGGCGGGGGCTTTCGAACCGTCGTTCGTACGGCAACCATACCAGCAGTGACTACCGTTGAGCCGAGGAGACCGCATCGCGACGGCTACTGGTCCAGACACAGTCTTGGAAATAAATATGATTTTTTAGAATGCATATAGCGGGTTTTAGACCGTGTAAAGCGACCTTAGAATCTATTCAAATCCCTCAGTGGCCAGTTCCAGCACCTCGCTGGTCTCGCGCTCCCCGAACGTCATCGGTCGCCGCCACCACGGCCCCTTCCCGGAGTCGCTCGATAGCTCCGTGACCACGCGATTCGCCTCCACTCCTCCTTCGGGCGAACTCAGCGGAACCGCCGTCTCGTAGAGCCCGGAGTCGGCCGGGTCGCCTTCGAGGAGGACCGCGGCGTCGAACTCCTCGCGCTTGACGTGGGCGTTGTTGGCGAACGTCGTCCGCTCGTCCGCAGGGAGGTCGGGGTACGCCTCGCCCGGTATGGGGTCGCGCGCCAGTCGGAAGTGGCCGACGAGGTACGCGCCCCAGTCCGGGGCGATCCACTCGCGTTCGGGCGTCCCGCGGGTCGTCAGGGTGGCGTAGAAAAAGGCGTAGTCGCCCGCCTCCAGTTCCAGCAGAGGCCGGGCCTTCACGCCGTACGGGTCGCCGTAGGTGTAGCGCTCGCACTCGGGGTACTCGGCGAACTCCGGGTCGAGGTGGACCGGCGCGTCGGCCGCGCCCGCGGGCAACTCGGTGTCCAAGTCGAGGTCGGCGTACGTCGGCACCGACGCGGACTCGCTGGTCGAGGCCTCCTCGGGGATGGGGACGAACTCGAAGGAGCCGTCGGGGTGGACGGGTCCCCGGACGCCCGGTGCGTTCGTGTTCGCTCCGACGTTGATGGCGACGGCGCGTGGCATTCGAACTGAGCCGACGGGTGCTATCGAGAAAGGACTGTCGCTACGGGAGCCCTAGGAGGTCGGAGAGTCTGTGCCAATCACCGCGCGGTCATCGGACTGACGCAGTTCCGACAGTAGGTGAAGCCGGTCCCGTTCTCGGTGCCACATCGCGGGCAGACCACCACAGACGGGTCGTCGCTTCGCCGTCGGTCCTCGCGGTTCCGAATCTCCTCGACGGCGGCAGGGTCCCGGTTCGGCGGCGTCGAACTGAACAGCGGCGCGTCCTCGTCGCTCCGCAAATACCGGTAGATAAGCAACTGGACCAGGGCGAACAGGAGCACGTAGAGGACGATCCAACCCCACACGCCCATACCATGGTATAGGATGTCATGGTACTTTGTTCTTCTGACGAGACGGGTAGGTGCAGGGATGAACGAGGGTCGGCGGGCGACCTGTCGTTGTCAAGGCCCTGAAATCGGACCGTCGCGAGAAACCTACGCGGGCTGAATCCGGAGTATTCGGTCGTCCTGCGGCGCGGCGGAGTCCTCGCCGCGGCCGTCCCGGTTGCTGGTGGTGACGTAGAGGTGGTCGTCCGGCCCGGTGAAGACGGTGCGGAGGCGGCTGTACTTGTCGTCGAGCAGGCGCTCCTGTTCGACCACCTCGCCGTCGTCGATGCGGACCCGGTGGAGGTGAACCCCGGCGAGCGTCCCGAAGAAGAAGTCGCCCCGCCACTCCTCGACGGGGCCGTCGTAGAAGGTGGCGCTCGCCGGCGCGACGGTCGGAGTGTAGGCCGCGACGGGGTCGGTGAACTCCTCGTCGTCCGACCCCTCACCGCCGCTCGATCCCCGAACCTCGGGCCAGCCGTAGTTCTCGCCTGCCCGGACGACGTTTATCTCGTCGTCGGTGTCGGGGCCGTGTTCGGTGACGTAGAGGGTTCCGTCCCGCCACGCCAGACCCTGCGGGTTCCGATGGCCGTATGAGAACACGGCGTTGTCGAAGGGGTTCTGCGGATGGGGTTCGCCGTCGGGCGTCAGCCTGAGGACCTTCCCGGCCAGCGAGTCGCGGTCCTGCGCGAGGTCGGCGTTGCTCGCGTCCCCCGTCGTGACGTAGAGCGCACCGTCGGGACCGAACGCGATGCGACCGCCGTCGTGGACGGACGCCCCCGGAACCCCGTCGAGGACGACCGACTCGCGGGCGAACTCGTCGTCCACCCGGTGTCGGACGACCCGGTTCGCCAGTCCTCGGTCGCCCCGATAGGTCTGGTAGGTGTACGCGAGGCCCGGGTCGTCCGGGTGGAGCGCGAGGCCCAAAAGACCCGCTTCGCCCTGTGCGGCCACCGTGTCAGTGAGGTCAGCGACGGGTTCGTCGCGGGTCCCCTCGGGAGTGATCCGCTGGACGCGACCCGGGCGCTCCGTGACGTAGAGGTCGTCCTCGGGACCGAACGCTACGCCCCACGGCACCTCCAGTTCCATCGTCACCGTCTCGATGCGGAACGGAGCCTCCTCGGTCGTCGTGGTTGGGTCGCTCCCGGAGGTGCGGAGACACCCGCCGAGACCGAACACCCCCGCGGCCAACGACCGGAGGTACGTGCGCCGCTCCATACGTAAGGCCACGACGCCATGTGAGAAAAAGAGCGTGGTTCTACAGACGGCTCTCCACCACGGGTGAGGAAGGGAACGGGCGCAGAGAAAGCGGGGAACGCGAACGGGGAGCGGAAAGGGGCGACGCCCGGAAGGGGACCAGTGGGCGGCGTCGCGCAACGATTCGGCGTCGGGGATTTTACGCGGACTCGACTTTCAGGGGCTTACGCGGAGCAGACGCGCCACGTGGTCGCACTGGTGTACGACCACTTCTCGATCTCGAGGTCGGTGGCCGAGTCCTTGAGCTTCACCATCAGCGCACCGATCTCCTTGGCCGAGAGACCGACCTCGTCCGCGATGAACTTGCTCTTGAAGTACATCTCGCCGTCGTCGGCCTTGCGTCGGAGGAACTGCTTGAGCCGCTCTTCCTTGGATTGCGGTTCGGGGACTTCGGAGGGCTGCGTAGTTGCGCTCATCTTCATTTCCCCGTAGGAGACAGGGGATGATATAAAGGGCAGATGATTAGGGTCGTTTTCCGCCGATTTACTTAACGGAGCCGACAGAAGGGGCAAAAAACGGGTGAAAGCCACGTTTTACTACGTTTTCTGTGCCCGTTAGATAGTTCAAAAGACACTCTCGTCCTTTTTTCCTCTATTTCCCACCTATTCTGCAAAGTCGTGCGAATGTCTGACATTGACGGGGTTCGACTCCGCGTCAGAGGGACGTCGAAGAGGCGTCGGTGGGACGCTGGAGACAGCTCGAAGTTGCGACGAACGCAAGACGGGGTGGCTCGAATCCGACCGAATCGGTCACGACCGCTGGTGAACCCAGAACTGCTCGTCGGTCGTGACCTCCTTCTTGAAGAGGGGAACCTCGTCCTTGAGGCGGTTGATGCCGTCCTCGACCGTCCGGAAGGCCTCCTCGCGGTGGCCCGCCAGCACGACCACGAACACGATGTCCTCGCCGTACTCGATGACCCCCGTCCGGTGGTGCATCGCCGCCTCGAAGACGCCCTCGCGCTCCTCCAGCTCGGCGCTGATGGCGTCCATCCGCTCCTCGGCGACGCCCTCGTACTTCTCGAATTCGAGGAGCTCGGTCGGCTCGTCGTCGGGGTCCTCCTTCGCCCGGACCCGACCGGTGAAGGTGGCGATGGCACCCGAGTAGGGCGCGTCCTCGGAGCGCTTGACCTCGGCGACCAGCGATTCGAGCGTCTCGTAGGGTTCCGTGGCGTCGAGTCGTGCCCGGACCTCTGCAGGGTCCACGTTCTCGGCCGCCTCGGCTTCTAGCAGAACGTCGCCCGCCACCTCGTCCGCGTCTTTCGCGCCGTCCGTCGAGGCCCCTGCGTCCCCGACGACCAGTTGCGGCACGTCGGCCTCGGGGAATCCCACGAGGAGCGCGTAGTCGTGGTCGGGTGCGAGGTCGTCCAGCAGGTCCGACGGCGAGCGGTCGCGGCCCCGCACCGTCCACCCGTCGTCTCCGAGTTCGTAGGTCGCGGTCGCGGATTCGGCGCGGGCTCCGGACTCGTCCCGCGTCCCGCCGGTTTCGGTCCGGCGAACCACTGCGACCCGACCCTCATCGCCGAACCGGTCCGCGAGTCGGTCGGCGACCACCTGCGCCTCCCGTTCGGGAGCGACGACGCCAAGTACGTGCATGTGGGAAAGATGGGCCGGGTCGCGCTTGTAGCCTTCGGTGGTCTCCGAACGTTCGGGCGACCGGACGGTGGTTTCAGTCCCCGAAGTTGGCAATCCTTAAGGCCGCGGTCGGGCAATAGCGCGACCGGCCACGCCGACGTGATCGAGACACTCGCCGCCGAAGGCTGCACCGTCGGGACCGTGGTCGGCGGCGGCGGCGTCGCCCGCGAGTACATCGCCAGCGCCCGCGACCTCGGGGCCAACGAGATCGAACTCGACGACATCGGCATCGACGTGACCCGCCTGAACGCCCGCCTGCTCATCGCGGCGCTCTCCGAGCAGGCCGCCCCGAGCCCGCCCGAGGACTACGAGGCCGCGGGAGCCGCGATGCACCGGGGCGACATCGCGGTGATGGGTGGCGTCACCCCCGGACAGACCACCGACGCCGTGAGCGCGGCTCTCGCGGAGTACGTCAACGCCGACCTGCTCGTCTACGCGACCAGCGTCGATGGCGTGTACAGCGACGACCCCAACGAGACCGACGACGCCCAGAAGTACGACGACCTCACCGCGGGCGAACTCGTGGACGTGATCGCAGGACTCGAAATGAACGCCGGAAGTTCCGCGCCGGTGGACCTGCTGGCCGCGAAGCTCATCCAGCGCTCGGGCGTTCGCACCATCGTCCTCGACGGCACCGAACCCGAGCGCATCGCCGACGCGGTCCGGTACGGCGACCACGACGGCACCGACATCGTGCCCGAGGGCGCGGACGACCAGATGACCTACTGGGTCCGAGACGAAGAATGACCGACGACGAGGCCGACGGCGAATCCGAATCGGACCGCGAACTCCACCCCGACGACGACCCGTACGTCCTGCAGGGACGCCAACCCCACCCGTTCTGGGCCGAATCGGTCGCCGAGCAGATTCTGGAGCGCGTGGCGGACGATTCCGACCGCGACCCCGACGACCCCATCGTGATCAAGGGCGGCATCTCGCCCTCCGGCGTCCCGCACCTCGGGAACATGAACGAGATCGTCCGGGGGTACTTCGTCGCCGAGGCCCTCCGCGAGCGAGGCCGAGAGGTCCGGCAGGTCTTCACGGCCGACGACCGGGACCCTCTGCGGAAGCTCCCCCGGAAGCTCGCGGACCTCGACGGTAACGTGGTCGATCTGGGCGACGTGAACGCCGGGGCGCTCGGGCGCAACCTCGGCAAGCCCTACACCGACATCCCCGACCCCTTCGGGTGCTGTGACTCCTACGGTGACCACTTCTCGAACCTCATCGAACGGAGTGCCGAACTCCTCGGCATCCCCGTCGAGATGGTCTCGAACACCGAACTCTACGAGTCCGGGGAGTTCGAGGATGTGACCCGCTACCTGCTCGAAAACCGGGAGCGAGCCCGCGAAGTCCTCTCGCACTATCAGGACAAGGTGGACGAGGAGTACGTCCCCTTCAATCCCGTCTGCGAGGAGTGCGGCAAGATCACCGAGACCGTGACTGCAGTGAATCTCGGCGAAGACGGTACCGAATCCGGGGAAGCCACCGTCGAGTACGTCTGCACCGACATGGAGGCCGGCGACCAGACCATCGAGGGGTGCGGTCACGAGGGGACGGCCACCCTCCGCGAGGGCAAGCTCCCGTGGCGGTTCGAGTGGCCCGCCCAGTGGCAGGTCCTCGATCACGAGCCCTTCGGCAAGGACCACGCCGAGGGGTCGTGGCCGAGCGGAGCCGACGTCGCCCGGAACGTCCTCGAAATCGAGCCGCCCCATCCGATGGCCTACGAGTGGTTCACCCTCGACGGGGAACCCTTCTCGTCGTCGGAGGGCCACGTCATCATGGTTCAGGACGCGCTTGAGCTGCTCGAACCCGAGACCCTCCGGTACTTCTTCACCAAGGACCCGAGCAAGGCCCGCGACTTCAGCATCGAACACCTCGACCAGCTAGTAGACGAGTTCGACCGGTTCGAACGCATCTACTACGACCAGCAGGAAGCCGACGAGACCGACGAGACCATCGCCGAGGCGGCCTACCCGCCGGTAGTTCGACCGGCCGTCGCCGCCCGATTCGACGAGGACGGCGACCCCGTCGCCGACCCCGATCCGGAGAGCGTCCCCGTCGTGGATGCCATCCGGCGGGCGCAGGCGAACGAACTCGTGGACGGCCGGTTCCGCGACCGGGTGCGGCTCCCCTACACCTTCGCGGCCGTCCTCGGGATGACCGACGACCCCGACCTCCGCGAAGAGATCGCCCGCCGGGAGTGCCACTTACCGAGCGAAGCCCCGGAGTGGACCGTCGAGTTCGCACTCGCTCGCGTCCGACGCGCCCGTGAGTGGGCGCGCCGCACGGGCAACGAGTTCGACTACGAACTCAAGCGCACCGAGATGCCCGACGTGGACCTCGACCCGGAGACGGAGGCCGCGCTCGACGAACTCGCCGACTTCGTCGAGGAGGGCCGCGACCCCGACGAGATACAGGGCGAGATCTACGAGACCGCCAAGCGCCACGACCTCGACATCGGGGAGTTCTTCGGGGTCGGTTATCGGCTCTTCTTCGACGACGACGAGGGGCCGAAGCTGGGGCCGTTCCTCGCAAAGCTCGACCGCGAATTCGTGTTGGCCCGGCTTCGTCGGGAAGGATGATTCCGCGTCACCGAGACGGCCAGTCGCCTCACGGAACCCCTTCTCGGGACGTAAACGCCCCGTACCGCGATTACAGGGCCAGCATAACAAAGTAAGTAGCCGCTTTATTCGAGAGCGGAGAGTCGGGCGACGCAGTTATCGTCGATCCGACCCTAGGAGATTACTATGGCAATAATCGAACTCAACCTCGAGAAACCCGCGCTCAAGCGGGTCGAATCGGTGGAGGAACAGCGAACGCGGAGCGACCGAACGGAGACCGGCATCTCCGGAGAGACCGCAGGGGCCTCGGAGCTGTCGAGTACCGAGACGACGAGTGGCGAGATGACGAGCAGTGGGACCGGGAGTAGCGAACTGGTCAGCGACGAGACCGCGAGCGGCGACCTGTCGAGCGAGACCACGACGAGCGAGCAGTCGGGTGGCAAGAGCCGCGTCCGCAAGTACGGCCGCCGGATGGCCCTGCTCGGCGGCACCGCGGCCGGCGTGGCCGCCGCGCGGAAGCTCCGCCAGCGCCGGAAGTCGGGGTCCGAGCAGCAGGACCTCGAAGAGGACTGGCAGACCGCCGAGTGAGTGGCTGTCGGCTCCGAGTAACCGGCACTCCGGACAAGCGACCCGACCTGTTCGGGGACGCCGAGGCGTTCCCAAACGCCTTTGACCGGCGCGTCCTTTCTTTCGGCCGATGAACACGCTCGTGTGGGTAGTCGCTGGCATCGCGTTCTACTGGTTCGGGGTGATGCTCCTCGACTCGCAGGGCTTTCTTCCCTCCTACGTCGGAACGCAGGGGCCGATCACGACCATTCACACCAAGCGCGGACGAGCCTTCCTCGACTGGATCGCGGGTCCCAAGCGCCTGTGGCGCGCGTGGGGGAACTTCGGACTCGGCATCGCGCTGGTCGTGATGGTCGGGACCTTCCTGCTGCTGGTGGTGCAGGCCATCGCCATCGTCCAGAACCCACCGCCCGCCACGTCCGCGACCCAGCCCCAGAACGTCCTCGTCATCCCGGGCGTCAACCAGTTCCTGCCGCTGTCGGTCGCGCCAGAGATCCTGTTCGGCCTGCTGGTCGGCCTCGTGGTCCACGAGGGCGGCCACGGCATCATGTGCCGGGTCGAGGACATCGAGATCCGGTCGATGGGGCTGGCGACCCTCGCCGTCCTGCCGGTCGGCGCGTTCGTGGAACCCGACGAGGAGAGCCGCGAGCACGCCGACCGCGGGAGCCAGAGCCGGATGTTCGCGGCGGGCGTCACCAACAACTTCGCGGTGACGGTGCTGACGTTCGTCCTCCTGTTCGGTCCGGTCGTCGGCTCCATCGGGGTCGCGCCGGGTGCGGCCATCGGCGGATCGTTCGATGGGTCGGCCGCCGCCGAGGCGGGCATCGGAGCCGGTGATCGAATCGTCGCCGTCGACGACGAGCGGATCGAGAGCAACGACGACCTCGACGCCGCGCTGTCGCGCGTCGATGGCCGGACGGTGACGGTGACGCTCGCCGACGGCGAAGAAAAGCAGTTGGAGCGCTCGCTGCTGGTCACGGGAATCCACCCCGAATCGCCGTTCGCATCGGCGATTTCCGTCAGTCAGGACAACACAACGACCGTGGAGGCGGTCAACGGTACGCCAGTCCACACCGAAGACGAGTTCCGGCGTGCGGTCGGTGACAATCCGGTCGTCACCCTGCGGACCGAGAGGGGAGAGACCGTTACCGGGCCGGTCGGAGTGCTGGCGACGGTTCAATCCGACAGTCCCGGCGCGAACGCAGGACTGCCGGCCGAGCAGACGGTCGTCATCACCGCCATCGACGGCGAGCGAATCCTCGACGCCTCCGACCTGAGCTCGACGACCGACCAGTACGAACCCGGCGACACCGTCACGGTCACCGCCTACGTCGACGGTGAGCGCGACGAGTACGAAGTCACGCTCGGCGAAGGCGACGACGGTAGCCCCGTGATCGGGATTTTCGCCGTGCAAGGGTACAGCGGCGTGACCTTCAGCAGCGTCGGCGTACAGCTCTACCCGGCGAGCCAGTTCCTCGGTCTACTCGGCGGTCAGTTCGGTGACTTCGTAGGCGGCGTCGGCGGCCCGGTCGTCTCGTTCCTCTCGGGCGTGCTGGGCGTCCTTCTGCTCCCGTTCTCCAGCGTCTCGCTCGGGGCGACCTACAACTTTGCGGGGTTCGTCGCGTGGAACGGCGGTTTCTACACCGCGACCGGCGGACCGCTCTCCGGCCTCGGCGAGTGGTGGCTGTTCGTGCTGGCGAACGTGCTGTTCTGGACCGGCTGGGTCAACCTCAACCTCGGGTTCTTCAACTGCATCCCGGCGTTCCCGCTCGACGGCGGGCACATGCTCCGGATGAGCACCGAGGCGGTCGTCTCGCGGCTCCCGACGGATCAGGACCGGCAGTTGGCGACGATGGTCACGACCACCGTCGGGCTGGTGATGCTGGTGAGCCTGATCCTGATGGTGTTCGGGCCGCAGTTGCTGTCAGGGTAACGACCCGGATTTTTACTCGTTCGGCTCGTCGTCTCGGGTGTGAACTGGTCCTTTCTCTACCGGGTCGGACTCGCGTGGACCGGGCTGACGTTCGCGACGATGTATCTGGTCGCGTTCCGGCCCTTGGCTCGGCACTTCTGGGTCCTTCCGGCCGCGACCGTCCCGCTCGCGGTCGCGTTCGTCCAGAGGGGGTACTCCGTTCGCCGATTGTGGACGTTCGCCCTGACGACGTACGGACTGTTCGTTGCCGTGATGCTCGCGTGGGTGATCGGGCTGGTTCGGATTCCCGTTACAACGAATCGAATCGAGTGGCTGGCGTTCGGGTACGGGACGGTGGTGCTCGCGTTCGTCGTATCGTACGCTCTGGTGTATCGGGGAGGATACTCGCGGCTCAAACGGTTCGTTATCGGATAAACTCACTTCCGTGCTACTCCTCGTCGTCGGTCAACCCCTTGCGCTCGTAGAACTCCTCGGGGGTGTCGGGAATCCGCTCGAACTCGTCGAAGTCGCGCTCGTGGTGGCGGATGATCTGCTCGATCATCCACGTGCTGAACTCCTCGTCGAACTTCCACTCGCCGGGTCGGCTCTCGGCCTCGAACCGGTCGTCGGTGGCGAGCGCGACGAAGACGTGGTAGAAGCCCAGAATCACGTCAGCGAAGTCGTGGGCCTTGCCGCCGGTCTCCTTGCGCTTCTCTTCGAGTTCCTCGCGCCCCGCGTCGGTGAGTTCGAAGTACTTGCGGTCGGGTTCGTCCTCGCGCTCGATGCGCTCGGCCCACCCTTTCTCCTCGAACTTGTAGAGGATGGGGTAGACGGAGCCGTACGAGGGTTCCCAGTGACCACCGCTGATCTCCTTGATTTCCTTGAGTATCTCGTATCCGTACCGCGGTTTTTCGTCCAGAAGTTCGAGCACGAGATACGCGATGAGGCCTTTCGGCGGGCCGCTTTTCCGCATTGCCAACACGTTCTGACCGGGTTTTTGAAAGGCTTTCGGTCAGGGAAACGAGCGGTCCGCCGTCCCGGAAAAGCAGTCGTTCCGGAGGAGTATCGCTCGTCGCCCCGTCACGTCCACATCGAGTTGTCGGCACACCTGCGTCGCGCCCGCGAGGCAAAAACCTATTACCGCGTCGGACCCCAGTTCTGGGTATGACGAGAGAACCTCCGGCACCGAACGAGGGCTGGTACGTGCTACACGACTTCCGGACGGTCGACTGGGACGCGTGGCGGACCGCCCCGGAGCGAGAGCGCCGGGCCGCGCTGGAGGAGGGCGTCTCTTTCCTCCGGGACCGCGTGGACGTGACCGACGCAGAAGCGGGCTCCTCGGCCGTGTTCTCGATACTGGGACACAAGGCCGACCTGCTGATCGTCCACTTCCGGCCGACGATGGCCGACCTCGACACCGCCGAGCGGGCCTTCGAGGCCACTGCCTTCGCGGAGTACACCGAACAGTCGAGTTCGTAC
>PXSM01000118.1:3263-4612 GCA_003023465.1 Halobacteriales archaeon SW_6_65_15 | reverse complement strand
CATGTCGACGGCGTCACGGCCCCCGCGGCGGGTCCGGCGCGCCCCGCGACCAGTCCGGGGAAGACGAAGACTCCGCCACCGATCATCGTCCCGATGCCGATGGCGAGACCGCCCGACAGCCCGAGGGTCCGCTCCAGTTCGGCGTCCTCGGTGATGGTCGCCTCGTCGGTCTCGACCGTCGGCTCCTCGACGGGAGACTCGCCCTCGATGTTGGTTCCGCCCTCGGACGGCGGCGAACTCTGCTCCATGGTCAACGTGGCTTCAGCCAGCCGTAAATCTCCAATTGCCGAACTGGTTCGACTTTCACCTCGGCGCGCGCGACTGACGCGCGTGAGGGACGAGTAACGGAGCGGAACGAAGTGGAGTGAGTAACGCAGGAGGCTGGGGAGGACGAGGTGCGGTGCTGTTGCAGTGCGGTCTCTCCTAGGCTTCGGGAGTAGCTAGCCTGTTCCAATCAATGCAAGCAACCTGTGTACCGATTTAAGAAATAATAAATTATTCTAAGAATATCTAAATACGTTTTATAGTGTTCTCTACAATGTTCTAAAGAGAACGCGACTACCGCTAGACTTACTCCGTCAGTTCGGCGACGCGCTCGCTGAGTTCCTCGGGCGTGGTCACGGGTTCGGACCGTTCGCCCTCTACGACGACCACTGCACCTTCGGCGTCGATATTCTCGTTCTCCACCTCGGGAATCACGACCTTCTCGTGGTCGGCGACCCGGAGGGCCGCGCGGTGGAGGTCCGACCCGACCTCGTCGGCCACCTCGATCACGAGCGGGTCCCGGCAGAGTCGGGCCGCGGCGGTGGCGTAGGCCGCGACCTGCACGCCGAAGCGGTCGGCCGCGTCGGCGAACGCCGCGACGGCACCCTCGGCGGCCTCCCGGTAGCGGTCCTCGCCGGTCAGGACCGCGAGGTCGGTCAGCGCGTCGGCCATCTCGGCGTTGTGGTCCAGCGGCCGCAGGGGTCGGTCGAGCAGGCCCGGCCCCTCGCGGGGACCGTCCACGAAGGCGCTCGACTCCTCGTCGGCCAGATTGTCCAGCGCGTAGTCGGCCACCTCGCGGGCCGCGTCGAGGTACGCCTCGTCTCCCAGCACCTGCCGGGCGGTCGTGAGCGCCCCGAGGAGGTGGGCGTGGTCGGCGAGCAGTCCCGATTCGCTTTCGTCGGCGTCCGCAGTGTCGTCACCATCGTGGTCCCGGAAGTGCCGAACTTCCCCGTCCTCGACCAGTTCGTCCAGCACGTAGTCCAGCGCGCGCTCGGCGTAGGTGCGGGCGCGTTCGTCGTCCGTGTAGGCGTGGAACGCGAGGAGCGCGTCGGCGGCCGTGGCGTTCCCGTCGGCGAAGGCGGTCG
>PXSM01000118.1:0-3203 GCA_003023465.1 Halobacteriales archaeon SW_6_65_15 | reverse complement strand
CGACCGCCTTCGCCGACGGGAACGCCACGGCCGCCGACGCGCTCCTCGCGTTCCACGCCTACACGGACGACGAACGCGCCCGCACCTACGCCGAGCGCGGCGTTGGTCGAGAGGAGCTTCTCGTGGTGGACCCCGCTCCAGTCGCGGTTCTCGGCGAACCGGAAGAAACCCCCGTCGTAGGTGTCGAGGAGGTGCTGGCTGACCGCCGAGAGGGTGCCGAGGGCCTGCTCGCGGTCGCGCTTCAGGGCGAACTCGACGGTCCGGGGCAGGGGGAACTTCTCGCTGTCGCCCCAGCCGCCGTAGCCGTCGTCGAACTTGTCGTCTAGTTGGCCCGCGACGAGGCGCTCGATCTCGGGCGACAGTTCGCCCGCGGGCGGGTCCTCCCGGAGGCTCCGGGGGATGCGGGCGGCGTCCCGACCCTTGTGGGTCCAGAGGTCCCGCACGCGCTGGACGACCTGCCGCATGCCATCGACTCCGAGGTAGGTTGCGCCGGTCAGGAGGTCGCCCTCCGGCGTGCAGTTCGAGGGGAACCCGCCGACGTTGTATCGCTCCCGGACGCGAGGCTGGCGGTCCACGTCCACTCGAATCGGGACGAACGAGTCGTTGACGTTCGCGGCGACCATGGGGTTGCTGTACGCCTCGCGGTCCATCTCGTGACACCACGCGCACCACGTCGCCGACAGCGAGAGCAGGACCGGCTTGTCGGCCTCTCGGGCCTCCTCGAAGGCCGCCTCGCCCCACTCGCGCCACTCCACCTTGGTCTCCTCGGCGCTTTCGTTCATACCCGGAGGTTGGTGGTGGGTTGGGATGGGTCTTGCTATGTCGGACCCGGTCGCCGCAGAGTCGATACTGACGGCTCCGGGCTTCGGTTCCGAAAGGGCAAAAGAGCAGAAGGACCGCGAGACGAGCGACCGCGCTGGCTGCGCCGGGTACTCGCGGTGGTCCTCCTGCGAGCGCGGCCTCCGGGTGCCCTCCGCCGGATGGCATCATCGGGCGACCGTCGCAGTCACCCGAGGCATCGCCAGCAGAATCTAGGTGACCATCTGTCTCCCTCGTCCTTAAATGCGGTGAAGGGATTGGCGTGCGACGGGAGCTTGCTGTAGAAACAAACTCATTTTGCGGACGACTGGTTACGTGTCAACACGGAGATTCGGTCCTCGCCTTTCTCCGAGGGCCGACGTCAGTTTGCGGTCGAACGTCCGCCGACAGCCCGCGGTTTTCGGGGCGTCGGTTCGGACGCGGCCGTTCGATGGAGACGACCATGATTCGTGTCACGGACCGCCCGCGGCCGGAACGCGGGTACGAACTCGCTCGCCCGACCGTCCCCGCGAGCGACTGCTCCGTTTCGGGGTGTTTCTACTTCGTTTCGGGCCAACGCCACGAACGCGGTCGCAAAAGCGGTGGTAGATCGTGACTCCGACCGCCGAAGAGTTGCCCCGCGTCCCTTCGTTGCGGGCCGGACAGACGCTCCTGATCGCGGAATCGGGCGACCTCCGACGCCACGCCGTGGACCTGCGACTCCTCGCCGCTCGAAGCGACCCCGCCGAGGGAGCCGCGTTCGTCACGACGGAGACCGGCTCGAAAGCGACGCTCGAAGCCTACGAATCGCTCGACGCCGAGGAGTCGTCGGCCGTCCTCGGCGTCGTGGACGCGGTGTCACACGACCAGAACCTCCCCGCCTCGTACCGGGAGACGCCGGTGAGTCACGTCGCCGGACCCCACGACCTCGCGAGACTCTCGGTCGCGGTCGGGGACCTGCTCGGTTCGTCCGAGCGAGAGGACCGGCGTCGCCACCTCGTCGTCCAGTCGCTGACGCCCCTGCTCGAAACGTCCGACTCGGACGTGGTCGAGCGGTTCATCCGGCGGACGACCCATTCGGCGTTCGTGGACGGCTTCTCGATACTTCGACTCGACTTCACCGCGCACGACGAGCGAACCCTGAAGCGAGTGCGGAATCTCGCCGACGTCCTCCTCTGGGTCGAGGAGTCGCCGGACGGTGCCCTCGACTTCGAGGTCGAACAGATGAGTCCCAGTCGGACCGGGTAACGGTGGGTCTCCGACGGACGGCGTAGCCCACCTAGCGGGACGCTTACAATCCCGCAACTCCAAGAATCAGATCGTGCAGAAAGACCGGTTCCTGTTCGGGTTGGCGGCGGTCCTCGCGGGCATCGCCACTCTCGAATTCGTGCTGGCGTTCGTCTACACGCCGGTCCTGCTCGCCATCGCCGTCCCCTTCGCGGCGGCCGCCTACTTCGTCTGGTATCAGGCCAGCGGGCGACTCCGCGACAGGGTGGAGAGCGGTCACGCCGGGGCCTACCGTCGAGTCGGGGTCGGCCCCGGAATCGGGTCCGACCGCCGCGACGACTCCGAGACGGGTGGCTTCGGAGCCGGCCCGCGGGAGTCCTACTCGAATCGTCGCGGCGGATTCGACGCCGACGGGGTCGGACTCGGCGACCGATTCGGAGTCGGCAAGGGGTCGAGTACGGGTCGAAGGTCGGATGCGCGTGGCGGGTCGAACGCGGGTCGGAGGCGAACGAGGGCGAGTGCAGGTCGGGGAGCAAACGCCGGCCGGACCCGAGGCGTCCAGCCGAACGCCGGACCGACTCCGGCCGAAGCCTATCGCGTCCTCGGACTCGACGCCGACGCCACCGACGAGGAGGTCCGGCGGGCCTACCGCGAGCGAGTCAAGTCGGTCCACCCGGACCGCGAAGACGGCGACGAGGCCGAGTTCAAGCGCGTGACGGAAGCCTACGAGGTCCTGAAAGAACGACCCTGATAGTCTGAAGCGCAGGGCTGAACGTATCGCTCGGTCGGCGCGGCATGGGTATCATCGAGACCGAGGTACGAGTACACCGAGACGACGCGGCGGTGACCATTCGGATTTATTACGGATGGTTCACAACACCTCGATTACTTGCACCCCGCCATGCCAGCGAGCCCTCCGTCGTCCCCCGTCGTCGCCGTCGTAGCGGTCCTGCTCGCGGCGGCCGTCGCCCCGTCCCTCGGCCCGGCCGTGGCCGCGACCAGTGCGGCCGCGTCGAGCGCCCCCAGCGCCTCGTTCGCCGAGACCGTGGTCGATGAGCAGCGGGGCGACGTGGCGAACGTCACCGTCCAGACGTCCGAGCCCGCGACGGTGAACATCGGGTCGCCCGAGACCAGTTTCTGGTTGCAGGTCGAGGTCGGCAAAGGGACGACGAAGCTCC
>PXSM01000117.1 GCA_003023465.1 Halobacteriales archaeon SW_6_65_15 | reverse complement strand
CGCTCGTCCCTCCCGAAGGCGAGCGGGGCTACTGGCTGATGTTCGGCAAGCTCCGGAACTTCGCGTTCGAGGGGTTCACCCTCGACTGTCGGGAGACCGGCGTCGCGCCCGTCAACCACATCTCGGTGAACGGGGGTTCCAACGTCGTCCGGGACGTGTCGCTCCGGGGCCACCGCCGGGTCCCGAAGACCGGCTTCGAGATCGCCGCGGCCGACCCGAGCGCCGAGTTCCTGTTCGAGAACGTCGAACTCCCCGACGGCTCGACCGGGGGTAACGCCATCTACGTCTTCCCCAAGAGCGTCGGGAAGCTGACCGTCCGAGACTGCTACGTCGAGCACTGGGCCGAGGGACTGTACGCCGCGTACCACTCCGGGCCGCTCCGGGTCCTCGGCGGCTACTACGCCAACAACGGCATCGACCAGGTCCGGGTCGGCGGCGGCCATCGGGGCGCGCTCGTCCGGGGCGTCACCGTCCGGGTGGACAACCCGAAGCGTCCCGAGGCCAAGCCGAACATGCGCGGCATCTGGCTGGAGGAGGGCGGCCGCGCCCGCGTCGAGAACTGCGACATCGCCATCACCGACCTCACGGGGACCTACAGCTCCGGCGCAATCGTCGTCGGCTACCAGTTCGGTACCGCGACCATCGAGAACACTCGCATCCGAACCGACGCGGTAGCCCCCGCCATCAACATCCGCCACTCGATAGACAGCCTGAAGGGCCAGTTCGCGCCGAGCCTGAACCTCGGGCCGCACGGTGCTGACCGACCGCCGCGACGACTGCCTGTTCGACGGCGTCTGCATCCAGCATCCGAACGGGTCGCGGGACGGCTTCGAGATATCCAATGCCGAGGGCTGTGCGGTCCGGGACTCGGTAATCGCGGTCGGCGGAGATGCCATCACGACCGAGGGCGCGACCGTGGTGACGAACGGCGTCAGAGAAGACGGAAGCTGTTAATCGCGTTCTCTCGGTCTCGAAGGTCTACCCCTTACTCCAGGTACCCCAGATCCGCGAGTCGCGCCTCGACCTCCTCGTCGTCGGTCTCCGTCTGTTCGCCCGCGTCGAACTCGGGGTACGCTTCCGTACCGACCGACTCGACCGCCGGAAGCACGTCGCCGTCCATCCGGTCGCCCGCGGGGAGTCCGAAGGTCGCCAGAATCGTGGGCGTCACGTCGAACAGGTGGGCGTCGGAGAGGTCGGCCGAGGGGTTGGCGCTCGCCCCTGAAACGGCCACGATGCCGTCGCGCTTGTGGTTGAAGGGCTCGCTCGGCGGGCCGAACTGACCGTCGCCCACGCGCGTGGAGATGAACTCGTCGTACTCACGGGGGACCGTGATCACGTCCGGCGCTTCCTCGACGTAGGGGCCGGAGAAGACCTCCTCGCGCCGGGCGACTCGCTCGAAGACGGGTTCGCCGTCGGGCGTCTCGACCTTCGAGAGCATCGCCACGAGGTCCTCGCAGAGCCGGTCGTACTCCGACTCGGGGACCACGCCGTCTGGTTCGCGGCCTTTCAGGTTCACCCGGACGCCGAGCTCGATTCGGTCGCGCATGTAGACCTTCGAGGCGGGGAAGTCCACCTGCTCGGCCGCGGCGCGAGCAACGTCGTCGGGGACGCGCTCGGCGACGAACTCCGCGAGTCCCACCGCGTCGAGCGCGGCGTTGATGCGCTGGGCCGTGAGGCCGACCGTCGCCATCCCGGCCATGGCTCGTTCGAGCGTGGAGGGGTCGTCGTCCTCTGTCCGGCCCTCCTTGCCCTCCTGAAGCTGGTTGTCGGCGATGGTGGACCACGTGGGCATCCCCTCGCCCTCGGTCGTGGTCTCGACGAGTCCGCGCTCGCGCAGGAACTCGTTGGGGCGGAACTCGTGACCGCCGTACTCGCCCATGCCGTGGTCGCTGGCGACGATCACGGTGTCGGGGTCGAACTCGTCCAGAATCGTGCCGACCTGCCGGTCCACGGCCTCGTAGACCGCCCTGACCTTGCCGTGGTCGCCGGGGAACTCGTGGAAGACGGTGTCGGTCTGCTGGAACTGGACAAAGCCGAAGTCGGGGTCGAACCGCGACGCGAGGTAGCGGAACGCCTCGCCGCGCATCCCGACCAGTCGCTCGTGCCACTCGACCAACTCCTTCCCCGATGCCTCCCGAGGTGCGTAGATACGGTAATCGCCGATTTCTTCGCGGATCTCGTCGAGCAGTCCCTCGGGATGACAGTCGGGGTCCTCCGGCGCGGTGTACCCCGGCAGACCTGCCGTGACGGTCGAGGAGTTCCCAGAGGGTCCGCTCCCGGACGTGGGTCGCGTTCACCACGTCCCAGTCGTAGCCGTCGAACGTGAGAAAGCCGAACACGCCGTGCTTGCCGGGGTTGACGCCGGTGTATAGCGAGGGCCACGCGCTGGGAGTCCACGGCGGAATCTGGGACTCCAGCGGGCTACTCGTGCCCGCCTCGAACACCGATTCGAGGTGCGGAATCGCGTCCGCCTCGAACAGCGAATCGAGCACCGACCGGCAGCCGGCGTCCAACCCGACCAGTAAGGTCTCCATATTCGGCTCTTCGGAGTCCGTCATGTGGGGTAGTTCGCCTGCACGCGGCCTTTGTTATGGGCCGTCTGTCGCCGCTCAAACGGGTCCTACCGCGGAAACGCGTGGTTACGCCGACCGTATATCGGAGCACTGACCGTTTCGACCGTTCCGTTTCGAGCGTTGCACGGGCAGCCATAATACTTAAATCAGTAATGTAGCATTGAATCGAAGTCAGAGGATTTATAAATGGGTAGCCTCGCATTGAGAAGTGCATGGCACGCGACGAAACGGCACGCGACACCGACTCCGAACAGTCCCTCCTCGACCGCCGCTCCTACCTCAAGCTTACCGGGGCGGCGATGGCGTCGGTTGCGGCGGCAGGCGCATCGAGTGGCTCCGCGAATGCAGCTTCGTACGATACCATCACGGTCTCCGCCGGGGATACCGAGACCATCACTGTCGAGAGCGGTGAAACCTTCGAGAACACTCTCATCGACATGACCGCCGACGGCGCGTCGGCCCAGATCAACGCCAGTGGTGACGACTGGACCATCCGGAACGTCGCCTTCAAGGGCAACCACCCGGGCGGCAACTACCTCCTCACGCCCGGCGTCACCAGCGAAGACGGCGAGGCCCTGATTGAGAACGTCTACATGGGCGACGGCCAGACCGAAGGCTCGGGTAAGGGCGGCGTCTGGGTCAACGGCAACCTGCCCCACCGCGGTACCATCACCTTCCGCAACGTCCACGTCGCCCACATGATCGACAACGGCCTCTACGGCATGGACAGCGGCTACAGCGGCGTCGGTGGCGTCGTGAACGTCGAAGACAGCTACTTCGACAGTAACAACATCGCCAACATCCGCGTCGGCTCCGTCGACGGTCGAGTCTGTCACGTGAAGAACTGCGTGGTCGAGGCCGACTCGACCCGTCCCTGCGGAGAGGGCTGTTCGTCGCCGGGCGCGACCAACTCCCGCGGCGTCTGGGCGTGGTTCGGACCCGTCGAGGTCACCGGCTCGGACATCGGCGGTTCCGCCGCACGCGCCACCAAGGACGGCGGCCAGATCGAAGACACGGACACCCGCTGGGGGTCGGAAGCCGACACCGACCGCGTTCCCGAGGGCGTCCCGATGGCCGCCGAGGAAGCCGTCGGCGGACAGTAGGTCCCCGAAACGTCCGCTTCGACGACGGTCCCCGCCCTTCACACATCTATCTCTGTTTCAAACGAGTACTTTCAGTAGTTAGACGCATCTATTCCTTGCCTCGTCGCTCCAGTTCGGTCGAATCGGGCAGTTCGGTGGTCCTCGCCGACGCGCTTCGTTTTCGTCGCCCCCATCACCTCGGATTCCAAAACTGTTTCGCGCCGTTCCGCCGGCGGAACAGCGCGGTAAACGCCCAATTACCACTGTTTCCCGCACGGAGTCACTTATACCCGACCACTGTCATCGACGAGACGGGCGTCTTCGGACCGGTGGCGGCGACGCCACCCCGTCGAGCCAGCACACTTAAATTGGTGCCCGGACATTGAACAAAAGTCGGAACCTTTTTGAACCGGTAATGTTCCATTGAAAGACGCATGGCACGCGAAGATCTGGCACGCGACTCCGACCGACTCCTCCACGACCACTGGTCGTCTCCGCAGTTGGCTGGCGCAACCGCGGGGACGGTTCTCCGATCCGGGCCGACGGCTGCCGCGGCCTCGACCGGGTCGGCCCTCCACGGCACCGTCTCGGTCCCGGCTGGCGTACCGGCGTCCGCCCGAGTAACCGCTGACGTTCGCTCCTCCACCGATTCCGTTCGCATCGGTTTCGCGGACGAGTCGGAGTACAGTTTCGACGGCTCCGCGGTCGCGGGGGGTCGTCATGGCTCCTAAGAACACCCAGACCGGCCGAAAAGACTGGCAGGAGGTCCCGCGCGACCCGCGACCCGAGGACCTCGGCTACGACGTTGCGGACTGGGAGGTCGTCCGCGCCCGGAAGGACGACCGGGGCCACCTCATGTTCCTCCCCGAGAACGAGGACATGCTCCGCGACGAGGCGTTCATCGTCGCCGACACCGGCTCGGTCTGCGACGTCATCGACCGAATTTAGGGTTCTATCGAGACGAGATTTCGAACGAGGTTCTCCTCGGCGTGAAACGCGAAACGAGGAGGTTCGACCTTCAGATGACGTTCTGCTGGCGTATTTCGTATCCCGCTCTCGGCAAGAATAGCAGTCCAAGCGGAACGAACGTCACTATCATCCCTCATTCTAACGGATCGAGTCGGGAGCCGGTAACGAACCGGTACAGCGAAGCAAAGGAACCCCCACTCCGAAGAGGAACAGGAGAGCCGGATTCTCCGTTTTCCACCACCTATCGCGTCTCCACGTCGCTCGACGTATCGTCACCGCACGCGACGCGGCCGAAGACAGTCCTCGACCAGTTCGCTGGCAGTCTCGAACAGCTCGTCCGCGCGGGCCTCGCATCTGGCCTCCGCGGTGATCCTGACCAGCGGCTC
>PXSM01000116.1 GCA_003023465.1 Halobacteriales archaeon SW_6_65_15 | reverse complement strand
TCGACCGTCTGGCGGGCTCGCTCGAACAGTTCGCCGTAGACCATCCGGGACTCCTCCGCGGTGTAGTCGGGGTCGGAGATGATCTCCTTGCGGATCACGTCGGTCCGGAGGAGTCGCCCGTCTACGCGCTCGGCGATGGCCTCGGCGACGGTGGTCTTCCCGACTCCGGGCAGGCCGCACACGACGATCAACTGCGGCGACTCCGCTCGCGTGTCGAACGTTTCCGTCTCAGACATGGACACCACCGACCGTCCCTCGGAGGCACGTTCGCGCGCAGGTCCGGTTCATCTTAACTACCGTAACCCACGAAGCC
Source organism: Halobacteriales archaeon SW_6_65_15 (assembly GCA_003023465.1). Lineage (GTDB taxonomy): Archaea > Halobacteriota > Halobacteria > Halobacteriales > Haladaptataceae > Halorussus. The sequence goes on along the minus strand of PXSM01000116.1, from coordinate 6,310 downwards.
AACACCATATCAATGTGTGGTAAACCGGACGGCCAGCGAAAGTAACCCGGACGGTCGCCGAACGTAACCGGGCGGTCTCGGTCCGTTCTGCGACCGGCCGCTGGGCTTCTCAGCGGCCGACTTCGAAGGGACCACCGAAGGAACCTTCCGGGCGGCCGACGAGCGTTCGACAGAGCGAACTCGCAGATGACGACCGAGACCCCGCACGACGAATCCGAGATCCCGCACGACGACCCCGGCGCTTCCCGCGACGAACTCGCGGACCTCGCTGCGAACCTCGTCCGGATTCCCACCGAGAACCCGCCGGGCGACGAGCGACCCTGCGCCGAGTTCGTCGTCGAGTGGTTCGAGGACGAGGGGCTGGGGCATCGGACTGTGGTTCCTGCCGTTCGTCTTCTTCCCGATGCTCGCGTTCGGCGACGCCAGATACAACGGTGGCGACGGTGGCGGTTCCGCCGGCGGTCAGGTCGCGGTCTGACGCCTGCGACTCGGACGCCGAAATCGAGCTTTTTCTCGTCGGTCGAAGTCCCTCAGAGCGAGACGTGCGAGAGGTCGGCTTCGAGGTCTTCCACGTGGTCGTTGAAGGCCGCGACGAACTCCGGCACGTCGGCCGCGAGGTTCCGCACGTCCTTGGCGGACGGCGGTTCGTACTGCGAGAGGAGGTAGATGCCGCCCTGACCGCCGACCCGGAGGTAGGACGCGCCGCCGTCCTCCCACTTCAGTTCCCAGCGCGTCCCGGCGACTCGCGTCGCGAAGGTGCCGTACTCGTCGCCCTCGTAGCGGCCCAACTCGCGGGCCATCTGGTCGGCGACCTCGCTGACCCGTCCGAGGATGCGGTCGCGCTCGGCCACGACCGTCTCGGTCGAGGCGACTCGGGGAAAGTCGGCGGCCACGTCGTCCAGCCCTCCGTCGAGGGACTCCACGTAGCGATTGAACGACTCGACGAAGGCGTCGTAGTCTTCGAGGGCTTCTGCGAGGGGTTCGGGTTCGGGCGGCTGTTTGGTCGAGACGACGTAGGTCTCGCTCCGACCGCCCTCGAACAGGAGGAACTGGAGGTCGCCCGCCTCGTACTTGACGGTCCACTCGCCGTCGTCGGTCTCGAAGGTTCGCTTCCCGTAGTCGCCGCCCTGCAGGAGCGCGAGTTGGCGGGCGATTCGACCCGCGTGGTCGCGAACCTGTGCGACCACCTCGTCCCGGCGCTCGACGACGCTCTCGGCGGATTGGAGGTCCGACTCGAACAGCTCTGTCATTGGTGTTCCGAGGGACGGCAGGGGTATAAGACGTGTGACTTGGGTGGGTCGCTCTGTTGGAATCTTCATCTCCGGCGCGTTCACCCCCGGCGCTCGCGACTGGCGCGCGCGAGGGACGAGCATCGGAGTCGTTCGAAAATCGAAGATTTTCGTGATCACGAGAGAGCGAAGCTCTCTCGGGCGACGAAGCGAGAAGCGCAGGAGGCTGGGGAGGTTTGAGATGCGGTTGCGGTCTCCCCTCGGCTTCGGGAATAACTAGCCTCGAATAGTCTTCTCTGTACCTAGCGCTCGCGTCTATCAATTCACCCTAAACTCGTCGCTTTACCACTGCGAGTCCAGCCAGTCCGAGACATCCGCGAACTCCTCGCGGCTCATCCGGTGGCCGACGGGATAGGTCCGGAAGGTCACGTCGAGACCGGCCTCGTCGAGCAACTCGGCGGACTCCCGACCGTACCGGGGCGCGATGACGTCGTCGTTCTCGCCGACGCCGATGAAGACGGGCTTACCCTCGGCGTTCGCCACCTCGTCGGGGTCGTCGTAGCTCCGCGGGAGGAAGCCGTTCAGCGCCACCACCCACCGGTAGCGCTCGGGACGGTCGATCAGCGCGGCGAGGCCCGCCTTCGCACCCTGACTGAAGCCGAACAACCCGACGCGGTCGGCGTCCACGTCGTACTCCTCGGGCAGGAGCCGGACGAACTCGGCCAACTGGTCGAGGCTCTTGCGGAACGGCCCCCTATCATGTTCTCCTCGTCGCCGCCCAGCCCGTGGAGGAACACGACCGCCGGGGCCTCGTCGGCGGGTTCTTCGGGCGGTCGGCCGACGTGGACGAGCGAGAGTTCTTGCACAGACGGGGTTCGGGGGGTGGTACGTCGGATTTGCGGCCGGGTACGAAAGCTGTTTTGTTACCGTCATACACGTAGTCAACGGTACAGGAATTCGGTTCAGTAACCGCCCCTACATAAATATAATTCAGATTATAGTTATGGGGTTGGTTCCCCTACGTCTACACGTAATGAGCCACACGCCATCCCAAGATCCGGCGCGATACTTGGACCCGGCTTCGATGCACAGTCTCGGCTACGCCTTCGTAGCCGCAGCATTGCTGGTCCTCGGAGCTATCGCACTGACGCTGGCCGCCCTGTACCCCATCACGGCGGCAGGAGTAATCGCCTTCGCTGGCGCGAGCTGGTACGCCGTCCGGACGTTCCGTCGTTTCTACCGGACGCGGCGACGTGCTGGTTGGACGCGCGAAGTCTGCGTGCCCAAGCTCGGTGTCTGCGTGGAACTATAGCGATTTTCCGAGGTTTTCTGAGACGACCCGGCGTCACGCCCACGACGTGAACCCCAAATGGAATCGAAAATAGGCCGTCGTAGCAGGTGCAATTAGAGAACGTCCTCTGATCGAAGAGGATGGATTCTATCGAACTCCAAACCCCTCTGTAGCGAGGTCGCGTCTTCCGGTATCGAGTCCCTCACTCCTCGTCCAGCAAGGGGTCTTCGTCGTCTTCCCCCTCGACGTCCCTGCAGACGTCGCAGTCCGGAACCACCCTGTTACTTCGTACCATACGTTATACGATAACGTATAACTACTTAATTCCTTGCTCCCCGAACGGCCGTAAATACGCCGTTCATCCAGTGAAACGTCACTAGAGGTGGCCGTCTCACTCGACGACCTTGCCGAAGCCGGCGTTCTCTCGGACGTTCGTGATCTCGATGGTGACCCGGTCGCCTTCGTCGGTCTCGGGGACGATGATCACGTAGCCGCGCTCGACTCGCGCGATGCCGTCGCCCTGGTCGCCGATGTCCTCGATTTCGACCTCGCGGACCTCGCCCTCTTCAACGGGTGGTCCGGAGGGCTCGGGGTCCGGTCCGGCTTCGGTCCGGCCTCGGCTCGCACCCGCATTCGCTTCGGATTTCGTCCCAGTTTCGGTCTCCGTCTCTCCTTCGGCCCTCGCTCCTGTATTGGCTCTCGTTCCTGATTCGGTCCTCGCCCCCACTTCGGCCCTCGTCTCTGCGTCGGCCTTCGTCCGGGTGACCGGCGAGCCACCTTCGGTCTCGGCTTCCGTACCGGTTGCGAGCAACGCCGTGCGGTACACCGCTCCGGGTTGAACGTCGCCGGTCGTGACTTCGTGCTTCGGAACTTCGATGACGTACGAATCGCGGCGCTCTTCCACTCGGGCGCTGAACACGCAGAGTAAATTGTCGGGAACGTCCATTTATGAATCTCTACGTGAGAGAAGCCGACCGTCGGTCCTTGAATCTACCGAATAGCCCAGTCTTTGTTCATCGTTCCCACGTCGGTGTACCCCCTCCACTTCGATGCGTCTGACGCTTCGCCTGTTTCGAGTGGAACAACTGGACGCGTCGCGACCAGATGGGGTGCGGACGAGTCCCGATGGGTCGCGCTCACTGGAGGTAGCCAAGCTCCTCGAGGCGGCGCTCGTCCGCGGCGAGGTCCTCGGTCTCGTCCGGGTCGTCCCCGACCCGATAGAGTTCGCGCGAACCGTCCGAACCGCGGATCAGCTTCCAGTCGTCGGTGCGAATCGCCCGGATCGAACGGTCGTACCCGTATACGCGGTCGGGAAGCGGGCCGACCCGGTCTTCGAGCACCTCGATGGACGGCTGGGGCGTGACGTACTCGGCGTAGGCGGCCTCCCGCGGAGCACTCGTCGCGTCGGGATGGAACGACCGGCCCTGCACCTGCTCGCACACAGTCGAGTCCTCGACCCCGGCCGCGTCGAGGAGGGTCGGCGCGACGTCTGTCAACTGGACCAGCGAGTCGTCGACGCGGCCGCCCTCGAACGGACCGCCGTGCACGACCAACGGGACGTGTAGCGCTCCAGTCCGGGCTCATGCGATACACCACGTCCGAGCTCGCGGTGACCAGTGCGCGGAACCGCTTCTTGCTCTTCTGGAGTGCCTCCTCGGCCTCCTTACGTTCGGTGACGTCGCGCGTCGTCCCTGCGATGGCTTCGACTTCCCCGTCGTCGTCGAGCACCGGTGCGAAGATGTACTCGTAGATGCGGCGACCCTGTTCGGCGTGCGGGAACGCGACTTCGCCGCGGACGGGCTCTTTCGTCTCGACCACCTCGTCGATCTCGCGCTCGTGCATCTCCGCGTGCCAGTCCTCGTAGCCGATCTCCCGCAGCGTCTTCCCGATGGACTCTTCGAGAGTTCGGCCCCACATCTCCAGCACCGCGTCGTTGGCGAACGTGAAGCGGTAGTCGAGGTCGAAGGCGTAGACGAGCGCTCGGTGACGTCCGCGGTAGCGCCGCTCATTCGGACCGCCTCGCCGTTGCCGTCGTACTCGACTTCGCCGCGGGACTCCACCCACAGCGCATCGCCGTCCGCGTTCGTGACGCGGTACTCGGCCTCGAACTCGCCCGTCTCCTCGACCGCCTCGTCGAGTCGCTTCCGCACCCGTTCTCGGTCTTCCTCGTGAATCGAGGCGACGAACTCCTCGACGGGGACGTCAGCAGCGGCCGCCGCCGGGTCCATACTGTGCGATTCAGCCAGATACTCGTCCGCGGTCACGACGTCTCCTCGAAGGTCCCACGTCCACGTGCCGACCAGCCCGGCGGACGCGGCAACTTCGAGACGGGATGTCGTCTCGCGGCGTTCCCCGTCGTCCTCGCCCGTCGGCTCGCGGTCGCGCTGCTGGTTCGATTCGCCGAGTGGTTGGTCGGGTTCACCGAGTGACTGGTCCGGTCGCCTGCGGTCGATGATCTCGTGAACGATGCCGACGGTTCCCTGCACCGTGCCGTCCCCTTCGAGCAGGGGTCGTACCTCGCAGCGAACGCGGTCTCCTTCGACAGTTTGTACGGTGAACTCGGATCGTTCGCCTGACCCGGCGGGGTTTCTGAGGGGTTCTTCGGTAGTCGAATTGTCGTCGAGGAGCAGAGAGACGTGCTCGCCGAGGAGCTCCGCTTGGCGTTCATTTACCCCGCGACGCAGACTCCTCAGATGCGAGCGCACGAGGCACTCGCTGTTCGTCGTCGTTGCGTCGCGGGCAGAAATGGGCCGGCGCAGATTCGAACTGCGGTTACGGCCACCCGAAGGCCGAAGGATACCAAGCTACCCCACCGGCCCGCACCTGAATCGAGGAGCGTCCGAAGTTTAATGCTTCCGGAATCAAGCGACCACCCAACGGCTCCGCCGCGACGCGGTCGTCCGACCATCCTGTATACCCCCATTAGACCCGTCATCGCGGCACTCGCGCGAGAACACCATTCCCAGTTAAAAGAAAGGAGAGTTTTATGAAAATAAAATTCCACTCTTTAGCAACTCACTGATTTCCCTACAACCATTCTCACTCCACGGCCGCCTCGACGTACGCCACCGCGTCGGCGGGCGTGGTCACGACTTCGACGCCGGGCGCGTCGTGGGTCTCCAGTCCTGCGATGGGGCGGTCGTAGATTCCGGCGAAGCCTACCTCCGAGAGGGTCCCCACGCCGCCGTCGATTGCGATCACCGCGTCGCCGTTCATGACGACGAGGGCGTTGCGGGCGTGGCCCAGCCCGGTGGCGATAGGCACGTCCACGTAGGGGTTGGCGGCCCGGCGGTCTTCGCCGGGGAGGAGGCCGATAGTCTTTCCGCCCGTTCCGTTCGCGTCGCGACCCTCCTTTGCACCGCGGCAGGCCGCCTCCATGATCCCTCCGAGACCGCCGCAGACGAGGTCGTGGCCTCGCTCGGCGAGCAGTCGGCCGGCCTCCTCGGCGATCCGGGCCTGCTCGTCGGGGACGGTTCCACCACCGATGATGCTCACTCGCATATGGTTCGAGGTGTTACTCGCGGAGAGTTGAGGGTGTCGTTTAGGAGGTGAGAGGGAGAATCAGAGGGAATCGGACGGATTTTCACCACTCACCGAGCGAATCCGGATGGCAGTGAGTGGCTAGCTACTTCCGAAGCCTAGGAGAGACCGCACCGCCACAGCACCGCAACCGCACTGCACCCCCGTACCTCCCCGCGTTGCTCACGGCTTCGCCGTTCGCGTGCCGAGACGCGTCGCGTCTCGCAGCTCGGCCACAGGGGCCTCGCGGCGCGTCCCGTGGTCTGTGGAG
>PXSM01000115.1:5871-11952 GCA_003023465.1 Halobacteriales archaeon SW_6_65_15 | reverse complement strand
GCGAGTTATTTTCTCTCCTGCTCATTCCTGTTAACGGCTCACTCTCCGTTAAAAATTTGGGCCGGTGGCGAAAAAGGAGCGAACGACTGCCGGAAATTTAGTTGGATTTTTAAGATGTGGCGTCCCACTTCTACCGGGCGACCGCACGCCCGTGGGGACTATGGCAGGACGTAGAAATCCGTTCGAGGAGATCGAGGAGATGATGAACCGCATGAGCCGCCAGTTCGAGGAGTCGATGGGCCGCTCGGAACTCGGCCAACTGACCGGCCGAGAGGGCGGCGCGGCCGTCGACGTGGCCGACCGCGACGACGAACTGGTCGTCACGGCAGACCTCCCCGGTTTCACGACCGAGGAGATCGACCTGACGCTCCGGGGCGACGAACTCCGGATCGACGCCGAACACGAGCAAGAGACCGAAGAGGGCGGCGAACGGGACGAGGGCCGATACATCCGAAAGGAGCGCCGCCACCAGTCGGTGAGCCGGTCGGTGACGCTCCCCGAGGAGGTAGACGAGGATCCCACCGAATCGACATCAGTTAGCCGCAACGCTCCGGCCAAGCGCAACTGGCTTACTCCCTCGCCCGCAACCGTCGAACATGACGCTCGACACTGGTGACGCGGCACCGGCGGTCGAGGCGACGAACCAGCGCGAGGAGACCGTCGCGCTCGACTTCGAGGAGCCGACAGTGCTCTACTTCTATCCCCGCGACGACACACCCGGCTGTACGACCGAGGCCGAGCAGTTCGACGCCGAACTGGAGAGCTATCACGACGCGGGCGTCTCGGTGTTCGGCGTCTCGACCGACGACGTCGAGAGCCACGAGGAGTTCGCCGAGAAGTACGAACTCCGGTTCGACCTGCTGGCCGACCCCGAGGGCGAGATCGCCGACGCCTTCGACGTGGACACCTCGCGGGGCGCGGCAGAGCGAACCACGTTCGTCCTCGCCGACGGCGAGGTGCAGGCGGTCTACGAGGGCGTCCAGCCCGACGGCCACGCCCGCGACGTGCTGGCCGACATGCTCGACGACGGGCTGGTCGCGCTGGAGTGATGACGGGCTGGTTTCGTTAGAGTGACGACGAACTGGTCGCGCTGGAGCGACGGAACCCAATAGTAGCGCCGGTAGGGTTTTTCTCCGGGGCGTCGGAGTGAGAGTATGGCGTCACCCCGGACCGCGGACGGGCCGTCACTGACCGAGAAACTCGTCGGCGGGTTCCAGTGGGCGATCACGGGTTCGTACGTCTTCCTACTCGGACTGGTGGTGACGGCGTGGTACTTCCACCGAACCCGGACCGCCGCCTCGCTCGACCTGTCGTGGCCGTTCGTCGGGTTCGTCGCTGCTGCGTTCGTTGCGGGATACGTCTGGGTCGGCTGGGTCGGGTCCGAGCCGTCCGACTCCGACGCTCGCTCCGACTTCGACGCCCACGTGCGGCGCATCGAGGCCGTCGTCACCCTCCTCGTGCTCGGATTTATCTTTCCGTTCGGGGTACCGCGACTGTTCGACCAGTTGGGAGTCGCACCGCGAGGATTCCCCTTGTTTGGCTTCGGCGTGGCGTACGCACTGGCGCTCGCAGTCTCGTACGGACTGGTGTACGGGCTCGGGAGTCGGTTCTTCCTCGGCCCGGACCCCGAGGGGTTGCGGGAGTGACCAACTTGCCAGCCTACAGTAACGATGCAATCTCGTCGGCGGTTTCGTCGGCTCGCGTACGCCATCCTTCGGGTCGTTCTCCACCTCGCTTCGGCGGGGTGAGGTCGAACCGGACGGGGCGGTATCGGAACCGGTCGAAGGCGTCTTCGGCGACCGACCCGACGAACTCCGCGTTCTCGCGCTTCGAGGAGACGCCTCCCGACTGGAGGTCGTAGTAGCCGGTGAAGACCTGACAGACGCAGATTTCGTCGGACGCGGCGAAGCCACCCTCCGCGAGGTGGCGGAACAGCTTCGCGGTGTTGTCCGCCGGGTCGGCCCGTCGCCACTCCAGTTCGACCGCCACGAACAGGTCGTCACTCGCTCCCACCACGTCCACGGGAGTCCGCCCGATACGATACTCGGTCTCCCAGTCGAGATTTGGCTGTCGCTCCGCGAGGGCGTCCCGAAGACGGACCGCGACTGCGTCGGCGAACTCGCCCACGAGCTGGGCGAACTCGCGGGCGGCACGTCAACGTTTCGACCGGGGGTCACCGTAATTACACTGGAATAGATACGGATGAACAATAAGAAGGTGCCTAAAACACCACAAACCATGTTTATAATCGTTAGAGGCGAAAGCCACTCGGTCGGTAGCTATCCGACGGTAGGCCATTGATCTCAACCGACATGACCGGGCCGTGACTGTACATCGCAATTCTTGCCGCGATCTGACAGCCCCGCCAGTCAGTATGGTAGTCCTTTTAGCCGCGAGTTCACAATCGTTGGGTATGAGCTACGACCCGCGGGAAATCGAGACGAAGTGGCAGGAGCGCTGGGCGCGGGAGGGTCGCTACGAGGTAGACCCCGAAAGCGAGGCGCACCGCGCCTCGGACAGTCGAGCGGCAGAGCCGCGAGACGACGAAGACGCGACCTTCATCACGGTCCCCTATCCCTACCCCAGCGGCGGGATGCACATCGGCCACGCCCGGACCTACACCGTGCCGGACGTGTACGCCCGGTACCGACGACTGCAGGGCGACAACGTGCTGTTCCCCATCGCGTGGCACGTCACGGGCACGCCCATCGTGGGCGCGGTCGAGCGCCTGAAGAAGGGCGAGGAGGACCAACTGTCCGTCCTGAAGGACACCTACAACGTCCCCGAGGACACCCTGCAGGACCTGGAGACTCCGATGGGGTTCGCCCGCTACTTCATCGAGGAGCACTACAAGAAGAACATGAAGTCGCTCGGACTGTCCATCGACTGGCGGCGCGAGTTCACCACCAACGACGAGCGCTACTCGAAGTTCATCACGTGGCAGTACGAGACCCTGAAAGAGCGGGGTCTGCTGGAGAAAGGCCTGCACCCCGTGAAGTACTGCACGAACGAGCACAACCCCGTCACGACCCACGACCTGCTGGAGGGCGAGGAGGCCGAGTTCCAGGAGTACACCCTGATCAAGTTCGAGCACGAGGGCGACGAGGGGACCACGACGGTTCCGATGGCGACCCTGCGCCCGGAGACGGTGTACGGCGTCACCAACGCCTACATCGACCCCGACGCCGAGTACGCCCGCGCCGCGGTCGATGGCGAGACGTGGCTCGTCTCGGCACAGGCCGTCGAGAAGCTGCGCCTGCAGGTGGTCGGCGAGCGCGTCACCAACCCCGTCACCGGCGACGAGGTGCTGGTCCTGCCCGCCTCGTTCGTGGACGCCGACAACGCCACGGGCGTCGTGATGTCCGTCCCGGCTCACAGCCCCGACGACTGGATGGCACTGCAGGAGGCCAAGGCCGACGACGCTCGGATGGAGCAGTACGGCATCGACCCCGCCGAGGTCGAGGCCATCGAGCCGACGGCGATTCTGGACGTGGAGGGGTACGGCGAGTTCCCCGCGAAGGCCGCCGTCGAGGAACACGGAATCGAGTCCTCGGCCGACCCCGCGCTGGAGGACGCCACGCAGGAGGTGTACAACCGCGAGTTCCACGGCGGGGAACTGCGCGAGATGTACGGCGAGTACGCGGGCGAAGTCGTCGAGGACGTGCGCGACGAGTTGAAGACCGACTACCAGAGCCGCGGGGCCTTCGGCTCGATGTACGAGTTCAGCGAGGAGGTCGTCTGCCGATGCGGCGGCGACGTGGAGGTCGCAAAGCAGGAGACGTGGTTCCTGCGGTACAACGACGAGGAGTGGAAGGCCAAGACCAAGCGCGCGGTCGAACAACTGGACGCCATCCCGGAGAACACTCGCGAGCAGTACGACCACACCCTCGACTGGCTGAACGAGTGGCCCGCCATCCGCAACTACGGGCTGGGAACCCGCCTGCCGTGGGACGACGAGTTCGTCATCGAACCCCTGTCGGACTCGACCATCTACATGGCCTACTACACCATCGCCCACCGCGGCAGAGCCGCGAGACGACGGCGAAGCCGCGAGCAAAGCGGTCGAGAACCCCGACGAGACCGCGCTGGAGCTGCGCGAGGAGTGGGATTACTGGTACCCGGTGGACTACCGCTGCTCGGGTAACGACCTGATCAGTAACCACCTGACGTTCTTCCTGTACCACCACGCCGAACTGTTCGAGGAGCCCAAGTGGCCTCAGGGCATCACCGTGATGGGTATGGGCCTGCTGGAGGGCCAGAAGATGTCCTCCTCGAAGGGCCACGTCGTCCTGCCGAGCGACGCCATCGAGGAGTACGGCGCGGACACGGTCCGGTTCTTCCTGCTGAACTCCGCGGAGCCGTGGCAGGACTACGACTGGCGCTCCGAGCAGGTCCAGTCCACCCACGACCAACTGGCCCGGTTCTGGACTCGCGCCCAAGACGTCATCGAAACCGCGAGCGACGGGGGCGAATCCGACCTGAACCACATCGACCACTGGCTGCTGTCGAAGCTACAGGGCACCGTCCGGGACGTGACCGAGGCGATGGAGAACTTCGAGACGCGCTCGGCGAGTCAGACCGCCTTCTACAGCTTCGACGAACACCTGAAGTGGTACCGCAAGCGCGCCGACCTGGACCGGCCGGGCGCGAAGCTCACCCTGCGCGAGGTCCTGAAGACCCGCCTGCGCCTGCTGGCCCCCTTCGTCCCGTTCATGGCAGACGAACTCCACGAACAGTTGACAGGCGACTCCATCGACGAGGCGGCGTGGCCCGAGCCGGACCCCGAGTTCGAGAGCACCCGGACCGAGGTCGAGGAGACGCTGGTCGAGGACCTGACCGAGGACGTGCGCGACATCGTGACCGCGGATAATTCGAGCGGCGACGAGCCGCGAGAAACTGGCCCCGACGTGGGCGCGGTGATGGGCAAGGTCATGCAGCACGAGGAACTGCGCGAGAAGGGCGACGAGGTCAACGACCTCGTGCAGGAACTGGTCGAGTTCGTCCGGGAGCGCCCCGACGACGAGGTCGAGGTCCTGACCGAGGTCGACGACCGCGAGCAGTCGGTCTACGAGGACGCCCGACAGTTCTTCGAGCGCGAGTTCGACGCCGAGGTCGAGGTGTACCGCGAAGGCGAGGAGGCGTACGACCCCGCCGACAAGGCCAAGAACGCGATGCCGTTCCGGCCTGCGATCCACCTGGAGTAACGAAGCTCTGCCCACCCTCCGGCCCGTAACCACCACTAGATTCCGGAGTCGCCGTTCACCGGCGTGCAGAACGAGGAGGTGTACCTCCGGGACGACTTGCTGTAGCCGTGGCTCGTCTTGACGACGAAGATGGCTAATCATTTCCTAAGGAATCAAATAGAAATTCAAAGAAAACAAGTTTCTGCTTAAGACGCCCTTCAGCACACCTCTGCAAGACGCACGTCGGACGCGCGTCTGACACCATCGTTTCCGCTGTTTCGCGTCCGTTCCACTCGAAACGAACCCGTCGGCGTCGCCTGCCTCGGACGCGTTGGTGTCGCCCCGCAAACGCTTATCCGTCCGGTCGGTGGATACGTCACGGTATGAGTAAGGGGGTTTCCGACGACGGTGACGCAGGCGAGAGCGCGGTGCCCGAACCTGCGAAGAAGGTCGTGCGCTCGGTCACGCCACCCTTCCGCGGGCGGCCCGACGCCGAGATGACGACCATCGGCATCGCGTACTTCCTCGGGCTCGTGATCCTGCTGATCCCGTTTCTGCCCTTCATCGCCATCGTCTGGGCCATCTCGAAGATCACGGGCAGGGTCGCCCGGCGAGCGCCCACTGAACGGCTGCCGGGTGGGAGTTCCGGTTCGCGTCGATAGCTACGTCGGTGAGAACTCTACGTCAGTGAGAACTTTGCGTATCGGTCGTTAGCTACGAGGATCGTTCTCTACTAGGACTACGAGGATCGTCCTCTATTAGGAGGCTGAGGTGTCGCTAGCTACTCCCGAAGCCGAGGGGAGACCGCACCGCGACAGCACTGCAACAGCCTCGAACCTCCCCAGCCTCCTGCGTTTCTCGTCGTCGCGTTGCTCCTCCTGCGATACTCGTCCCTCGC
>PXSM01000115.1:2995-5839 GCA_003023465.1 Halobacteriales archaeon SW_6_65_15 | reverse complement strand
TCGCGCGCGCGCCGAGGTGAAAAGAGTGAGAGTTAGCGGAACCGGTTAGAGGATTACTGCGTCTCGGTGCCGATGAGGTCGAAGGGGTAGCCGTTGTCGTTCTCGTCGGCGTGCTCGTAGACGACGTGGGCCGCGGCGACGTCCTGGATGGCGAGGCCGGTGCTGTCGAAGACCGTGATGCCGTCCTCGTCGGTGCGGCCCTCGATTTCGCCGACCACGATGTCGCCCAGTTCGCCGTAGATGTCGTCGTCGGTCAGGACGCCCTCGTGGTAGGGGACGTTGATCTCGCCCGAGTGGGTGGTCTGGGCGTGGTCGTCGATGACCAGCTTGGAATCGAGCAGGATGTCGTCGGCGAGTTCGTGCTTGCCCTCCGCGTCAGCACCCATGGCGTTGACGTGGGTGTGCTCGCCGATGGCCTCACGGGAGACGATGGGGTCCTCGACCGGGGTGACCGTCGAGAGCACGTCGCACTGGGCGGCCTCCTCGATGGACCCGGCGCGCACGTCGAACTCACCCTCGAAGTAGTCGATGAAGGCGGCGACGGCCTCCTCGTTCACGTCGCTGACGACGACCTCTTCGATGGGTCGGACCTTCGAGATGGCCTCCAACTGCGTGTAGGACTGGACGCCCGCGCCGATGATGCCCAGCGAGGTGGCGTCCTCGACCGCGAGGTGGTCGGTGGCGACCGCGGCGGCCGCGCCGGTCCGCTTCATCGTCAGCTCGGTCCCGTCCATGATGGCCAGCGGGACGGCGTTCTCGGGGTCGCTGTACACCATCGTCCCCATCACGGTGGGCAGGTCGAACTTCTCGGGGTTGTCGGGGTGGACGTTCACCCACTTGATGCCGGCCGCGTCCCAGTCGTCGGCCTCCAGATAGGCGGGCATCGACCGAAAGTCCCCGTTGTACTGCGGGAGGTCGATGTACGACTTCGCGGGCATCTGGGGGTCGCCCCGGGCGTACGCCGCGAAGGCGTCCTCGATTGCCCGGATGACGTCCGGCATCTGTGTGTTCTCGTCTACGGCGTCCTGATTGAGCAGGAGCGTGTTCATGTGCGAACGTTCTGGCCGCCCCACTATAAAGTATTCAAAATCCCGTGAATTCCGAAACTTTGTCGCTCGAACGCGCTCGATTCGGTCGGGGACCGAAGAAGCAGGAACTCGAAATCGACAAATCGAGATTCGGGACGGCGCGACTGCACTCGGTTCGACACAGCACTCGATTCGACGCGGCGGTCGGGCGATGCGGTGACGGGTCAGTAAGCGACGACGGATCGGCGGGTGACGAAGGAAAGTTCCGGCCTACGTCACATTGCGCCGCCCATACCGCCCATGCCGCCCATGCCACCCATGCCACCGCCGCCGGGCCCGCCTGCCTCGTCGTCGCCCTTGTCGGTGGACAGGTCGCCGGCGGAGATGATGTCGTCGATCTTGAGCACGAGGTTCGCGGCCTCGGTGGCACTGGAGACGGCCTGCTCCTTGGCGTGGGCAGGCTCGACGACGCCAGCGTCGAGGGTGTCAACGACGTCGCCGCTCTCGACGTTCAGGCCGGCGCGCGAGTCGCCGGACTCGTGGGCCGAACGGAGGTCCACGAGGGTGTCGATGGAGTCGAGGCCGGCGTTCTCGGCGAGGACGCGCGGGACGAGTTCGAGCGAGTCGGCGAACGCTTCGACCGCGAGCTGCTCGCGGCCGGAGACGGAGTCGGCGTAGTCGCGGAGCCGACGGGCGACCTCGACCTCGATGGCACCGCCGCCGGAGACGACGCGACCGTCCGAGACGGTCTGGGCCACCACGTCGAGGGCGTCCGTGACGCCGCGCTCCAGTTCGTCGACCACGTGGTCGGTCGAGCCGCGGAGCAGGAGGGTGACGCCGTGGCTGTCGTCGCCTTCGACGTAGAACAGTTCGTCGTCGGCGTCGCGGGTCACGTCGCCGTGGCCGAGGTCCTCGCTGGTGGCGCTGTCGAGGTCGGAGACGACGCTCGCGCCGAGGACCTCCTTGAGGAAGCCGATGTCGGACTTCTTGACCCGGCGGACCGCGAGGATGCCCTCCTTCGCGAGGTAGTGCTGGGCCATGTCGTCGATGCCCTTCTGGCAGAAGACGACGTCAGCGCCGGTCTCCACGATCTTCTCGACCTTCTCCTCGAGCTGGGCCTCCTCCTGGTCGAGGAAGCTCTGGAGCTGGTCGGGGTTCTCGATGTTGACGCTGGTGTCCACGTCGGTCTCCTCGATTTCGATGGCCTCGTTGAGCAGGAGGACGTCGGCGTCCTCCGCGCTCGTGGGCATGTTGTCGTGGACGGGGTCCTTGCTGATGACCGCGCCCTTGAGGAGTTCGGACTCGCTCGCCGAGCGACCGGTCTGGGTCTCGGTCTTGACGTATTCGAGGTCCACCGTGCCCTCGACGGTGACCTGCTGGACCGCGTCGACGATGATCTCCGAGAGCGCCTCCTTATTGAGTTCGGCACCCTTGCCGGTCATCGAGGTCTCGGCGACCTTGCGGATGAGCTCCTCGTCCTCGGGATCGACATCCTCGGCGATGTCGTCGATTTCCTTGCGGGCCTGCTCGCTGGCGAGGTGGAAGCCCTTGATGATGGCGGTCGGGTGGATGTCCTGGTCGAGGAGGTCCTCGGCGTTCTTGAGGAGTTCACCCGTGACCGCGACGGCCGTCGTGGTGCCGTCACCCGCCTCGTCCTCCTGGGTTTCGGCGACCTCGATGATCATCTCGGCCGTCGGGTTGTCGATGTCCATCTCCTTGAGGATGGTGACGCCGTCGTTCGTGATGGTGACGTCGCCCATCGAGTCGACGAGCATCTTGTCCATCCCTTTGGGTCCGAGGGTCGAGCGGACCGCGT
>PXSM01000115.1:0-2848 GCA_003023465.1 Halobacteriales archaeon SW_6_65_15 | reverse complement strand
TGAGGATGGTGACGCCGTCGTTCGTGATGGTGACGTCGCCCATCGAGTCGACGAGCATCTTGTCCATCCCTTTGGGTCCGAGGGTCGAGCGGACCGCGTTCTCTATCTCGGTTCGGTTCGACTCCGACCTAGCAATCGGGGTAGTCGCAACGACACAGACAGTCGGGGTCACAGTCCGACCAGCACCTGTGACAACCTGACGGCGAATCGCAGTGCGTCTCGGTGCCGACGTCACCGCCGAAGTTCTCCATCTCGACGATCTCGCCGTCCGGTTTTCTAACGTAGTTCGCATCTCTGATCGACGCGGGCCGGCTCCTCGTTTTCGCGGCCGCGGTTCCGGTCATTGCGAGCGTTGCACCAGCACAGATACTCTTTAGCACCTTTCTTCGTTTCCTGAATCCAATTATAATATATTAATCATAATTATTGTATATTTCTTAATGGGGGTGATAATAACGCCCCGACTTTGACGCCAAACTCCTCGTCGTCATAAAGACGAGTATGCGGGACGGTTACTGCGTCGTTCGCGGAAAAACGCCGGGACGCTTTCCAGGCGTGCGCTTTGCCATTCGGCCATCCCGGCCCGTACGATTGTAGTCCTGTCCTGCGTTTAAACCCTTTCTTTCTACTCGAAGAGGAGGGGCGCGGCCACGTACGACACCACGGTCGCGCCCGCGCCGACGCCGACCGCGACGCCAAGTTTGACTGCGAGAGCGTAGCGATACCCCGTCCAGAGTTTGTACCCCTGCAGGAGGACGAGGAAGGCGAGGACGCCGACGGCCCCCCACAGCAGGCTGGCCTTCACGCGCGGACGTACGTCACTGCCGTTCACGCTTGCTCGAACTGCACGTCACTCGTTGCTGGCGATGGCTTCGATCTCGACGCCGACGCCCTTCGGGAGATTGCCCGCTTCCACGGCGCTCCGGGCGGGCGGATTGTCGTGGAAGTACTCCTTGTAGGCGGCGTTCATCTCCTCGAAGTCATCGATGTCGTCGAGAAAGACGGTGACCTTCAGCACGTTCTGCATGGTCAGCCCCTCCTCTTCGAGGATGGCCTTGACGTTCTCCAGACTCTGGCGGGTCTGAACGTCGATGGCCTCGTCGTCCAGCAGGTCGCCGTCCGGGGTCATGGGAATCTGGCCCGCGGTGAAGACTACGTCGCCGTTCGTCGTTGCCTGACTGTACGCCCCAACCGCCTCCGGCGCGTCCTGCGTGCTGATGATGCGCTTCATGTGGGGTTTGTTCGCGCCCCGTGACTTAAACTTAGGTAAAGGTGAGCCAGCAGGTGCTACGCCGGCACGCTCGCGGCGAGACCTACACCAACACGTCCACGTCGAAGCCCTCCTCGCGAAGTGCCGAGAGGAGCTCCTCGACGTGTTCGGTGCCGCGCGTTTCGAGGTCCAGTTCCACCTCGGCGGCATTCATGGCGATGTCACGGGAGGTGCGGTCGTGCTGGATGCCGTAGATGTTCGCCTGCTGGGCGGAGATGACGTCGAGCAGGTCGTCCAGCGCGCCGGGCCGGTCCTTGAGGACGGTCCGGATCTTGACGTACCGACCGGTCTCGACCAGTCCGCGCATGACGACCGTCGTGAGGGTGTTCAAGTCGATGTTCCCGCCCGACATGATGGGGACGACGACCTCGTCCTCGTCGTACTCGACGGCCCCCGACAGCATCGCAGCGAGGGGGACCGCACCAGCACCCTCCACGAGCGTCTTCGCGCGTTCGAGCAAGTGGGTGACGGCCACCGCTATCTCGGAGTCCGAGACCGTGACCACCTCGTCCACTCGCTCCTCGATGACCTCGAAGGTCTTCTTCCCGACGCTACGGGTGGCGATGCCGTCCGCGATGGTGTCCACGGCGTCGAGGGTGTACAACTCGCCCTTCTGGAGCGATTGGGCCGCGCTGGACGCGCCTTCGGCCTGCACGCCGATCACGCGGGTGTCGGGCTGTTGTTCCTTGACGGCGGTCGCGACGCCCGCGATGAGTCCGCCGCCGCCGATGGGGACGACCACGGTGTCGAACTCGGGCAGGTCTTCGAGTATCTCCAGCCCGATGGTCCCCTGTCCGGCCATCACCATGTCGTCGTCGAACGCGTGGACGTAGGTCCGGCCCTCCTCGCGCTCGATCTCGTGGGCCTTCTCGGCGGCCTCGTCGTAGTCGTCGCCGTGAAGGACCACCGTCGCGCCGTAGTCGCGAGTCGCTTTGATCTTCGAGATGGGCGCGTTCTCCGGCATGACGATGGTCGAGTCCACGCCGCTCTTGGTCGCGGCCAACGCCACGCCCTGCGCGTGGTTGCCCGCGCTGGCCGTGACGACGCCCGCGGATTTCTCCTCGTCCGAGAGCGTCTTGATGCGGTTCGTCGCTCCGCGGATCTTGAACGAGCCCGTCCGCTGGAAGGTCTCCAACTTCAGGTGGACCTCCGCGCCCGTCATGTCCGAGAAGGTGTGCGAGTAGTCGAGCGGTGTCCGCCGGGCGGTCTCTTCGACCCGCACCCGGGCGTCGAGAACGTCGGAAAGCTCCAGCATACACCTACCTAATCCGGGTGTTTCTTTAACGCTTTATCAACTGCAGTTGGAGCACTCGCCGTCGGGAGTCCCGAACTGAGCTCCAAACCGAGATTCGAAACTGAGTACCGGAATCGAGACTCCAAGCTGAGACCGAAATCCCCACAGTCGAGACTCAGGGGAGGAAACAGGGGGAAAGGGGGAAGTGGGCGCGAAGCGTGTGACGCGCACTTGGAGCAAGTCCCGGGAGTAACTTAAAGCCTCGCTGGCCGGAGTGAAAGTGAAAGTGCGGGATGGAAACGAGCTGTCGACGCCGTCAGACGCGCGGCACACGCCTACGTCAG
>PXSM01000114.1 GCA_003023465.1 Halobacteriales archaeon SW_6_65_15 | reverse complement strand
AGGCGCTCATCTTCGAGGTGAAGATCTCGACCCTGCTCGCGCTGGTGGCCATCCTGCCGGTCCTCCTCTACTGGGCGTGGCCCGCGATGAAGGAACGGGGTCTCGCCGCAGGTGACCGCCGAGTGTTCGGTCTCTGGGCCGGGACCATCACCATCGGCCTGATCGCCGGGAGCGCCCTCGGGTACGCGTTCGTCGCGCCCGGGGTCATCTCGTGGCTGGTCGCCGACGCCACCCGCGCAGAGATGATCATCTCCTACCGGGTCAGCAACTTCTTCTGGCTGGTGTTCTTCACCACCGCCGGAATCGGTCTGCTGGCGGACATCCCGCTGACCATGTGGCTGTTCCGCTACGGCGGCATCGTCTCGTTCGAGGCCATGCGCGACCGGTGGCGCGAGGTCACCATCGCCATCTTCGCGGCCGCGGGCCTGCTCACGCCCGACAGCCTCTACACGATGTTCCTGATCGCCATCCCGCTCTCGCTGGCCTACCTATTCGGCCTCGGCGTGCTGTGGGTCGTGTCTCTGGGCGGACGGCGATAAGCCAACGGTCGTTTTTCGGATTTTTCGTCCACCGCTAGCGTGGAGCTTATCGACCTTCCGATACCGGCGCGCACTGGTGCGCCCTCCGTGGCGCACCTTCTCTGCGCGAGGGACGAGCATCGCAGTGGAGCGAAGCGGAGCGAGAAGCGCAGGAGGTTGGGGAGGCACGAGGCTGTCGCTGTGCGGTGCGGTTCTGATCGGCTCAAGAAGTAGCTAGCGTTCTTGCTGTTCCGAGTGAGGAGGTACTGTTTTCGAAAACCCCGCCCGGTCGCGGTCGCTGCTCGACGTCTCCTTGTCTCACCTCCGGTTCGCCTCGGAGAGAGGTCGCTGCGTTGACCCCGGACTGGTCAGCCGAGCGTTTCTCTGGTCTGGTCAGATGCTTGCCGCGTCACAATCTCGAACCTTTTAAATCGCCGAACGATAATACCCGAGTATGAGCAAGATAAGCGTGGAAGTGCCCGACGAACTCCTCGCCGACCTCGACGAGCACGTCGGCGAGGAGGGGAAGTTCGTCAACCGGAGCGAGGCCATCCGGGCCTCCGTCCGGAAGATGCTGGACGTACTGGACGAGATCGACGAGCGACACGGCCGCCTCGACGAGGACTGACGACTCGGAGAAGACCCACAGGTGACTCCAAGATGACCGAAACCTACCGCGACACGACGCCGCTTCCGGTCGGGCGTATCGCCCTCATCGCGCTGTTCGTCACCGCGCTGGTGACCGCCCAGTTGACCGCCTCGAAGCTGCTCGGGTTCGCCATCCCGTTCGAGTTGCCGTTCACCGGGACCATGCTGGCGATGCCCGGCGCGGCGCTGGCGTACGCGCTCACCTTCCTCGCCTCGGACTGCTACTCCGAGTTGTACGGCCCGAAGGAGGCCCACAAGATGGTCAACGTGGGCTTCGTGATGAACTTCGTCCTGCTCGCGCTGGCGTGGTCTACCATCTACGCGCCCGCCGCGCCGTTCAGCGAGATCGATCCCGCGACGTTCGAGCGAGTCATCGGCGCGAGCACCAACATCGTGATCGCCAGTCTGCTGGCCTACGTCGTGAGCCAGAACTGGGACGTGTACGTCTTCCACCGCATCCGCGAGCGGACCGACGGCGACCACCTCTGGATTCGCAACGTGAGTTCGACGGCGAGCAGTCAGCTCATCGACTCCGTCATCTTCGTCTTCGTCGGGTTCGCCGTCGTGCCCGCACTTCTCGGCACCGGCGACCCGATGCCGACGAACGCGCTCCTCGGACTCGTCGTCGGCCAGTACGTCCTCAAACTCCTCATCGCGGTGGCCGACACGCCCGTCGTCTACGCCGTCGTCGGTTACCTTCGGTCGCGGGAGTCGAGTGCGCTCGGAGCGACGACCGCGGACTGACGTGGGGTGTCGTCGTCTCCGGGGACGCCATCGCCTCTGTAGGACGCCGCCGTCGAACGCCGGCGGCATTCCACGCATGCGAACGAACTAAATGAGGCGGTGATAACGTCAACTCAAGATGGACGCGGACGACGCTGCACTCGAACAAATCGCCTTTCTGGCCCGCTCGGAGTCGCGGGTCCGCATCCTGACCCACCTGTTGGAATCCGGGTCGGCGACCACGCGGGAGTTCAGAACGCACCTCGAGGCCTCTCGTTCGACGGTCGCCCGGTCGCTCAACTCCCTGGAGGAACGGAACTGGATCGAGAGCGAGGCCGGCGAGTATCGCCTGACGGGGGTCGGGACGCTCGTCGCGGAGGACTTCCTCGACCTCTCGGAGACCATCCGGACGGCCGGGGAGCTGTCGGCGTTCCTCCGGTGGTTCCCGCTCGCGGAGTTCGACCTCGAACTCGACCAGTTACGGGACGCCGACGTCACCGTCTACACCGGCGGCGACCCGTACGCACCCGGACGGGCCCAGAACGAGTTCATCCGGTCGACCGACCGGTTCCGCGCGTTCCTGCCCGCCATCGACCTCGAAGGGGCGAAGCTCGCCCACGAGCGCATCGTGAACGGGGAACTCGACGCCGAACTCGTGGTGACCGAGGAGGTCGAGGAGACCGTCACCTCCGGGGAGTTCGCCCGGCTGTTCCGCGAGAAGCTGGAGACCGGGCGGCTCTCGGTACAGGTCGCGGAGGACCGGCTCCCCTTCTACCTCGGGCTGGCCGCCGACGGCCGGGTCCAGCTCGGCGTCGAGGACGACGACGGGTTCCCGCGGGCGCTGTTCGAGTCGTCCAGCGAGTCGATCAGGGAGTGGGCCGAACGCCTGTACGAGGACTACCGCGCCGGGTCGCGGCCCAAACCCCTCGAAGCCTTCGAGTAACACCGAAGTCGTCCGTCCAGCGAGCCGCGTGCACGGCCTGCAACAATCCCACGCGGTAACATGATAACCCCCGGTTCTTACTACTCAGTACGATATCGCATGAAACAGTCGGCACAGACGACCGCTCGCACCGTCCGTACCGCGCTCGGGGTCGCACGGCCGCGGACCGACGTCGGCCTCACCCTCGGACTCGCGGTGGCCGTCGGGGGGCTCGCGCTGGGGCTGGTCGGACTCGCGCTCGTCGGACCCGTAGTCGCGGCGGAGAACGCCACCCAGGCGGGGCTGGCCGCCGACGACGAGAACGTCACCCGGTCGGGCTCGACTCTCGACGCCAACGACACCCAGTCCGGACCGGACTACACCCGCGAGAACGTCACCCACCTCTACGGGGAGGAAGAACCGGTCGAACACAACCGGGGGATGCCCGACCTCGTTCGCACGCCGGACGGCGGGCTGATCGCTATCAGGGCGGACATAAACGAGACTTACGAGTCGACGATTCTCCGGCTCGACGCCGAGGGGAACGTCGTCAACGAGCACACCGTTCCGGGGGTCCTCCAGGACGTGGAGCGAGTCGGCGACGATAGCTACGCCGCCACCGGCCTCCGGGACGACGACGCGCTCGTGGTCTGGATGGACGGGAGCGGCACCGTCGCCTGGAACACGACGTACGGCGGCGAGAAACGGGATATGGCGACCGATATCGCGTCGGCACCCGACGGCGACGCCTACGTGCTCGCGTCGACCAATTCGTTCGGCGTGAACACCTCGGACCTGTGGGTGGTCCGCGTCGACGCGACCGGGGCCGTCGTCTGGGACCGCCTCGTCGAGCACGAGACGTGGACCGCGTTCCCGGAGGGCGTCCGCCTCGAGGACGGGAGCCTGATCGCCACCATCCGAACCGAGCGCTCGATGGACAAGGAGGTCGACGGCCGGCAGAACGTCTCGGTCGCGCGGCTCGCCCCCGACGGCTCGGTCTCGTGGCGTACCGTCGTCGCCGGGCCCGGCCGGCCCAACGACAAGGAGGAGATGTTCGACGTGATACCGGCCCACGGCGACGGCGTCCTGATCGCGGGTGCCTCGAACAGCGGGAACGGCGACGGGGGCAACTTCGACTTCTGGACGGCCCGGCTCGACTCCGACGGGGCGGTCCTGTGGCAACGCCAGTACGAGGGTGCGACCCGCGAGTTCCTCAGCGCGGCGGTGCGGACCGACGACGGGTACGTGCTGGCCGGGTTCGCCGAGCGCGACGAAGCACCCGGGGTGATGGGCAAACTGGTCGCCATCGACGAGGACGGGAGCGAGCGGTCCACGACCACCTTCGCCCAGATTCCGCGGTTCACCAACCGGTTCCTCGGGGCCGACTGGACCGCCGACGGCCGGCTCGCGGTGAGTGGGACGACCGTGAATGACCGCGACGACGGCATCCTCTCGGGCGCCTGGATCGTGGACATGAGCGACGCCGCGCCGGAACTCGACCCCGGCCCGTCGATCTGGGAGACCCAGCACCCGGACGCGTCGGTTGGCGACGGCGATGACGGGGAATCGGTCGGCGATGATGGAGATTCGGGTGGCGACTCCGACGCGGCCGTGTCGGACGCCGACGCAGCGGCCAGCGCGAGGGAACCGGCCGCCGGGGCGTCGTCCGCGGACGTCGTGCTGTTCGCCGCGACGGCGCTCTCGGTGGTGGCGCTGTTCGTCCCGTACGGGGTCCGCCGGTTCGGGAGGCGATAGGATGGCGATCATCGACGCGACCAACCTGACCAAACACTACGGCGACGTGAAGGCGGTCCGGGGCATCGACCTGACGGTCGAGGAAGGAAGCATCCACGGCTTCGTCGGCCCCAACGGTGCGGGCAAGTCGACGACGATGGGAATGCTCGTCGGTGTCGTCACCCCGACGGTCGGCGAGGCGTTCATTGGCGGCGAGCCCGCCGGTTCCCACGCCGCCCTCGAGAAGATCGGCTACGCGCCACAGGAGCCGGTCTTCTACGAGTCGATGACCGGGCGGGCCTACCTCCGCTATGGAACGCCGCCTCGGCCTCGCACAGGCGATGGTCCACGACCCCGACCTGCTCATCCTCGACGAGCCGACGGCCGAACTCGACCCGCAGGGCCGGGCCGCGATCATCGACGCCCTCGAGAACCTGACCGACGAGGGCAAGACCGTCTTCGTCAGCAGTCACGTCCTCGCGGAGCTCGAGCAGTTCGTCGAGGCCGTCACCGTCATCGACGACGGCCGGGTGGTCACCTCGGGGCCGCTGGAGGAGATACGCTCCGGGGTCGAGGAGACGTACCTCGTGGACTCCACGGACGACGAGCGACTCGGGGGCTTGCTGGCCGAGAGCGGACCCGTCGAACGCGTCGAAACTCGCGAGGAGGACGACGGGCTCGTGGTCTGGGCCGACGACCGGGACGCCTTCGCGGCCGAACTTCCCACGGTACTGAGCGACGCCGGCATCGGCCTCCGGTCGTTGCGGGGCGGAAACGGTCTCGAAGAGGCGTTCCTCGAGATGATCGGGGAAGAGGAGGCGGATCGGGATGCGTAGCGCGCTCACCGTCTTCCGGAAGACGGTCGCCGACCTGTCGAGTCCGAAGCTGCTCGCGGGCTACTTCGTCCCGTTCCTGAGCGTCGCGTGGTTCCTGGGGCTCGTGTTCGCGGAAAACGAGATTTCGGACGCCACCGCCCCGCTCGCCCAGCAGGAGACCGAGCTGTTCGCCTCCTTCGCCGTGGTGTCGTACTTCTGGGCGGCCGGTATTCCGGTGCTCGCCCTGAGCGCGGTGCTCTGTGCGAACACGATAGCGAAGGAGGCCGAACGGGGGACGCTCCGCATCCTCCTGAGCAAGCCGGTGAGTCGGTGGGCGGTGTTCCTCGGCACGTTCGCCGCCGTCGTCGCCTACTCGGGCCTCGTCGCGCTGACGAGCCTGCTCGCGTCGGCGGTCATGCTCGTGGTGATGAGCGACGTCGGCGCGGCCGCGATATCGGCGGGCGTCTTCGAGGCGATGCCCGGCAACCTCGCGTTCGCGCTCCTCGGCGCGTCGGTCGTCGCCGCGGTCGGTCTCTCGCTCGCGGTGTTCACGCGAAACCGGTTGCGGACCGCCCTCGGCGCGCTGGTCGTACCCGCGCTGTACT
This sequence comes from Halobacteriales archaeon SW_6_65_15, assembly GCA_003023465.1. Lineage (GTDB taxonomy): Archaea > Halobacteriota > Halobacteria > Halobacteriales > Haladaptataceae > Halorussus. The sequence goes on along the minus strand of PXSM01000114.1, from coordinate 23,449 downwards.
TCGCGTTCCTGCCGATCCGCATCTTCTCGGGCGACGTGTACGAGGACTACCACCTGTACCTCCTCGACGTCAACTACCACTTCGGGAACGCGTTCGTGTTCGTCCACGAGGCGGTCGGAGGCGGGTTCGGCGTGAAAGCCCAGACGATGATTTCCCTCTGGAGCGGCGTCTACGAGATGCCCGAGAGCGGGTCGAACGCGGAACGGCCCCTCACGGCGTCGCTGGACCCCGTCGGGCACGTCTCGATGGAGGCGTCGGTCCTCCTGCTGGTACTGGTCGCCGTCGGGGCCTTCGCGGCGGGCCTGTACCGGTTCCAGCGTATCGACGTGTGAGGCCGCCAACTGGGCCGTCCGCGGCCGGTCGGCGTTCCGGCGGGTCGGAACGTCAGACATCCATTTCTGGGTCAAGAGTATCTATATCTTCTTTAGAGATGTCTACGTACGACCGATTGCGACGTACTGCAAACGGCAGACGATTACCGATTCGAAAGGAACTGACAGTATTTTTAGGGATGAATGGCGATACGTAATCCGTCCCATAGAATTCTCTCAAGGATAACCTAAATTCCCGAAGTTCGGCCGAAAACGTTTCGTAGGTGTGCTAGAGTTAGACGGACAAGCATGCGAAAACTGTTCGGCGGGATGACCGCCACGTTCGGTCTCGCGGGGGCGACGTTAGGCGCGTGGATGCTCGTACGGGGACCCTTCCTCGACGGTCCGACGCTGGAGGCGACGCCGATGCTCGCGGCCCTGACCGCGTTCATCGTCGGCATCGTCATCTTCTTCAGGGGACTCGTCCGGTTCGCGGGCGTCGGTGCGCGAATCTGACGGGGATCGCGAAAGAGAAGGCCAGTCTGCGAAAATCCGTTCCGTAGGGGAATTTTTGGTTTAAAGCCATTGGCTCCACCGATCAGTCAACCAACAATCATTTACTCCCGAACGTCGATGAAGAGGGTATGCGTCAGGGGGTGGCGGTCACGCGACGGACCCTCCTCGCGGGAAGTGCCGGTTTCCTTTCGAGTCTCGCCGGCTGTTCCACGTCGGTTACGCAATCCGAGGAAACCACACCCGAAGCTCGCGATCCACCGCCGTTGTACTCGATCCAGATCTACAACCAACCATCTCGACGCCGAAATCAGTCTTACAGTCATCGTCGAACGAGATGGGACCGTCGTGGAATGGGGGGCCCGCGACGTTCCACCTTCGAAGGAAAACCCGGAAGAGGACTATTTGGGACGGGCGTACTTGTACAACGAGGACGGACCGCTGGGATGTGGAACGTTCGAGGTCACTGTCCGACAACAGAACACCGAAAGATGGTCCACCATCGACTTTCGGGAGACACGGCCAGCACGCGGTAAAAAGATAGAACCGGTCCAGCTCCAAGTTAAAGTCCAGCCCGGACAAATTGCCATGGAACCGTTGAGGATTAATGGGTTTTTCAGCTGTGAGAAGAACGAAATCGTCCCCAAGGAAGAATATCTGAACGAAACGACTTCTGGCGAGTAAGCCTCGCGACCGTAATCGGGGAGAGACCGCACTGTCGTCACCCCTCGGCTTTTCCGCCTCCGCGCCGACTCGCCTGCATGGGCAGTGACGGCCTCATCGAACTCGACCAGTCGTGCTGGTCCGCGCTGGCGAAGTACAACCTCGCGCTGGCGACCATGTTCGCGGTCCTGCTGTTGGTGGTCCGGGAGGTTGACCCCGCGCAGGCGCAGTTGTTCCTGCTGGTGGAGAACGGCGTGCTGGCGGTGGTGTTCGGCGCGATTCAGACCTACTGCTGGATTTCGCGGTGAGGGAATCTCGCGCTGAGGAAAAGACGGAGAGGAGAGACCGAAGGAGAACTCGGAAGATCAGACCACTTCCGCGAATCCGAACCGGGGCTTGACCTCCGTGACCTCGACCTCGACCGTCTCGCCCTCCGACGCACCGGGGACGAACAGCGTGTAGTTCTCGACCTTGGCCACGCCGTCGCCCTCCGAGCCCTCGTCCACGATCTCGACCTCGACCCGGTCGCCCTCCGCGACCGGCGCGGTCATGCGGCCCTTGGCGACGATGTAGACCTCCGAGGACGAATCTCGCGAGGCGTCGGGGCGCAGGGTCCGGACGTACTGGAACTCTTCCTCGACGTCCTCGCGGAAGTCGTCGAGGTCCTGGCCCTCGAACACCTTCACCGCAAAGTCGCCGCCGGTGTCGAGCACGTCGAGGGCCGTCTCGAACGCCTGCCGGGCGAGGTGGACCGACCGGGCGTGGTCCACGCTGTACTCGCCGGTCATGTTCGGGGCCATGTCGGAGACGACCACGTCTACGGCGTCGCCCGCGACGTCTCGAATCTCCTCCTTCGTGGACTCCTCGGTCATGTCCCCGCGGACGGTCTCGACGCCGTCGATGGGGTCGATTCGCTGGAGGTCCACGCCGACGACGGTGCCGGAGTCGCCGACCTCCTCGGCGGCGACCTGTAGCCACCCGCCGGGTGCCGCGCCGAGGTCCACGACCGTCTTGCCCTCGTGGAGGAGGTTCTCCTCGCGGTCGAGCTGCTTGAGTTTGTAGGCGGCGCGAGAGCGATAGCCCTCCTGTTTGGACTTGTTGTAGTAGTGGTCCTTGTGGCTCATTTAGTTGGGAGAGAGTAGGTCAGCGAGGGGTTTACGACCTTCGCTTGCTCCGGTCGCTCCGTGGAACTGTACGGATGTCCTCACTATCCGAAGATTAATGATCGGAAGATCAGAACGACCAGAAAATGAGCAATAGGGAAAGTCGGAAGCAATCCCGGCGATCAAGCGACACCCCTTCGTATTTCTTCGTGGCGGTTTCCACTCAAGAGAACTTGGAGCTATGCCGTGACTACGGATTAGCTGGGTTTCCTAGTAGTCAAAACGGCGCGTGGACGTTTGCGGACATCGAAGAAGGCGACTTCGTGTCGTTCGTCTACGGTGCAAACGCCTACGACCTCTACGAAGTCACGGAGAAGCGGGCCGTCCTAAACGCGGAAAATCTTCCACCGTGGCCCTCGCTGGAGTTGACACAGGGCGGTACCTACCACTTCCCTTTTCGACTCGAACTCCAACCGAAACGCGAACTCTCCGAGAGTCTAGTTCGGAGCGAGTTCCAGTACATCGCCGAAAATCTACTGCTTCGAGGTGGATACTCACGGACTCACTTCCAAGCAGATACGACGACACTTCAACAAGTGTCCCAGATGGGTGAAGTGGACGACAGGACCCCGCGCAAGCGAGATTGGGACGTGGAAACTGGAACGGCTCACTGGGTTCGACGGCGAGGGGGATTCGAGCCACCGGTAGAAAATAAGTTCAAAGAAGAGATACTCCACGTTCTGCTTCGGAGACGGTTATCTGACCACGAAAAGCTAACCGAATTCGTTCAGATGACGGGGTTCCCCGAATTCCTGGACAGGGACGTCGAAGTTCTCGGCGAAAGGGCACTTCCCGAAGGCCATCTCGATTTGGTGTTGAAAGACGCAAAACCCGTCGGTGACTCGCTTCAACTGCCCATCGAAGTCAAACTGAATCGCTGTGACGATAGTCATCTCGACCAGCTCCGAGGTTACATCGAGCAACTAGAACCGGAGTGTCCCGGAGGAGTTCTACTCGCGGAAACCATCCCGAAAAGTTTCGACGTACCAGATGACGTGTCACTGGTGAGAGCGAAGTTCGACGGCATCGACATGGGCGAACCACAGACACTCTCCGCGATGGAAAACGCACTGACTCTACAGTCGATTTCACAATAAAATTCTTCCCGCCGTCCCTCTTTCCTTGCTCCCACGCACGCGCGCCCGAACGGGCCTTTTTTATGCCGGGGGTTCGTACCACTTGCCAAGATGTTTAAGGCTATCGTGAGCGCCGACACGCTCAAGGAGACTATTGACTCGGTGAGCGTGTTGGTGGACGAATGTAAAATCCACCTTACAGAAAATGGCTTCGAGATACGGGCAGTAGACCCCGCAAACGTCGGAATGGTTGATCTTGACCTTGACAAGGAGTCCTTCGAATCCTACGAGGCCGACGGCGGCATCATCGGCGTGAACCTCGACCGACTCGAAGACATCGCGGGGATGGCCAGCGGCGACCAGCCCGTTCACCTCGAACTCGACGAGGAGACCCGCAAGCTCCACATCCAGATCGACGGCCTCGAGTACACGCTGGCGCTCATCGACCCCGACTCCATCCGACAGGAGCCCGACATCCCAGACCTCGACCTCCCGGCCGAGATCGTCGTCGAGGGTGCGGACATCGACCGCTCGGTCACGGCCGCCGACATGGTCAGCGACCACATCGCGCTCGCCGTGGACGCCGACGACGAGACGTTCGTCGTGGAGGCCGAGGGCGACACCGACGACGTGCGACTCGAACTCGACCGCGGCGACCTCATCGACCTGCAGGCGGGTCCGGCCCGGTCGCTCTTCAGTCTCGACTACCTCAAGGACATGAACAAGGCCATCCCGAGCGACGCCGAAGTCCGCGTCGAACTGGGCGATGAGTTCCCCGTCAAGCTCCACTTCGACATCGCGGAGGGCCAGGGTAGCGTCACGTTCATGCTCGCCCCGCGCATCCAGAGCGACTGATTCGCCACCTTCGTTTCTCTCACCGCGTTTCGGTCGGTACGCGTTTTTCCGGCTCGAAACTCCGATCTTTGCCGAGCCGACCGTCGCAAGTCGGTCCTTGGTTACTGAGAGGATTCGAGAGGAGAGAAGAGTCGAGAAGAGTACCGAGTCGCCCGCGAAACGCCGAGCGAATCAGTCGCCGTCCTCTCGTACGCGTTCCCGAAATTGCTCGAAATCCTCGGTTCCGAACTCTCGCCGAACGAGCCCGTAGAGGCCGACCGAGATGAACAACGCGGAGAGCGCGTGGACGCCGTGTATCAGATCGGGAGCGAACCTGACGATTATCGGCGCACTCGCGGCGAACAGGAGTAATCCCGTTGCGACGAGTTTGAAGAAACCCGCGTAGTGGACGACGACTGTGTCCGCGTACAGGAGATACCCCGCTCCCACTGCTCCGAGAATCCCGGAGAGCAACACGACGCCGTGGAGGAAGAACTCCGCGTCCATCATCCCGACACCTCCCTGCGCGGCGCTCGTAGCCGTCTGTAGTGGAGACGAACCATGAATCCGACGAAGACCACGACGAGGACGAACGCGAGGCTCTCGACGGCGAGAATGACTAGCGGGAGGTCCGGAACCACGAGGAGGAGCGCGTGGTACGTCGTGAACGTGGCCATGAACGGGACGAGGATCGCTAATCCCCGACCGAACGGACTCCTTTCGAAGGACTTCCACGCGAGTACGGCCAGAACGAACCCGGCGGTGCCCGTGACGATAGCGAGCATGGTGGCGAGTCGGAACATAACCGTAGACATGCGTGGTGAAATCTAACCACTATCATAAGAATGTGTTGCAAATCGAAACGTGCCAGCGGTACCGTCAGAGACTCCGGTCGATGACCGCCTAGAGACTCCGGTCGATGACCGCCTTCGCGGCCTCGGCCTTCTCCTTCCAGCCGTAGCCCGACTCGTAGACGTGGCGCTTCCTGTTCACCAGTTCCTGCGGGGAGGCCTCCTCGAACCCGCCACGAGTCCACGTCCCGGTGTCCCGGAGCCAGTCCACGACGCGCTCGCGGGTCTCCTCCCACGAGAGGCCGACCATCTCGTACCACGCGATCATGGCGAAGACGGCGTTGTCGTGCGCGCCGGGGACCGACCCCTTCTCGGCGACCGTCTTGATGGGTTCGATGGTCGGCTCGGTGACGTGTTCCTTGTACTCCTCGGCGGTCAGCAGTTCGAATTGCCCGGTCTCGGTCTCCATCACTCGCTGTTCGTGACGGAGGCGGTCCAGCGCGGACTTGTGAAGTCTCCCCCACCGGCCGTGGACCGCCTCCGGGAGCGCGTCCTCCGGGAGCGGGTCGCCCGATAGCACCGCCACGAGGTCGGTGTAGGCCTTCTCGATGTCGGACCACGACGCGCCCTCGAACTCGCAGTCGGGTCCGTGGAGGTTGCTGGTGGTCCGGCAGTCGGGACAGGGGTAGTCGAACTGCGGCACGTTCGCTTCGTGTATTGGGAGGTACAAAGATTGAGGGGATTCACTTTCGTGCGCATACTCCTGTAGTAAAGGTAATACGTATCCGACTAGAAGGGAGTGTATGGTTCCCGAGTCGTTATCCAGACCGGCCCTTCGAGAGGTGTTAGTCGGTCGCGATTCGACCGCTTCCCGCCGGTTCTTTCTCTCGGCAGTCGTCGCCCTCGGTGTCTTCGGCGTTCTGTTTGCGCTACTGGCGTGGAACATGTTCGACGAGCCCTCGATTTTCGTAATCGGGTTCTGGGTGCTACTCGGCGGTTGGACGTGCGTAACTCCTGCTCTCAACGCCTACGAAAACGACGGCCTCCTCGTCAGTTTGTTCCTCGCAAGTGTCGGGCCCTTCGCCGTTGGCGTCGTACTCGCGCTATCTCCCGCGTTGACTGGACCACAGCGCACCCTGCTGGACGTTCTCGGTTTCGCCCTTGAGCTGTGCCTCGAATTCGGACTTCCGGTCGGCACGGTCGCCTTTGCCGCCGGTTCCTGGACGCGGATAGCACTCGATTTCTCTTCCGGCAAAGAAACGGTCAGCGGCGTCTCCGAAAGGTACGCGGTACTTCTCGGAGTGGTATTCCTCCTTGCGGTACCGGTCGTGAAACTCCTCCGGAACGCACCGAAAGACGTCTCTGCGTCACCGTTGGATGTCGCGCTCCTTGGAATGGCTATCGTTGGTTGTATCGTGGGACTGGTATTGTTAGGACTTCTCAACAGGGAATCGTGATTGCTGTCGAGTTCGGCAACCCCGTTCGACGACGCCCTGAGGTTATCCGAACGTGAAGCCCCACTTGTCCTTGATTCCGTACGCGCTGGTACCGAACGCATATCCGCCCTGTCCGGAGGGATCAAGATACGCCGGAATTTTCCCGGCGTGAAGGCTCGAAATCAGGTAGTAGTCATTACTTTCTGGGTCCGGTGCGTAGGTCGGCGAACCGCTGTCACCGGCCTTGGCGTGTTCCTCGTCGCCCCAGAATACTTGCTTGTAGCGATCACTACAACCGTCGTTTATGTTGCCGATGTAGCCGTCCACGTTTTGGATCAGTCCTGACGTATGGCAGGTTCGCTGGCCGATCTTGTGGAGTTTCTTACCGGCAGCTTTCCGGTCGCTTAGGCCGCCTTTCGTGAACTGGCCCTGCATGAAGCGGTCGCCGATACACTCGACGTCCCCCGTCCATGTCTGGATTGTGTGGTCGCTGTTGGCACCGGCCATCACGAAGTCTTGGTCACAGTCCCATTGAGTGACTTCCCCTAGCGGATCATCGTGAGCAGGGTGGTATATTTTCTCCCCGTACGGATTTTTCCCGTCGTCATTGAACGCGTGATGGTTCGTACTAAAGTACTTCGCGCCACCACCATCCAACATCCGTGGTCCGAGAGTCAGATATCCGCTATCGTCGCCTGAGCATTCGACCCCCGGTGGGACGTAGTCACCGAAGTCGGTGTCGTTACAATCACCGTCCGTACACGCGTTAAGTTCTGGGAGTCCCGTATTGGCCGTCTCGACCGGAACGCCTTCGATGGTCTCGGGAAGAGCACCACGAACGTCGTCAATGTGGTCGGGACCTTCGTCCGTCTGCTGAAGTGCCTTTTGGGAGATCGACACGTCGATGTGGGCGTTCTGTCCTCCATAGTCACCGGGCGAAACCCCGGTAGCGACGACGCCAGGGCGATTTCCGAGTTGTGCCTTCTCGTGGACATTCAGCGCGTGCTGGAGGTCGTCGTACCAGTCGGCCGGAACGTTCTTCACCCGTTCGGTCATCGATGCACCTTCTTCGGACGGTTCTTCATCCGGATCGGGAGCGATGGCATAGACTATTGGGACCTGATCGCTGGCGGCGGCTCTCACGTCTTCTACGGTCAGGTGCGAGACAGCAAAGCCACTGAAGCCACTAGCCGAAAGGACCTTCATCAACCGACGTCGCGTCATCCCAGACAGTCGCTTACTGTGTATTGATGCTGTATCCGGACTGTTTTCGCCAGTCATGCGTACGTTAATATGCTCGAACACATATATCATGAATACCTAATATATTTAAATTTAAATTAGTGAGATACGCGGTTGCTGTCGATGAAGCGACCCCATCACCAGTCGTTAGATATCCCGAACGTTCAAGTCAGTTCGAAGAGAAGTGAGCGACGTGCCTCTTCTCTCGGTCGTAGCCGCGGTACTACCCCGTAGGGCGACCGGTCGTCGCACGTAACGCGGCGTAGAACCATGACGGAAGACCCACCGAAAGACGTTCACGACGCGCTCGCATCGCACGCCGACGACTACGAGGTTCGCCGCGAATTACCGTCGCGAGACTCCCACGGAGTCTACGAAGTGACGCTCGACGGAACTCGGGCGGTCTGCAAGGTAGCGCGAGGGGAAGACGCCCACGTCGGTCGGCATGCACTCGTGACCAAGCACGTCCGCGACCAGACGACGACGCCGACTCCTCGCGTTCTCGGATTCGGTGACGGCCACGCGGTCTTCCAGTGGTCCGAGGGCGTGGCATACGAAGCTGAAGCCCCGCGAGAGCTTCGGAAGCGCCGACTCCGCAACGCGGGGGCTCGCTGGCGCGACTGCACGAGGAGACGGACTTCGATGCCCACGGTTACCTCCGCACACGGGGCGAACGGCTCGAACTCGACAGCAAAGGGGCGTGGAGCGACGTGCTCGCGACCATCGTCGAGGGCTGGATGGACGATCTCGAAGGTACTCGATTCGAAGCCGCCGGGGTCGTCGTCCTCGAATTCGTGCGAGACCACGACGACGCACTCGACGCAGCCGACGGCCCCGACCTCGTTCACGGCGACTACCAACCGGAGAACGTCCGGTTCGATGGAACGCGAGTCGCCGCAGTGCTCGACTGGGAGTTCTCGCTGGTCGGTTCCGGGGAGTTCGACCTCTGTCGGGCCGAACGGGAGTTCTTCGACTGGCACGACGCACCCGAAGGCGACGCCTCGGACGACGAGGACCTCCGTCGCGCACTTCGGAACGGCTACGAGTCGGTCCGCCCGCTTACGCCTGGATTCGAGGCCCGTTGCAGGGTCTACCGAGCCGTCCTGAAGCTCGACCCGATGCGTTTCTTCGACGAGTGGAAGGCGCAGGTCGAGAACCCCGACGCGATGGCGGAGTCGATGTGCGAGTTCGTCCGCGAGTCGGTCGCCGACGCCCGAGACGCTTTCGAGAGAGATGAGAAAGCGTGACCCGCAGCGTACGCGACGCACTCGCATCGCACACAGACGACTACGAGGTTCGCGACGAACTGCTGTCGAACGACCGCCACGTCGTCCGCGAAGTCGGCTTCGAAGGGCGGCGGGCGGTCTGCAAACTCGCTCGGAATTCGAACGACGCGACCGGCTTGCACCGGGACGCGCTGGTTCTCCGGCGCATCGCCGACAGCGGTGCGGCTCCGGTCCCCGACCTGCTCGTCCACGGCGAGGAGTACTTCGTCGCGTCGTTCGCGGCCGGCGGCGACTACGACGGGGACGCACCCCGCGAACTCCGAAAGTGCCGTCTCCGCGACGCCGGAGCGACCCTCGCGCGGGTTCACGACGCGTTCGAGTTCGAGGCGCACGGCGAACTTCGGCCCGACGACGACCGACTGGAACTCGACGCCCGCGAGTCGTGGCCCGACCTGTTCGCCGAGTGGGTCGCCGACTGGAGCGACGCCCTCGCCGGAACTCGCTTCGCAGGCCTTGGCGAGGAGGTCCGGGCGTTCGTCAGCGACCACTCCGCCGCGTTCGCCGATGCGGGCGCTCCCGCCCTCGTCCACGGCGACTACGAGGACGACAACCTGCGGTTCGCCGAGGACGGCGTCTCGTCGGTCCTCGACTGGGAGGTCGCCCGGTCCGCACCCGGTGAGTTCGACCTCGCGCGGGCCGAACTCGGCTGGTTCGAGAAGCCCCACTCCCCAGAGAACGACGGTAGCCTCCGGACCGCCCTGACCGCGGGCTACGAGTCGGTCCGACCTCTTCGGGATGGATTCGACGCCCGGCGGGCGGCCTACCCGGCGGCGCTGACGTTGCGACCCCTCCGGAAGGTCGGCGAGGTCGGCACTCGGGCAGCCGTTCCGGCCGACGAACTCGGCGACGTGATGGCGTCGTTCGTGCGCGACAGACTCGACGCCGCGCGGCGGAACCTGCAGTGAACCGAGGCGAGTGCGAGCGAACGGACGAGATTTAAGCCCCTCGGCTTCCAGTCCCGAAACATGGACGGAACCGGACGCGTGGAAGCAATCCACCTCGCACCCGAGTCGGGCGCGGACGTCGAACCGACCGAGTCTGTCGAGGCGCTCGCGGGCGAGGGACTGCGCGGCGACCGACACTTCGGCGGCGGTGGAGCCGACATCACGCTCATCGAGGCCGAGGCTCTGGAAGCGGCCGCCGGGAGAGCAGGCGGGGGTGGCGACGACGGTGCGAACATCGACCTGACGGACGGGAGACACCGCCGGAACGTCACCACCCGCGACGCCGCGCTCAACCACCTCGTGGGCGAGCGCTTCAGGGTCGGCGACGTGATCTGCGAGGGCGTCGAGTTGTGCGAACCCTGCGGCCACCTCGAATCGCTCACCGCGGAGGGCGCGGTCTCGGCACTCCTCCACCGTGGCGGCCTCTGCGCCGAGATAGTGGAGTCGGGCACCGTCGAGGTCGGCGACGAGATCGAGCCCCTCTGAGTCTCCCGGGAGTTCACCCGCGAGCGTTCGTCTCGACCCAACGTATTTGGCTCCGCTGGTAGTATTTCTCCACTGATGTTTGCTCGGCTCTGGGGACGGGTGGCGCGAACAGCAGTGAGCGTTCTGCTGATCGCGGTCGCACTGGTGGTCGGCACGATACTGGTCGTCGTCGGCACGCTGGCACTGACCGGGACGGCAGGGAGTATCGCGACGATGGTCGTAGTTATCGTCACGCTCGCGGAGCTCGGCTTCGTCGCCACTGCGGGCGTCTTCCTGTTGGCGGCCAGCGACGGTCGCGAGTACATGCGCGTCGCACGCCCGAGTCGGCGCGACTGGCGGTACGTCGTCGGCGGACTGGTCGCGACCTATGCCGTGGCCGCGGCCGCCGCGCTGGCGTCCCGGGCGTTCGACGGAGCCTCCGACCTGTTCTCGACCGGCGACCTCAAGTCGGCGAACGGGCTGGGTTCCACCGGGGAGTTCGAGTCGGCCGGTGGGCTCGCCGGCGGAAGCCTCGAAACCGCACTGCTCGCGCTCGTGGTGGTGTCCGTCCTCGTCATCGGCCCCAGCGAGGAATTGCTGTTCCGGGGCGTCATCCAGCGATACCTCTCGGGCGTGTTCTCGCAGGCGAGCGCCATCCTCGTGGCGAGCGTCCTCTTCACCGCCGTCCACGCGCCGACGTTCGCGCTCGCGGCGTCCGGACTCACCTCGGTCGCCGCCGCCGCGACCATCTTCGCCATCTCGACGATGCTGGGGTACACCTACGCCCGCACCGACAATCTGGTCGTTCCGACGGTGGTCCACGGGGTCTACGACGCGACGCTGTTCGGGTTGGTGTATCTCGCGCTCCGGACGGGGCTCTTCTGAGCGAGAATTGTCACCGTCGAGAAACGGATTTCAATCGATGTCGAACCGGACCTCGTACGTGGCACCGAAATCTGCAGTTACCTCTCCGAGGGAGTACCTGAGGGTTCCAGCCAGTGTAAACCGGGTCGATGGTGCGTCGCTCGTCCTGACGTACGGAAGGTAGTCGCGCAAGCGAATCTGATACGCTTCGAGTCGCGTTTCTCCGGGTTCGAGTACGACGCTAGTTTCCTGCTTCGTCTTTCCAGTTACGGCTCCGAGATCGGTGGAAACGCCGTCGTTCTCCGCGTATCTGTCGTTCCACAGTACGAGGCGCTGGCTTCCGGACTCCACGTCGGCAGTGAGGACGCCGAACGGTGGAATGACGCCACTGTACACGGCCATCGGGCGAGAGCTCCGGTTCGAGATCCGGAACTCGATGTTGGCAGGGTCGCCGATCGAGACGTATCGTTCCGCCACGTCGACGGCGAAGTCGAGAGGATTCGGCGTTCCGAGTTGGACGTTTACGGCGGCAATGCCGAAATAGCGCCCCTTTCGACTGGATTCGGGCCACTGGACGTAGTCGTACTTCGAGGTCACGGACTCGACTTCCGACGACAGGTCGGCTGCCTCGTAGCGCTGTCGTTCGACCACCGCTTTTACAATGTCTGCCGAATCGGCAGACAGGTTCTGGACGTGAACGACTGATTCGTCCTCAGCCACCTGCGAAGCCACTCGTTCCAATACGACGACATAGCTCGGGGGTTTCACCTCAGAAGTGACGGAGAGGTCCGTCACCTCGTAGGTGCCATCGTCGCCTCCCTGCATTCTGGTAATAGAATAACCGGGTAGAACGACCAGTGGCAGGGAAGCAAGTAGGGTTCGCCGTTCCATATGTCACCCCCTCAACCTTATTGTCACAGAAACCTTTACATCAATAGGACCGGATGTATATTATAAAACGGCAGAGGGAGCAGTCGCCGACTAGTTCCACGCCGCACCGTCGGAGTCACCGAATACTTCCGAAACGGGTTCCGTACTTACGCTGTCTCGACCGTAACCTTAGCGTTTTTCTGTTCTACCGTTACGTTCGATACGAACGAACTTCGTCCGACGAGAACTGCCGACGTTTTCGGACCCAAACGTCGCCGTTCGAAACACGTCGAGTCCACGCAGTCGTTGGGGCCAGCACCGCGCGCCTCCAAGTACCGGTCGAAGGACTGTACGAACTGGTCGGCGTCGTCCGCCGAGTCCCACCGTAATAACCAGACGTAGCCCCTTCGGCCGTCGTCTCGGAATTCGAGAAGCCGGTCGTTCCCCCATCCCGTTGCGGCGCGAGACGCCTCTTCTTCCGAGAGTACGTTGGCGAGGACGACCCTGGTGAAGAGTTCCCCCTTCGTGGAGTCCGTCCAGAGGTCCCACGACGCGTTCGTCTCGTCCACCATCACGTCGAGGTCTTTCGGCAGTTCCTCCTGCGGGGTGTAGTTGTGTACGGTGCGTAGAAGTATTTCTCCGTCCCGTTCGATTCGAAGTATTCTCTCCGCATGAGTGCCGTGTCCGATTCCACGTCGACGGAGTAGCGACGGACGTACTCGTCGGTGACGTACGTCGCCGACCCTTCGGAAAGACACGTACTGAGCAAACGCGTGTTGGCGTCGCTGTTCGCGTACGATTTGCGCGAATGCGACGGCCACTCCTTCTGATATTGAACGACGTGAACGAACTCGTGGGCGAGCAATCGCTCCATCTCCGCGTCGCTTCCGTTGCCCGGTACGATGTGGACCGTACCCTTTACGGTAAACCCACCGGGCCGGTCAGACGCGGAGGTGTCTTCCGGTGGCGTCAACCCGAGAGTGGAACCGAAATCGTCGACCGGAAGGGCAGACGTTTCGTCTCCGTCGGTCGCAGCCCGATTCTCGATTACGATTATGGGTTGATTTGTATCGACGTCGATTAGTGCAAGCAGGTTCCTGAAAACGGCGGTCGCGTTCACCGAGAGCGTGCCTCCCCGGACCGAGATGCCATCAGATTCTGCGACAGTAGGTTCCCCCGGAGTCGCGTTTCTGGCGTCGGTCGTGAACTCACTATCCTCACCGTCGGTCGTTACTGCGGAGGGGTCGTCTTGCACACCACCACATCCGGCAAGCAACAGGACGACGATGACGAGGAGTCCAAACTCTCTCATCTTCTTTCTTCTCCCAAGACCATACGTCATTGTACCAACCAATCTACTTAAAATTCTTTCCCGAATTTGTTCGATAGCTGTTTATGATAATATAACAATACTTACCGTGCGTGTGACAGATAACGACCAAAACGACGCAAACAGTGAGGAAAGCACGCAAAGTCTAAAGCGACGTTCCGTCTTGAGCAACATCGCTACTGGCGTAGTAGCTTCGACGGCGTTCTCGAACCCTGCTACTGCTACTGAGAAGATAAATCAAGAGACGAAAGACCGGCTAAAGAGTGTTGCAGCAGAGTATCCAGATTCGGACGCGGTTTTGGAAGCAGTCGATACCCACGCAGACAATGACCTTGAGAAGTTGTCGAATCGAGGGTTGATAGCGAGGAAGTCGGTTGACGGCCTGCCGCTCGAAAACAGGCTATCGATGGACGGGTTCGCCGAGACTAAGGAGGGTATGTCGGTTGTGGATGTACTGTCTGGCGACACACCGACTGCACGTATCATGATAAAGAAAACCCTCAATACTCGGGAACTGACGCTCATCGTCGAACCTCACGTTGCGCAAAGCTTTGCGACGGTTTCCGAAAAAGGTGCAACCGCTACAGAGACAGAATTCATTGGTACGAATGCATCTACGTCCAGTTGCACCTGTTATCAGGGCGATGCGTGTAGATTCTCTTGTCACACGTCGGATGGTTGCAATTGTGCCAATTACGAGATTGAGTGCTGCCCCGACTGTTGTGAGTGTAACTGGTGATCGCTAACGACGGGGGATGTTCGACCTGCTACAGCGACTGCTGGAAGGCAGCAAGTTGTAGTTGCAACTAACCAACGGGGTTAAATCCCGCCTTAGCCGAATACAGCGTCAGTTCCACGCCGCGTCGTCCGGGTCCACCAGTCGCTCGCGCTCGTCGATGGCGTCGATGCGGGAGACCTCCTCCTCGGAGAGGGTCGGAGCCTCGAAGTTGGCCCGGAGGTGGTCCTCGCCGGTCGCCTTCGGGATGGGGACCACGCCGTCGCGCTGGAGGAGCCACGCGAGACTGATCGCCTCCGGCGCGGCGTCGTGCTCGTCGGCGATCTCCTGCAATACGTCCACGTCGCCAGCCTCGCCCTGCATCAGGGGTGCGTACGCGACCACGGTGATGTCGTGCTCTCGGCAGTAGTCCAGCAGGTCGTGCTGGGGGAGCAGGGGGTGGATCTCGACCTGATTCGCGGTGATGGGTGCGTCCAGAATCTCGCGGGCCTCGTCCAGTAGCTCGGGCGTGAAGTTGCTGACGGCGACGTTGCGGGTCGCGCCCTCCTCGCGCAACTCGTCGAACACCGGCAGAGTCGCCTCGGCGTCGTAGGCCCGCATGGGCCAGTGGACGTACAGTAGGTCCACCTGCGAGACGCCGAGACGGTCAAGGCTCTCCTCGGTCGTCTCGCGTACGTCCTCGGGCGCGAGGTTCGACGGATGGACCTTCGTCGCGAGGAACACGTCCTCGCGGTCCACGTCGGCCCGCGCGATGCCCTCCCCGACCGCCGCCTCGTTGTCGTACATCTGGGCGGTGTCCACGTGTCGATACCCCATCTCGATGGCCGTCCGGACGGTCTCTGCGCACTGGTCGGGGTCGTCGTTGCCGGACGTGCCGAGGCCCGGGCTGGGAATCGTCGCCATGCGCGAAATCTGTCGCCGGACAGCCAAAAAGCTACGCGCGTCGGCAAGCCCACTGTTTCACTTCTCGTTCGAGACGGCGGGAAGCCGCGAGGGCGTGCGCTCTTGGTCGTCGTCCCACGACTCGGTCTCCTCGCAGAGTCGGGCGAGGTAGGCCTCGGTGGCGTATTCGAGGTCGAAGACGAGCTGGCGCATCGCCTCGACCTGCTCCTCGCTCACGTCGTGGTCCCAGTACACCGCGTCGGCGACCTGTTCGACCGTCGCGTCGGCGTCTTCGAGCAGGCAGTCGAGCGAGTGGTGGAGGGTCTCCCGGCCGACCCGCTCCCAGTCGTCGGAGTCTGTCATCCTCACTCGCCCTTCGACCCGACGTGTTAAATAGTATTACCTTTTTCGGCGAAATAGACTATCGGGAGGTTCCGCCCGCGAACGGCAAAAGACCGAAGGTATCCGACCGAGAACTCGCGGACGTGACAGAACGCGACGTCCCGTGGCGATTGCTCGGACTCGGCGGCGCGGCGAGCCTGGCGGACTGGGCGCGGGCATCGCGCAGATTCTCGTCACGGTTGTGACCGTTGCCCTCGTGGGACTGGCGTGGCGATGGCGACGATCTGACGGAGATGGCACGTAAAGAGACGCTACTCGAACTGACCGGTCTCCACGCCACAGTCCTCGCAGACCGTGACGAGGCCCGCACCGTCGTCGGCGCGCCGGATGGCGTTCGGGGTTCGCCCGTCGCACTCCGGGCAGACCCGGCGCACGTCGAGGTCGCCGCTCTCTTTCGGTGCGCCGAGTGCGAGCGCGACGACGCGGTCCTCGCCGCGGTTCACGCCGCGCTGGTACTCGCCGGGCGCGAATCGGACGACGTCGCCCGCATTGGCTTCGACCGGGCCGTCCTCTGTCTCGAAGGTGACCGTACCGGACTGGACGTAGAACACCTCCTCCTACTCGCCGTGGGCGTGGTAGCCGAACGCGAAGCTGTCGCCGGGCGCGAGTTCGTAGTAGTTGAGCGCGAGGTCGCTCGCGCCCAGCGCGGCGGTCAGGGGTTGCTTCACCTCGGCGGGGCCGACGCGCGCCTGCGACAAAGGTTCCATCGGCGGAGGGACCCCCAGCGCGGCCGACGAGAGTCGAGTGACCCCACTTAAATCCCACCGAACGCGTTCGGGCGTGAAAACGTCGATTCCCCGCCATCACGCGTTTTTAGCCCGGCCTAAACCGTATCTCGGGGGCGCAATTCTTAAGCGAAGGGCAGTGTTTTAAGTACCCGGTCACCGAAACGTCGGTAGGTGACTCATCCATGGCAATCGACCCGCAATTCCACGAAAACCGCGAGAAGGTAGACACCCACGAGGGGCACGACGTCTGGGGTCCGGTAGACGAACCCGAGGAGCTGGGCATCCACGGCACCCACGTCGCGGTGGACTTCGACATCTGCATCGCCGACGGCGCGTGTCTGGAGGACTGCCCGGTGGACGTGTTCGAGTGGGTGGACTCCCCGGACCACCCCGAGAGCGAACGGAAGGCCGACCCCGCAAACGAAGCCCAGTGCATCGACTGCATGCTCTGCGTGGACGTCTGCCCCGTGGACGCCATCGACGTGGACGCGGGGCGGGCCTGACGAGGCTTTCTTTTCCTCAGAACGCGAGTGCCGCAGAGCCGCAGGTCCGAGTCGCTACTCCGCCCTGTCTACGTCGAGTTCTTGCCGGAGGTACGCCAGCGCGTCGGTTTCCGCGAGGTACTCGAACTGCTCGCGGAAGTGCACGTCGCAGAGACCCACCCTGACGCCGTTCAGCTCGGGGGCGAACGACGCGTCCCGGTCGCAGTAGTGACACCGCATGTCACGAGGTACGGGCTCGGGGGACTTTAGTTTCTGCGTTCGGTTGCGGGGAAGTGTCGGAGGCCGCTAGCAGACAGAAGGAGGACTGCTAGCAAGGTCATTGTCGAGAACGGGTAGAAAGCCACCGGCCGGTTGTGTCACCGAGGGCCTCCCGAAGGCTTCGCTCGCCGACTTCGGCAGTCACTGGTTTCGCACCGAGAGAAATACAGAGGCATCTCTACCAAATAAGAAATGAGTCCAGAGACACGTATATAGATGTCTAGCTACAGATTCACCGTCGAGCGGAAGTGACGGTACTCCGGCTTCGACAGCCCCGCGCGACCCAACTCGTCGTCGTGGGCGTCGCTCCCGCCCGTGGGGATCAGGTCGTGCTCGGCGATGGCGCGTTCGAGGGGTCGATGATCGACCTCCTCGTCGTAGGGGTAGTATCGCTCCACGGCGTCGAGGTCCTCGGTCAATTCGAGCGCGGCCTCGGTATCGTCGTACCGGTAAGGATGGGCCAGCCCGACGAGGCCGCAGGCGTCCGAGAGGAGTTCGACGCCGCGCTCGAAGGCGGTGACGTCCCGGGCGACGAAGCAGGGGCCGTCGTTGCCGATGAGGTCGGCGAACACGTCGTTGGAATCGTCGTACCCGCTGTCGGGGTGGTCCACGACGGCGCGGGCGACGTGGGGTCTACCGAGGCCCTCGCGGGGTTCGAGGTCGAGGTCGATCTCCAGCTCCGCCTCGACGTTCTCGATGATCTTCCGGCCGCGCTCCTTCCGGTCGGCCTGGATGCGTTCGAGTTCCTCGACGAGTTCCGGGGTCGGCGTCGCGCCGTAGCCCAGCAGGTCCACCCGCTCGCCGGTGGGCTGCTCGTCGCCGTCGGGTTCGACTCGCAACTCGATGCCGTGGACCACCGTCACGCCCTCGAATGCGGTGACGGGCGTCGGAAGTTCCGGGTGGAGCCGGTCGTGGTCGGTGATCGCCACGACCGAGACGTCCGCGTCGCGCGCGGCCTCGGGAACCGCCGACAGCGCCATCTCGCCGTCAGAGTTGGTCGTGTGGACGTGAAGGTCCGCGAAGACGCTCATACCCGCTGAACGCGGCGAGTCCCCGAAAGCGCTTCGCTATGAGGACGCGACGGAAACGCGACTGGAGAGACGCGGCCGGACCGCGACCTTAGATTCCTTAAATTCCTCAATCTCATGCTGCAGCAAGGTTTATCATCATCTTTGGTGTAGTATCCGGTGATGTCACTGCGACAAGCGGCGGAGCTACTCCGTCGACACGACTACCCCGCGACGACGAATCAACTCACGGACGCCTTCGGCGAGTACGAACTCGACCTCGCGAACGGGACCGAGACGGTGGCGGAGGTCCTCCGGCGCGTCGAGCCCCAGACGTTCGACTCCTCTGCGGAAGCCGAAGAGATGCTCTACTCCGCGGTCAGCGGCAAGGCCATCGGCCGCAAAGGATACAGCGACCGCGACCCGACCGTCCTCGGCACGACTGGACCGGAGCAGGTCTCCTTCTAACAACCTTTTGCTGCGCGAGCCACTCGCCGAGTGGCTCGCTTGCAAAACGTTGATGAAAAGCCCAACGCACGGCCCTCCGGCGGCTGAAGCCGCCTCCGGGCCTCTTCGCAAAACGGCAAAAGACGAGGGACGAGAGCGGCCCCGGAATCTCCGAACCGTTTCGACTACACGCCGTACAGTTCGCCGAACTTCTCCTCGGCGTACTCGATGAAGTAGTCGGCGGTCAGCGGTTCGCCCGTAACGTGTTCGATGAGTTCGTCGGTCGGGTACCGCTGGCCGTGCCGGTGGACGTTCTCGTTCATCCAGTCGAGCAGCGGCTCGAACTCGCCCTCTCGAATGAGTTCGTCGACGTCCGCGTCGAGGTCCTCGCGCATGGTGGCGTCGAGTTGGGCGGCGAGGACGCTCCCCACCGTGTAGCTCTGGAAGCCGGCGAAGCCGCTGGTCCAGTGGATGTCCTGCAGACAGCCCTTGGTGTCGGTGTCGGGTCGGACGCCGAGATACTTGTCCATCTTGTCGTTCCAGACCTGCGGAATCTCGTCGATTCCGATGTCCCCGCCGATGAACTGCTTCTCGACCTCGGTCCGGAGGATGATGTGGAGGTGGTAGGTGAGTTCGTCGGCCTCGACCCGGATCAGGTTGTTCGGATAGATCTGGTTGGCCGCTTCGTAGGCCTCCCGCGGGGAGAGGTCGGGGCCGAGGTGGTCGTTGAGCGTGGGCGTGAAGTACTCCCAGAACGCCCGGGTCCGCCCGACGTGGTTCTCCCAGAACCGCGACTGGGACTCGTGGATCTCCCACCGAGCCTGCCCGAGGGGCGTGCCGTAGTGCTCCTGCGGCAGGCCGAGCTGGTAGGAGGCGTGGCCGTGCTCGTGGATGGTGGCCATCAGGGCGTCGAAGGGTTCCGTGGGCTTGAACCGGGTCGTGATCCGGCAGTCGAACTGGTTACCGTTCGTGAACGGGTGGGGCGACGTGTCGAGCCGACCGCGCTCGAAGTCGTAGCCCAGTCGTTCGACCGCCTCTCGGTTGAGTGCCATCTGGGTGTCCTCGTCCCACTCGCCCTCGAAGGGGTCGGCCAGCTCCGCGTCGGCCGACCGCAGGTCCTCGATGAGCGGGACGAGCGCCTCGCGCAGGTCGTCGAACACCTCCTCGACGCGGTCGAGCGGGAGGTAGGGGTCGAACCCCTCGAACATCACCTGGTAGGGGTCCCGGTCGGAGTCGATGTGCTCGGCGCGCTCGACGTGAAGGTCGCGGATGGTCTCGAGCGTGGGCGCGAACGCATCGAACTCGTCGTCGGCCTTGGCCTGCTGCCACACCTGCTGGGCTTCGGAGCTAGTCCGGGTCAGCTCCTCGACCAGTTCGCCCGGGACTCGGGTCTCCTGCTCGTACCTCCGGCGCGTCTCGCGGACGACTGCCTGCTGGTCGGGAGTGAGGTCGGCGTCGTCCAGTTCGTCGAGGAGTTCCCCCGTCTCTTCGTCGGTGAGCACGTCGTGGGTCACCGCCGACAGCGCGGAACTCTGTTTCGCCCGGGCGGGCGCACCGCCTTCCGGCATCATCACCTGCTGGTCCCAGCGCAGGACGCTGCTGGCGTTTCGCAGGTACGACAGGCGCTCGACGCGGTCGAGCAACTGCTCGTACGCGTCCGGGGCTTCGGCGTTTGCAGTCTCGGTATCCGCGGTCTCTACACCGTCGGCCGCTCGCGTCTGTTTCTCTGTCATGAGTTAGATTTCTGGTGGTGAGGAGTGTACACTTGCACCACACTAACGTCGATGCTGTAGTTACGGAAACAGGCACAAGAAGCCATCGGAGCGATTACACGTGTTCGCCGATTCGGATACCCGCTCCGACTACACCCACTCCACGGCCCCGTCCAGATCCAGCGGCAGCGACCCCTTGCTGTAGGCCTCGACGCGGCCGGAGGGGCGCGCCCGGAAGACGACGGCGGGGCGATGGCGGACGCCGGGTTGCTCGCCCCTGACGGCGGCCCACTCGTCGTCGCGGAACCCCGAGCAGTCCACCAACAGGACCGCGCCGCCGCCGTGTTTCTGCAACTGGCCGGAGGTCTTCGTCTCGGCCGTCTCGCGCACCGCCGCGACCGGGGTGTCGGCGTGTCGCCGGGTCGGTGGGCGCGGTCGGGTGACCTCGACCAGCACGCCGCCTCCACCGTCCGGGGTCGCCGCGGCGTCCGGCGGGTCGGCCCGGAAGTCCAGCGAGTGGCCGGTCGTCACCTCGATCTCGGGCGTGACGCGGTACCCGGCGTCCGAGAGTATCTTCGCGGCGGTGAACTCGCTTATGGTCGCGGCCATCCGGACGGGATCGACCTGCTCGCTGGTGCCGAGCTTCGACGCCATGGTGTACCGGTAGTCGTCGAGGACGCCCGTCTGCAGGAACTCCTCGTAGAACTCCAGCGCCTCCTCGCGGGTGGTGTCCGGGAACCCCATCGCGTACTCGCGGAAGACACGAGAGGTGGTCGTACTCGGCCAGCCACGGAGCCTCGGTCCGGAGGTCGGCGAGGAGTTCGCGCTGGGCCCACCGGGCGACCGGGTAGGGTATCTCCTCGAAGGTGTACTTCTCGGTCTTCCAGAGCGCGGAGGGCGTCTCGGTGTTGCCGAGCCAGAAAGCCTCGTTCTCGTCCCACGCAAATAGCGCCAAGTCGCCGTTGTCCATCTCGATTCGCACCGTCTCGTAGCCGGAGGGACCGACGTAGTGCGGCGTCAGAAGCTGTGCCCCGAACTTCCCGTTCAGGGGCTCGTAGATGTCGCGTTCGATCCTGTCGTCGGTCCACCGCTCCGTAGAGCGGCGAAAGCGGAGCGGACTTGCCACGAGTCGGGATACTCGGGCGAGGAATTTACCTCTTGTGTCGTCGTTCCCGTCGTCCGGTGTCGTTCCGGTCGTTCGATTCGTCGGTGGCGATTCCGGATCGTCTCCGCGCCTGCAGTGGAGCCCTAGCAATCGTCCCGCGAACGACTACGTCGAATCGAGTTGAAACGATGAGTGAACGTTGGACCGTCGAGAAACGAAACGTCAACCGCTCGAAACCCCACGTTACGGACTGACGACGACTACTTCTCGCCGCGGAGGAGGGTGAGAGAAGCGAAACCGCCCGAATTGCCTCGCGTAGATTTCGACCTGTTTGCAAGGAGTGAAAAGAATGTGATTATCCGTTACATTCATTACCTCCGGTTTCCTACCCATGAGTGTGGTTGTCATGTCAATGGGTGCCTATGACGAAGACGAACACGAACGCCGTGAACGCAAGAACAACACCGTCGACGTCAGCGAGGACGACGACCGGACGACGTATCACGGCTCCGTAGAATACGACTCTGGCGACTCCGCCGAGGCGCTCCTCGACAAGTTCGAGGAGATCAAATCCGGCAAGTAGAACGACACTGCTTCTGCTACGTACTCGACCGTCCGAATCGGCTGCTCGGCCCGCAGGCCCTCGGCCAGAAGGTGTTCGTCTTCCCCGACCCCGAGCGACTCGAAGGCGTCGTCGGCCGCGCGGGCCTCCGCGAGCGCGGACTCGAAGCGGTCGGGTTCGACGGTGGTCGTGCCGGGCGCGGCCGCGACGGCGGCGGCGACGAACAGTGCGCGGTCGTCCTGCGTGAGTTCGCCGTCCGCCACGCGGCCGACGACGCCTTCGAGTCGCTCGGGGTCGGGGAAGACGAACACCTTCTGGCCGAGGGCCTGCGGGCCGAGCAGGAATCCCGAGAGGTCCTCGGGCGGCTCGTCGTCCAGCAGGCGTTCGCCGCCGCCGGACGAGTCCGGCGAGGCTCGGGAACCGTCGGTTCCCTCACCGCCGAAGGTCTCCTCGACGCGCTCGCACTCGGTCTCCTGCTCCAACTCGAGGTTGTGGCCCGGATAGTCGGCGCACTCCTCGGGGTACGTCTCGTCGTCGTGAACTCGACACTGGAGGGTGGTCGGGTCGAGGAAGACGCAGGTCGGAAGCCACGTCGGGTCAGTTTCGAACGGAGCGACCGGCTTCGGGGCCTTGCGGAGGCCGAGGAAGAAGGCGGGTTTGCCGCCGATGGCCGAGAGCGACACGCCGTCTACCTCGACGCCGGACTCGTCGCGCCAGAGCCGCGGGGTCAACGCGTCGGCCAGCCCCGCATCGAGGAGCGCCCGGGCGTCGTCGCGGGTCAGCGGCACGAGGTTGTAGGTGTCGTCCAGCGGCTGGCGCGGCCCCCGTCGCTCGTGGTCGCTCGGGTCGGGGGCGACGGCTCGCCAGTCGATGCAACAGCCAGCGCACCCTTCGCAGTTGACCTCCATAGCTGTCGGCCGTTCGGGCCGAGTTGGCATAAGACGCTCGCCGACCGCGCAACGCGGCGCGACCGAGTGCGGAACGTCGCCGACGAGCGACCTTCGGAAACTCTTCTGCCAGTTAGAGAACCAATATTGTTTGTAAAACAGATAAGAATATTTCTTTCGGGAGAGTTACGGTCGTCAAGCGAGTGGTATTCGACATGGCTGACGACTCCGCGGCGGACGGGAGCGACGACGCGGTCCGGGTCTGGCTGGTCGAGCGGACCTACTCCGACGACGAACAGAACCTGATAATCCTCGTCTACGCGACCACGGACGGCGAGCGATACCTCCGGAAGGAGCGAGCCCTGACCAGTTCCGGTGACGACCGCCCGACGACCGCCGCCATCGACGCCTCGCCCGGCAACCTCGGCACGG
>PXSM01000113.1:12039-13991 GCA_003023465.1 Halobacteriales archaeon SW_6_65_15 | reverse complement strand
CATCACCCACTCGTCGAGCCCCTCCTCCTCGACCATCAGCGGGACGTGGTAGATGTCCTCGACGTCGGGATTCGAGAAGACGGCGTCGGTCGGCACGTCGCAGAACAGCGCGATCTTCTCCTTGGTCGAGGGCTGGAGTTCGTCCTCGCACCGCCCGACGAGGATGTCGGGCTGGAGACCGATGGACCGGAGTTCCTTCACGGAGTGCTGGGTCGGTTTGGTCTTCTGCTCGCCGTTCTTCGAGTAGGGGACGAGCGTGACGTGGGTCAGCAGGAAGTCGTCCTCGGCCTCCTCGTGGGCGAACTGCCGGAGGGCTTCGAGGTAGGGCATCCCCTCGATGTCGCCGACGGTGCCCCCGACCTCCACGATGCAGACGTCGTGGCCCTCGGCGGCCTCGCGGACGCGCCGCTTGATGTCGTCCGTAACGTGCGGGATGATCTGGACGGTCTTGCCCAGATAATCCCCGGCACGCTCCTTCTCGATGACGTGCTGGTAGGTCTTGCCCGTGGTGACGTTGTGGTCGAACGTCATGTCCACGTCGAGGAAGCGCTCGTAGTTCCCGAGGTCGAGGTCCACCTCGCCGCCGTCCTTGAGAACGTACACCTCGCCGTGCTGGTAGGGGTTCATCGTCCCGGCGTCGACGTTGAGATACGGGTCGATCTTGACCGCGGTCACGTCGAACCCGGCGTTAGCGAGCAGTCGCCCGGTACTCGCCGCCGTAATACCCTTGCCCAGCCCGGACATGACGCCTCCGGTGACGAAGACGAACTTGTTCCCGAGGGAGGGATCATAATCAGTTTCCGGTTCGGTCGGCATACTGGGAGTCGGCGACGGCGATTCAAAACGATTTCGGAGCGCCGAGAGCGAGAGAGAAAGTGGCACGGCGAGGCGTGACTCGGCAGATTTCGGTGCGGAGTTTCGGCCACCGGGGTACAGTTCCGTGAATTGTCACCAACTACGGGACGCGCTCCTCTGGTCAAATCACCGGACGCACCAATGGAAACAGCCCACGGGACGCGCCGCGAGCACTTTACGTGCGAGCACGCGGGGAGGTCCGGGGCGCGGTGCCGTGCGGTGCGGTCTCCCACAGGCTTCTGGAATAGCTAGCGTCTCCCCGTTGTTCTGGGCGTTTCGGGATAGGACTGGAAAAGAAACAGTATCACGTTCGAAATATAGATATCAAACGCTAAGAGGTTCCTATAGAGAGTTCAAGAACGCAAATACATTTCCAACTACGTGTTCAATCGCTATCCGAGGTGCTCGACCAGAAATCCGCTCACGCTGTCGGCCACCTTCTCGTGCTGGCCGACGAAGAAGTGGTCGGCTCCGATTTCTACCACCTCGAATCCGAGTTCGCGGGCGCGTTCGACCACCGGCTCCCAGTCCACGGTGTCGTCGCGCGTTCCATAGACGACCTGCACCGGGGCCTCGACGTCGTCGAGCGCGGCCACGGTGTCGAGGTCGTCGGCGAGCTTGGCCGTCGGCGCGAGAAGCGAGACGGCCTCCGGTGGGGGCTCGATGCTCGAAGCGGCGAGGGCGGCGACGGCGGTTCCGAAACTGAAGCCGAAGATACCCACGCGGTCGTACCGGTCGCGCGCCCACCGGAGGGCGTTGCGGGCGTCCTCGCGCTCGCCGTACCCCTCGTCCCAGTCGCCGTAGTCGAACCGGAGGCAGGCGACGCCGTCGGCCACGAGGGCTTCGCTGACGGCCTTCAGCCGCGCGTCGCCGCGGTGACCGCGGTGCTGTGGGTGGGGTGGGCACGCGACGACGATGGCGTCCGTATCTTCTGACTCCGGAGAGTCCAGCGTCGCGCGAACGTCCCGACCGCCGGGGATTGGCAGGTCCTCGGAGTTCATGGACGAGTGTTGTGGAAGTGTCCGGATAAGCGTTGCAATCACGGACTCTCACTCGAAGCAGTCGGTGAAAACGTTGGCACAGTTGTCGAGAAGATG
>PXSM01000113.1:0-12028 GCA_003023465.1 Halobacteriales archaeon SW_6_65_15 | reverse complement strand
CTAAACTGCACGCGACCGGGCGGCCCCTTTATCCACCCAGACCGTGGATTGGTCAGTCGAGCGCCTGCGGGGGTCGGTCGAGTGTTCGCGGGCGGTTGGTCAGTCGAGCGTTCGCCGGTGGATTGGTTACCCGAGCGCACGCTGGTGGTTTGTCGGGCCGAGCGCCCGCGCGGTCGTGTGCGGGCTGCGGCGCTGGCGGCCCGAATGCGGGCCGAACGATGGTAGTTTCTGTCTGACGACTGTTGTCGAGGTGAGGATTTTAAGGGTCCGGTCACGAAAGGCGTGATATGGGAGTACTCTCACGCCTGTCGTACGTCGTCCGCTCGAAGATCAACGCCGCGCTGAACCGGGCCGAGGACCCCTCGGAGACGCTCGACTACTCCTACGAGCAGATGCGCGACGAGTTACAGGAGGTCAAGCAGGGCATCGCCGACCTGACGACCCAGAAGAAGCGTCTGGAGATGCAGAAGCGACGACTGGAGGAGAACGTCGAGAAGCACAACGAGCAGGCCCGCGAGGCCGTCCGGCAGGACCGCGAGGACCTCGCCAAGCGCGCGCTGGAGAAGAAGAAGACCAAGATGAACCAGATCGAGGAGCTGGAGGGCCAGATCGCCAGCCTCCAGAACACGCAGGACAACCTCGTCGAGAAGAAGGACGAACTCCAGAACCGCATCGAGGAGTTCAAGACCAAGAAGGAGAGCATGAAGGCTCGCTACGAGGCCGCCGAGGCTCAGAGCCGCGTCTCCGAGGCCATGACGGGTGCTGGTGACGAGATGGCCGACGTTGGCCGCGCCATCGAGCGCGCCGAGGAGCGCACCCACGACATGGAAGCCCGCGCGGAGGCCATGGACGAGCTACAGGACACGGGCGCGTTCGAGGACGCTCTCTCGGACAAGGACGCCTTGGACCGCGAACTCGAAGAGGTCCGCACCTCCGGCGAGGTGGACGCCGAACTGGAGACCCTCAAGACCGAGATGGGCAAAGGGTCGGCCGACTCCGGCGGCGAGTCCGACGTGGAAGCCGAAGTCGAGACCGAATCCAGCGGCACCGACGAGGACATCGAGGCGGAACTCGAAGAACTCCGCGACGACGAAGGGGAGTAACCCGAGTCGCGTCTCGTCGGCGCTTTTTCGGACGTGTTCGTCTCCCAAGAGTGGCGACTGATTTGGGTGGGTTTCCCTGCATCCGGAACTGGGTTCGTTTAGAAGGCTCCTGTGCAATCGCTCCGAATCGGATAGATTGTAGTCGAAAACGTCCCCACAAACGCTTCGAAAGCCCCGCCCGGTCGCGGTCGCTCTGCGGGATATTCGCAGGTCTCTCCGCACCGCCCGACCTGCGAATAGTTGCCCGCGGAGCCGACCACGCGATGCGCGACCGGGCGGCCCCTTTCAGTCCACCCACAGTCGTGCCGAACGAGGGCCACGGCCTCCCCAGCCGATTGCGTTACTCGCCTCCGCTACGCTCCGGCTTGCGTTACTCATCCACCGGCAGACACATCGCGTCTGCCGAGCCGTCGTTCACTCCGTTCACGACGACCTCGCACGGTTGGGCGCGACACGAGGTCGCGCCAGCGTGCGCCGGAGGTGGTTGTGTCATCAAGTGTCTCCCGTGGTCTGTGTTACCGAGTGCGGCATGCCGGTGTGAGGAGATTCCCAACCGGAGAAAGTCAGCCTACTTCGGCGAGTCGTTCGGCCAATTCCGCGCTCGGAGCCGCGGTGATGCGCACCACGTCGCCCTCCTGCTCGACCACGTAATAGACTGGGGGTGCCTCGTCGCTCGCCGGGACGCGGAGGGTGTCACCGACCGGCTCCGCCCCGTTCTCGTCGAGCATCGACCGCCAGCCGTCGGCGAACTCGCGGGCCTCGCTCTCGCCGTCCCAGACCGTCACCCAGTGCGTCGTCGGCCCTTTTCCGGCCTCCGCGACGTAGTAGTACATCCGGTCGTTGGCCCATCCCTCGGCGATCTCCGCCGACTGGGCGAACGAGAGGCCGTTCATCCGGAGGGCGTGGCGCACGACCAGTTCGCCCACCGTGTCGGTGTGGAACTCCGTCAGTGATTCGTCCTCGAAGTCCGGCGCGTCGGGAAGCGGCGCAGGCGTGACCGATTCGTTCGGGTGGAGGAGCCCGGCCGTCGCGTTCGGCGGTCGAGCCAGCGCCTCCGTTCGCTCCGCGGGCGAACTCCCGGTCTCCGCGTAGAACTGGTGGCCGTAGTAGTACGGCAGGCCCGCGACGCTGTGGGGCCACGCCGCCCGGGCCAGCGTCCGGTTGTAGTCGGCGACCGAGTAGTTCCCCCGGTCGTACCGGTCGAGGTACTGCTCGGTGACCCACATGGCGTCGCCCTCGACCAGCGCGGTGGCGACGAGCCGGGTGTCGGTCGTCCAGCGCGGGAACTGCGACCGGAACCCATCTCGCGAGGGCGTCAAGATGTCGTTCTGGAACTGGAGCACGTGGACGAACTCGTGGGCCAGCACCGACTCCTGCGTGACGCCGTACTGGGTCACGTCCGAGGCGTTCATCAGGTAGACGTGGACCGAATCGCGCTCGACGGTGTACCCGAGGGGCTGGCGTCGCTCGGTCGAGGCGTTCGAGTACAACTGGAGGGTGCGCGCGCCCGCGGGTCGGATGGCCGCGAACCGGTCCTGCACGTCGTGGGTCGCGCCCTCGGCCTCGTCGTACTCGTGGAGCGTGACGTTCTCGGTGGCCGAGAGGTCCCGGAGCGTCTCCACCCGTTGCAGCACCTCGGCCGGGTCGTAGTCGGGGTCGAAGCCCTCGGTCTCGATCTCGACCGTCTCGCGGGTCGCGTCAGTCGCTTCGCTGGTTCCCGCGTCACCCGGTTGGTCGGCTCTCGCGGTGGTCGCTTCATTGGCTTCAGTCCGTCGTTACCACCCCGGCCGTCGCCGGTCCGACCCCCCGTTCCTCGTTCGGTTGCGTCCCGTCGCTCGCCGCCGGGGCCGCGCCCGCGAGTGCGAGCAGGACCACGACCGCGAGCGCGGCTGACCGCGCCATGTCCGTCCACACGGTCCGAGGCGGCAAAAGGCCCCCGGGTATTTCCGGCGGGGTGTCGTACAAGAAGAACGTGTCCGACGACGGATCGCCGAGGGGCGCGTCATCGCACGACGGGTCCTCTCCGAGCGACAAGATGCGCGAACGCGCCGAGGCGAGCACGTGGAAGCTCTGGGTGCTGCTGGAGGCGAACCGTTGGGTCCTCGCCGGAGCGTTGCTCGCGGGCGTCTTCGTCTCGATGGTCGCGCTCGGCACGTTCGACCCCTCGCCGCTTCAGGAGGCGGTGGCGACCTCGGACCCCGTCGATACGCTGTTTCAGGCGTACGTCACCGCCATCGTTACGGGGGTGACGCTCGTGGTGACGCTGAACCAGCTGGTGCTCTCGCAGGAACTCGGGCCGGTCGGCGACCAGCGCGACAAGATGGAGGACTCGCTGGCGTTCCGCCGGGACGTGGAGGACGTGCTCGACGCCCCGGTGAGTCCGGTCGAGCCGGCCGCGTTCCTGCAGGAACTCGTCGAGGAGTCCTGCTCGCGGGCCGAGGCCCTCGCGGACGCGGTGGCCGACAGCCCCGACGCGGAACTCCGCCGCCGGACCCGCGAGTACGTCGATGGACTCACCGAGAACGCCGACGCGGTCACCGACCGGCTCGACGACGCCGAGTTCGGCACGTTCGACATGCTGTCGGCCGTCCTCGACTTCCACTACTCGTGGAAGGTGTTTCAGGCCCGCCGCATCCGCAACGAGCACGCCGATTCGCTGTCCGACGAGGCCGACGCGGCGTTCGAGGACCTCGAAGCGACGCTGGCGTTCTTCGGCCCGGCCCGCGAGCACTTCAAGACGCTCTACTTCCAGTGGGAACTGGTCAACCTCTCGCGGGCGATGCTGTACGCCGCGCTTCCGGCACTCGTCGTCGCCTCGGCGATGGTCGTCTACTACGACGCGCAGGCATTCCCCGGCGCGACGCTCGGGGTCAGCAACGACGTGTTGGCGACCAGCGCCGCAGTCACCGTGTCCTCCACCCCGTTCGTCCTGCTCCTCGCCTACATCCTCCGGATCGCCACCGTGGCCAAGCGAACCCTCGCCATCGGCCCGTTCGTCCTTCGGAACGTGGACCGGCCTGGAGAACGGAACGATGAGTGAGGGACGGTCTGCGGATTCTCGACTACCTGATTTGGCTGGGGCAACTATCCACTTCGGCGTGCGCTGGCGAGGCCTTGTGCCGAGCCATCAGTCGCGCGAGGGATGAGCATCGCAGACCGGAGCAACGCGGAGGCCGAGACGCGCAATCGGCTGGGGAGGCCTGTGGTTCTCGCGGGGCGGTTGCGGTGCGGTCTCCCCTCGGTTTCGGGCGTAGCTAGTGTTTCTGTCGTCCTTGCCGTCTCGGCGAACGCTCGTCCGTTTCCCCGACGTACGAACCCGGAAACGAAGTGAGAACCAGCACTTTTGCCGACCGACAACCAACGTCGTTCTAGAACGACAGTCGTGCCGACGCTCCTGCTCCCCGACGAAATCCACGACGAGATGGTCGCCTACGCCCGCGAGGGTGCGCCCGAGGAGGTCTGTGGCGTCCTCGCGGGCGTTCGCGGGGCCGAGGAGCAACGGGTCGAGACGGCTCACCGGGCCGAGAACGCCGCCGAGAGCCCCACCGTCCGCTACGAGATCGGCCCCCGCGAACAACTCGAACTGCTAGAGGCCGTCGAGGCGGCGGGCCGGGAGGTGGTGGGGTTCTACCACTCGCACCCTCGCGGTCCCACCGAACCGAGCGCGACCGACGCGGAACTGGCGACGTGGCCCGACAGGTCGTACGTCGTCGTCGCGCTCGACGGGTCCGACGGGGCGTCCGTGGGGTCGTGGCGCTGGACCGGCGAGGAGTTCGAGGAAGAGAACGTTCGGGTCGTGGACGAATAGTTGGCGTACCCGTGCGAGGGAACTGCGGTGATGATTCTTTGGGGAAGCCCCCGTCGCTGTGCGGTTTCATTGGCTCAACGGTCGTCGCCCTTCGCGGAGCCTCGGCTCACTCCGTTCGCCGAGACACCGCCCGAACTCGGATAGAGCCGCCAGAGGCGACTACGGGCCTTCAGCCCGCGACCGGGCGGCCCGTTTCAGTCCACCCAGACGCGGTGGATGGTCATCTCAGCGCACGCCATCGCCGGTCGCACCTCGTCTGCATTGAAGGACGGCTATAGCCACATGGAATGAAAAAACCGGTCTAAAGAAATGTGTAGTTATGCCTTCAACTGCGAGCGTCACTCGGCCTCGGCGTCGTCGCCTCGCTCGGATTCGATCTCGAAGGCGTCGATGGACTCCTCGTCGACCATCGGACAGTCGGCCACCCGGAAGTGGTCGGAGTCGGGCATCGCCAGAATGTCGGTCCCTTCGTGGGTGCAGGCCAGCTCCGGCGGCTCGCCGAAGTGCGGACAGCCATGGCAGGTCTGCTTCGGGATGGTCCGCACGTCGCGGTCGTCGTCCGGTTCGGCCTCGGGGGCCTCCTCCGGCGGAACCGTCACCGTCGGGCCGTCGTCGCCCTCGGCCAACTGCTGCCAGAGCTTCTCGCCGTCGAGTTCGCCCACCTCGACCGACTCGAAGTTGTCGGACTCCTCGCGCCTGCGCCGTCGCTCGTCCACCTCCGAGGCCACGTCGGCCAGCGGTCCCTCGCGCGCGGACTGGTCGCTCCGGCGGGACCCCCGGTCGTCGCCCGTTCGCTCGCGGACCTCCGCGGCGATGTCGCCGAGGGGTTCGTCGTTGCGGGGCGGCTCGTCGCCGTCCCGATTTCGAGGCTCGGGGGGAGCATCGCCGTCGTCGCTCATTCGTCGTCCTCCGAGATGATGGCGTCGAGGGCCTCGCTGAGGTCGGTGGCGTCGGCGTCCATCACGCTTCCGACGTCCCAGTCGGCGCGCTCGCCCTCCAGTGCGGGCGGGTCGCCGACCACGAGGCGGGCCGATCCGAACAGGCCCTGCTTGGGCTCGACGTCGTTGAAGGTGCTGGCGCAGTGGGGGCAGTTCGGCTCGGCCAACAGGCCGATGTGGACCGTCTCGCCGCAGTGGCTGCACTTCGCGCTCTCGATGCCCCGGCGGTTGGCGAGGTGTGCGAGTTCGTCGGCCGCGGCCTGCGAGGCGTGGCGGGCCGACAGCGTCTGGGTCCGGTCGCGGAGTTCCACGACCACCCCGGCGAGCGTGGTGAGTTTGGCTTCGAGGTCGTCGGTCGCGTCGGTCAGGTACTCCAGCACGTCCTCGTAGTTCTCGAAGCCGGTCTCGACCTGCTCGTCCAGCTCCGCGACGGTCTCAGCGAGCGATTCGAACTCCTCGGCGAGGCGGTCGGCGCGCGCACGTCCTCGATCATCGACTCGAACTCCCGTTCGACCTCGGCCACCTCGGATTCGAGGTCCCGCTCCACGTCGGCCAGCTCGGACTCGAACTCCGCCTGCGCCTCGGCGAGGTGGTCGGCGAACTCCCGCCGAAGCTCGCTGAAGTCGTCGTCCGCGCCGTCGGCGTCGCTGGCTTCCGAACCATCGGACCCGCCGCCGTTCCGGAGCCGCGCCAGCAGCTCCTCGCGGGTCAGGCCGAGCTCCTCGGCCTTCGCGTCGAGCCACCCCTCCAGCGAGTCGTCCGGGGTTCGGGACGCCCCGCTGACATCTTCGCCAGCCATTCGATTTCAGTTATCACAGCCCCAACTTAATGGTTAGCCTCCTGTGCTGCAAAACTACTTACATGTGACAGGCGGTTCACCGACACGACTTTTGACCGTCGGGTTCCAACCCCATTCCGACCACATGGCCGCAGACATCGACACCGTGCTGTTCGACCTCGATGACACCCTCGTGGAGTACGAACGCTCGACCGGCGAAGTCCTCGACGTCGCGTTCGAGCGCGCCGGAATCGACCCCTTCTTCGAGGTCGAGGCGTACTTCGACCGGTACAACAGCGCGGCCGGGCGGTCGCCGAGGCCTTCGCCGAGGCGCGCGACCACTCGCGGGTCGAGCTCGTTCCGGGCGCGACCAAGGTGCTGGAGGCCCTCGCCGCGGACCACGCGGTCGGACTCGTCACCAACGGCCCGCCGGGGATGCAGTCCACAAAACTGGAGGCCGCCGGTCTCGCGGACCACTTCGAGACGACGGTGTTCGCGGGCCACGACTGCTCGGCCAAGCCCGACCCCGAACCCTTCGAGGTGGCGCTGGACGCCCTCGGGTCGCACTGTTCGCGGGCAGTTCACGTCGGTAACTCACTGTCCTCGGACGTGGCAGGGGCACACGCCGCTGGATTGCAGTCGGTCTGGGTTCCGGCCGAGAACGGGGTCGAACCGGACCCCGAGCCGCACCACTCCTTCGAGTCGCTGGCTGATCTGGCGGAGCCGCCGTGGCACCAGCGCACTTCGGAACCGTAGGAAACGCCGAGCGTCATCGAAGGTTCAGCAGATTCGCGACGACCATCACGACGCCAATCACTGCGAGCAGGAGCGAGAACCAGTCGCCGGTCGCCGCGTACTCCCAGCCGCCCCAGAGGGCGACGCCTCCGAAGAAGGTGAGTTGCCAGACTGGGGTTCTCGTCGCATTCCAGAGTACGCCGCCGAGAAGCACCCCCGTGAGGTAGACGGCAAACAGGGGGGTGACGATCCCCTCGCCGTCTCGGAGGGCGAAGACGAGTCCGAGGACACTGATTCCGAACAGGAGACCTGCGAACAGTCGGACGACGAGTTCGACGACGCGGTCGCGATCCACGGGTCTATCGCGTCGAGTCGCCGCCCGAATCCACGTCCGTCACGGTCCCGACGCCCTTGCTCTGGCCCTCTCGGAAGACGAACCGCTGGCCCTCCTCGACGAGGTAGGGCCGGAACTTGAACCGGACCGTCGTGGTGCCCGAGTCGCCGGGCAGGAGCTGGCCGCCGTGGGGGGGGAACTCCACCGCCTCGCTGATGGTTTCGAGGTGGACGACCGGCTCGTAGCCGTCGCCGATGCGGGTCGGGTGGTTGAGGACGACGACCTCGGCCTCGAACTCGCGGACGGGTTCGGGGTCGGCCTCGGCCGGGAGGAGCACCATCCCGCGCTCGACGTCGGCCTCCCGGACGCCCTTCAGGGCGATGCCGACGATGCGGCCCGCCTTGGCCTTGTCCACCCGGTGGTAGTGCATCTCGATGGAGCGGACCTCCACCTCGCGGAAGGCCCCGTCGGCCATCGGCCCGAGCAGGAGTTCGTCGCCCGCCTCGACCTCGCCCGACATGATGGTGCCCGAGGCGACCGCGCCGACCCCGGTCACCGAGTAGGTCCGGTCGATGTACATCCTGAAGTCGCCCGAGTCGGCGGTCGTCTTGGGCAGGCGCTCGAAGAGTTCGTCGAGGGTGTCCAGCCCCTCCATCGTGACCGCGCTGGTGGTGAGCACCGGGACGACGCTCTCGCCGATCTCCTCGATGGCGGCGTCGATTCCGTGACGCTCGATCCGCAGGGGCGTCTTGTCCACGTCACGGAGGAGGCGCTCAACCTCGCGCTCGACCTCAGCGACCCGTTCCTCGCTTACCATGTCGGCCTTGGTGATGGCGACGATGGTCGGTA
Source organism: Halobacteriales archaeon SW_6_65_15 (assembly GCA_003023465.1). Taxonomy (GTDB): domain Archaea; phylum Halobacteriota; class Halobacteria; order Halobacteriales; family Haladaptataceae; genus Halorussus. The sequence goes on along the minus strand of PXSM01000113.1, from coordinate 3,483 downwards.
GCTCTGTCGCGAGCAGGACGCCCAGATGCTCGCGGGTGGTCTTGGTCGGGCCTCGTGGCCGACGGTGTCGACGAAGGAGACGAGCCGGTCGGCCTCCTCGACGACGCGGGCCCGGTCGGACTTCCGGTGGGGGTTGTCCATCCGGACCGGCCCCTCGCCGTCGAAGCCGTAGACGCCGTACGAGAGGTCCGCCGAGAGGCCGCGCTCGACCTCGTGAGGCTGTACGTCGAGGTAGCCCCGAGTCCCGCCCTCGCCGTCGTCGGGTTGGCCGGTCACCAGCGACCCGACCAGCGTGGACTTGCCGTGATCGACGTGACCCGCGGTGCCGACCACGATGTGTTCACTGTCGGTGTCGAGCATCGCGCCCTCGCAGACGGTGGCGACACCGACCAGCCCGTCGGGGTTCTCGTTGCGGTCGGGATTGCGAACCGCCGATCCGTCCTCGATGCCCCACGTCTGCACGTCCTCGATGTGCGCACCCGCCTCCTCGGCCAGCAGGCTCAGTACGTCCATCGACTCCGAGAAGGCGTCTTGACTGATTCCCGCGATACCCCCGTCGTCGGTGACTCCGACCACGTAGGTGGCTTCGCCGTCCCCCGACAGCACCCGGTGGCGGAGTTGTGCCGCGAGGCTCTCCATCCGCCCTTCGGCGAGGTGCAGGTCCTTGGTGAGGCGTTCCTTGAACTCGACGCTGCCGCCCTCCTGTTCGCCGCGTTCGAGGGCGTTCTGCAAGACGGCCCGGTTAGGGCACATACCACCGGATTAGGCCGGAGCCATCAAAAGCCTTGCCCGGCCACGGATTCTGCCGGTTTCGGAGAACACGAGGGACTCGACGCCGAACGCTGGCGAACTAGTTGCCGGTGTGACATTCGGCACGATAGCTCCAATCTCCACTGACCTCCCGGCGTGCGCTGGCGTCTGCGGGAGCGATGCGAACGCAGGCTCGTGGGAGCGAAGCGGAGGCCGAGACGCGCAATCGGCTGGGGAGGCGTGTGGTTCTCGCGGTGCGGGGCGTAGCGGGACGGTGCGGTCTCATTGGCTTCGGCAGTAGCTAACTTCACCGCCCTGACTTACCTGCAAGTGTTTCGACTCGCATCTCGACTAACTCGCTAGCACTGATGAACAACTGATTATATGCAAGAGAAATAAAAACATTTCTCCACCCCGCATAGTCGATTCTCTACTGCTGAGTTACGTTCACGGGGAGACCCTGATCGCGCTCGAACTCCACGGCGACCGTGACGAGGGTCTCGTTCTGGTCGTACACGAGCGTCCCCGTGGTTCCCTCCGGCACCGTGAACACCGTCCAGCCGACGTAGTGTTGGCCCGGCGAGATGGGGAAGTCGAGGAACCCGTCGTGGTCGGCCAGTAGCTGGTAGCCGTAGGTTCGCTCCTCGGTTCTGAGCTTGAATGCGGCCTGTTTCAGCTCCGCCGACTCGTTGCCGGTGTTGTTGATGCTCATCCGGACGATCACGAACTCCTTCCCCTCGGGGGCGTAGTAGGCCTGGTCGTCGGACTCGTTGGGGTCGATGGTGTCGTTCACCTTCGCGTTCCAATCGACGTGGAGGCTGGTGGTGCTGTTGTCGGGCGAGACGGACTCGGCCGAGATGGGTCCGCCGCCACTTCCGCCGACGAAGGAAATCGAGGAGCCGAAGAGGAGGCCCGTGGCGAGGAGGGCGACGACCACTACGGCGGCGACCCCGAGCTTCCCCGAGGCGAGTGAGGCCGCCCCAGCTGCGAGGTCCCGCACTTGGTCGAGCGGCGAGTCGTCGGAGTCCGTCCCCGCACCACCCTCGTCGAGGTAGCCCGAGACGTCCAGAATGACCGGGACGTTCTCCCCCAGGGCGAGTTCGGCCACCTTCTCGGCGTGGTCGGAGACTGTGCCGCCGGTGACGATGGCACCTTCGTTCACGTCGTAGTCGTCGCACAGCGACCGGAACTGCTGGACCTGCTTGCCGCCGACCTCGCCCTCGTCGGGGATGGCCCAGATCAGTCCCTCCTCGCCGGTCTCGGGGCGCTGGACCGCGACGAACACCCGGCCGTCGTCGCGCTTAACCTGCGTCTGCCAGCCCTGCTGCTCCCAGAGGGCCGCCACGAACTGCCCGAACTCGGACTGGTTCATTCCCTGCAACATGCTTTCACCGCGGGGACACCGTACTCGCGTCCATATCCTCAGGCCCTGTATATAAAACGTCGGACCTGTCTTTCGTTGGGTGATGTGCGACCGTGCAGCGAATCCATTTTCTCGGCTTCTCGTCAGGTCGGTTCGTTTTCGCGGGACAGGCAGGGAATCCGATGAAGCTGATGAACGATCTCTTGAGTCGAGGAGAGATGGAGACCGCACTACATCGTGGACGTGAACAACTTCACGAAGCTAGCTATCACTTGAGCAAATCAAACCGCAACCGCACCGCCCCGCGACAGCCTCGTACCTCCCCAGCCTCCTGCGTTACTCACTCCACTGCGTTCCGTTACTCGTCCCTCGCGCGTGCTCGTCGCGGCACGAGAGCCGCTCCTGCGCGCGCCGGATGGCAAAATAACAGTCTACCGAGAACCTACCGCCGCCGAATCGCCAGCAGTACGGCCGAAAGCAGGGCCGCGGCCGCCGCGACCGGGCCGAATCCCGGGACCAGCCCATTATTTTCCTCGGAGGAGTTGCCCTGTCCGGCCTGCTGGGTCAACTCTCGCCCGGTCGCATCGACGGCGACCTGCGTGAGGCCCTCGACGGTGGTCTCCGTCGTGGTCGTGGTCGTCGATTCGGACTCACCACCCTCGGACTCGTTGCTCGTCGCCGTCGTGGTGGTCGTCGTGGTGGTCTCTGTCGGAGGCTCCGTCGTGGTCGTCGTCTTGCCACCTGCGACCGCGCCCGGGATGGTCCGCCCCTGATCGGCGAGCCGGAACTCGAACTCCCGACCGGGTTCGAGCGACGAGAAGTCCATCGTCACCCCGAAGGACCGGTCGTCGCCGACCGTGACCGTCTCCGGGATGAGGAACGGGTTGGGGTCGGGGTCCCGCGCCGAGATGTTGATGGTCGTGCCGGGCGTCAGGGTCGTGGACCCAGTGATAGCGGTCTGGTTCTCGACCTCGACCGCGTTGCCCGGACCCTTGCGGTCGATATCGACCCGGCGCTCGACCACCCGAATCTCCCCGGAGGCGGTCTCGCGCTCGTCGGCCAGCGGACTGTCCGCCGGGACGGTGAAGGTCATCTCGTACCTGTGGCCGGGTTCGATGTCGTGGTCGCCAGTGTCCACGGCGAGATAGAACCCTTCGGTCCCGGCGGGCGTGAGCACGCGCTCGACCGACGCGCCCGTGAACTCGTTGCTGTTGCCGTTCATCGGCGGGTTCGTCTGGCGGAAGTCGACCTGCATGATGTTGCCGTCGCCGTCGAGTTGGTTCTTCGAGAGCGCGCCCCTGACGCCGGTAGCATCGACGTGGACGAACAGCCAGTCGTCGTGGGCCACCGAGTCGTTCCACGGCTCCACC
>PXSM01000112.1:966-8962 GCA_003023465.1 Halobacteriales archaeon SW_6_65_15 | reverse complement strand
AGGCGGTCAGCATCGCCGAGGACCGCGACGCGACCCTGATGGTCCTCCACGTCTACCGCTACTATCGGGGTCGAGAGGTGTCCCTTGCGGACCTCAAGCGCGCGGTCGAGCCGTTGCGGTCGGGTGCTCGAAAAAATTGGAACGCAAGTCGTTGTTTCGCGGACTGGTTACCCGGTCTCGGGCTACTCGCCAGCCTCGTCGGTCACGAGTTCGAGGGTGAACGGCGCGTCGTCGTCGGCCACCGTCCCGAGCGCGAACGCCGAGTACGTCGTGCTGGGTCCGAGGTAGAGGCCCTCGAAGGTCGCCACCGCCTCGCCGGACTCGGACACCCGGACCACGACGTCGTAGGTGCCGGGCTTCACCGTCAGGTACTGGCTCACGTCGCCGAACTGTACCCCCTCGAACAGCACGGGGCCGTCCGCGACCGCCACGTCCACGGCCGGCGCGTCGGGTGCGAAGTGGACCGCGCGAAGTCTGGTCGGCCTGTCGGTCAGGACCGCGGCGTCGATCCGGTCGAGCGTGCCGACTGCCGCGACCGTGTAGAACGTGGCCGCGCTCACCGGCGTGGTCGCCTTGAGGACGGCCGATTCTCGGCCCTGCCCCGCCGGTGCCACCTCGAAGGTGTACTCGCCCGGGTCGAGTTCGAGGTAGCCGCTGATGGTGCCGAACTCGACGCCTTCCAGAACCGCGTTGCCGTTCACGAACACGTCCACCGCCGGCGCGTCGGGGACCGCGTGGGCGACTCGAACGTATGCCCGGTCGTCGTCCGCCACGACCGAACCGGTCGCTGCACCGCCGACCAGCGCGGCCGACCCCGCGAATCCGAGCGTTTTGAGTACTGTGCGCCGTGTGTGGTCTTCTATCATGCTCCCCCGCCCTGCGGCTTAGGACAGACGTTAGATATTTTCTTTGGCCGTTACCTGTCACGAGATGCGGTGTTCGATGAGATACTCTCTGGTCGCCGGTACTACGGTATTCATTTCGGACCCGCGCCCGAACGCGGAAACGTCCGGTCCGACAACTGCAGTGATAAAACCCGTTTTCGGAAGTACGTGCTACTCGAAACCGAATAAATCATTTACCACCGGCGTGTGTGGTCACGTACATGACCTCCGACGACCTTCGAGTGTCCATCGAGCAGGTCGGCGAGCGGTTCGACCTCGGGGAGTACGAGATCGACGCCTATCTCACCGTGCTCGAACACGGCGACCTGACCGCCAGCCAGATCGCGGACCGAACCGACATCCCCCAACCGCGGGTGTACGACACGGTGCGGAGCCTGAGCGACCGCGGCCTCGTGGAACTTCGGGAGTCGCGCCCGATGAAGGTCATCGCGGTGGACCCCAAAGAAGCCTTCTCCGGAATCCAATCGTCGCTGACGGACATGGTTTCCGAGTTGGAGGCTCGCTACACGGCTCCGGCCCGCGAGACCGAGGCCGTCTCGCTGGTCAAGTCGCGCTCGACCATCCTGCGGTACCTCGAAGACGTCATCGAGGAGGCCGAGTTCGAACTCGCGCTCTCGCTGACCCCGGACCTGCTGGAGCGGTTCCGCGAGGACCTCAGCGCCGCCATGGACCACGGCGTCAGTATCGAGTTGCTGGTGACGCCCGCCGCAGACGCGCCCGACCCCGACGACTTCGACTACCTCGACGTGGCGACGACCGCCCGCGCCCGGCGGGGCATCACGACGCCGGTCATCGCGGTCGCAGACGGTGAGTACTCCATCTACGCCACCCAGGACGCCCTCCGGGACGACGAGGACCGCTACGGCGTCATCTTCAATCGCTCGGCGCTCGGCTTCCTCGTCTCCGGGTTCTTCGGCACCGTCCTCTGGACCACCGCCGAGCGCACCCTCGCAGCCAACGGCGAGGACCGTCCGTTCCCCCGCCGGTACGCCTCCATCCGGCGGTGCGTCAAGGAACTTCAGGAACTCGAAGGCGACTTCTACGCCACTATCGAGGGTCGGGACATCGAGACCGGTGCGGCCCGCGTCGTGGAAGGGAAGGTCGTCGGCTTCTCGTTCGAGGGCGGCGAGCGCGTCGCCGGGATGACCGTCGAGACCGACGCGGGCGAGGTCACGGTCGGCGGACAGGTCGCGGCGCTGGAGGACGTCGAAGCTCACGAGATCAGCATCGGCCGCGAGAGTCCGCCGGAACGCTGAGCGGCCAGCGAGCGCGGAAGACCCGAAACTCAGAACGTGTAGAGGCGTGCGCCGCAGTCGGTGCAGGCCAGCACCTCGTCGGGTGCGTCCGCTCGCGTCCCTCCCGGGCCGCCACAGCACTCGACTGCGGTCATCTCCTCGACCTGCCCGTCGCAGGCCGGACACGCTTCGAGGAAGGTCCGGAGCGGCCCGGTCGCCTGCACCTGCCGGGTGCTGGACAGCGTGGTCCGGTCGTTCAGCACCCACACGGCGGCCGTCTCGGCGACCGCGACCGGTCTGGTCAGCCAGTTCTCCCGCGCGGGGTCGCCGCTCCCGTCCGAGACCACGAACCACGAGTCCTCGGTGTCGGTCTCCCAGTCGGCGGTCGGTTCGACCACCTCCACCTCGGTCCCCTCGGGCGCGGCCGACTGGAGCGCGTTGGCCAGTCCCACGTCGTTGCGCTGGCGCAGGTGCTCCATCTCCGCGCGCCACGCCTCGCGGAACTCCCCGGAGAGGTAGACCGCCTCCTCGTCCGCAGTGACCACGCCGGACTCGACCAGCGCCGCCAGCACCTGCTCGCCAGTTTCCTCGTCGGCGTCGCCCCCGAGCGACCCGCCGGCCGGTCGCGTGGAAGGGATCGACCGGCAGTTGCGAGACGAGTCGCGGCGCGAATCGTGGCGTGAACGGGACGAGGTACCCCCGGAGCGCGATGGCGACTGCGCCGCCGAGCCCGAGCGCGGCCGCGAGCGACCGCGACCGCCGACGCGCGACCCTCAGACACGCGAGAAGCAGTATCACCGTGTTGACCGCTGTACAGGGCCGACACCGCCGCTCGCCCGTGTATTCTGAGTTCCGAATCGCGCTCCGGGGGTACCTCGTCCCGTTCACGCCACGATTCGCGCCGCGACTCGTCTCGCAACTGCCGGTCGATCCCTTCCACGCGACCGGCCGGCGGGTGGGGGCTCGTCCGGCGGACGCTCCGGATTCGCCGGGAGAGGTACGCTCTTCCGAGGTCACCCTCGCTGCGCTCGCGTGACCGCCTCGGATAGGGGCCGCTGAGACGACCAAGCCATGCGCGACCGGGCGAGGGCTTTCATCCACCCAGACGGGTTGTTTGCGTCACGGAGCGCATCCCTGAAGACGAGATTTCTCAGAGCATATCCGGACGAGATTCGCCCTAAGTCGGAGGTTGCCCCCACCGTTTTACACCCCGTCGTCGTACGCGGGGCCATGCCGGACACAGAGATGGAGTACACGAAACTCGGCGACACCGGCCTCGAAGTCTCGCGGTTCTGCCTCGGCTGCATGAACTTCGGGAGCGACCGCGAGTGGATGATCGGCGACGAGGAGGATAGCCGCAAGATAATCGACCGGGCAATCGAACTCGGCATCAACTTCCTCGACACCGCGAACGTCTATTCGCAGGGCGAGAGCGAAGAGATCGTCGGACGAGCCATCGAGGACTACGACCGGGAGGAACTGGTGATCGCGACCAAAGTCTACGGACCCATGGGCGACGGCCCGAACAAGCAGGGCCTCTCGCGCAAGCACGTCCTCGATCAGATCGAAGCGAGTCTGGACCGACTCGGCACCGACTACGTCGATCTCTACCAGATACCCCGCTGGGACGAGACGACCCCCATCGAGGAGACCCTCCACGCGCTCGACCACCTCGTCGAGACCGGCAAGGTGCGGTACCTCGGCGCGTCCACGATGGCGGCGTGGCAGTTCACCAAGGCGCTTTCCGAGAGCGACCTGAACGACTACGCGCGGTTCGAGTGCATGCAGCCCCAGTACAATCTCGTGGACAGGCAGGAAGAAGAGAACGTCCTGCCGGTCTGTGAGGACCAGGGCGTCGGCGTCATCCCGTGGAGTCCCCTCGGCGGTGGGTTCCTGACGGGCAAGTACGACAGGGACGACGCGCGCGAGCGGTTCACCGACGAGAACTGGGTGGTACTCGACGCGGTCGAGGCGATCGCCGACGAGACGGACGCGACTCCGGCGCAGGTGAGCCTCGCGTGGCTCCTCCATAATGACGTGGTGGACGCACCGATCATTGGCCCCCGAAGCGTCGATCACCTGGAGGAGAACGTCGCCGCACTCGACGTGTCGCTGTCCGAGGCGGAGATGGAGCGACTCGAAGCGCCCAAGCAACCGACGTGGTCGCGGGCCATCGCGGACCTGTAGCGCGTGCCTCGGGGGTCACCGCAGGAATGTAAACCACCGAATCTGTAACGCAACGGATGGGTCCGGCCGGAGCGACCTTGACACCGAACCGACATCCGGACCGAAATCTCGCGGCCGGAGCGGCGTTTGTTCCAGTCATCTCGGCTGGGTGCCGGCCAAAGCTGTTATACGGTGGTTCGTCGTTACTCGGTTTGGGGGAGTAACAGATTATGACACGTGAGGACAGTGGTACTTCTAGGCGTCAGTTCGTCAGGGCCGTCGGCGCTTCGGGGGCGGCCGTCGGTCTGACCGGCTACGTCGACGGCGAGGCCGTCGGGGAGGTCCAGCAGAACGCGACCACGGTTCAGTGGGCGACCGACTCCGACTTCGAGGGGGACGTGTGGGAGAACCTTCAGGAGGTGCTGTACGACAACGGGCTCTCGCAGGACATCGAAATCGACGTCGTCGCGGGACCGAACGTGACCGACAACCGCCGAGACCAGTACCAGCAGTGGCTCTCGGCGGGTCGCGGACAGCCGGACATCCTCTACGTCGATAGCGGGTGGACGCTCCCGTTCGTCGCCCGCGAGCAACTGCTCAACCTCAGCCAGAGCGACGTGTTCCCGCAGGACGCCATCGACACCATCGACAGCGAGTACTTCGAGGCGAGCGTCTCGACCGCGAAGGGACCGGACGGCGACCTGTTCGCGGTCCCGCTGTTCCCGGACTTCCCGACGATGCAGTACAACAAGAACTACCTCCGGGAAGCGGGATACGGCGACGACGACTTCGATCAGTGGGCGACCGAGCCGATGCAGTGGCAACAGAGAACCTCTTCGGGCCGGTGGGCGACCGGCCCATCACCGTGAACGAACAGCCGGTCCACGACGCCATCCGGATGGTCCGGACGTTCATCCACGGCTCGGACGCCCAGAACACCCTCGACGACTACGCGGGCGACATCGCCCCGTCGGGCGTGCTCCAGTGGGCCGAAGAGCCCTCGCGCAAACCGTTCACCAACGGCAACGCGGTCATGCACCGCAACTGGCCGTACTCCATCAACATCTCGGGCGAGGAGGAGAACCTCGGCGAGGACCTCGGCGTGATGCCGTTGCCGTACGCGGTGTCCGAGGACGAAGCCGAGTACCCCGGAACCGGAGGTACCACGGCCGCACTCGGAGGTTGGCACAACGCCATCAACCCGAACTCCAACAATCAAGAGGCCGCCGCTAAGGTGTTGCAGGCGATGATGTCCGAGGAGTTCAAGCTGGCGCTGTTCGAGGAACTGGGCTTCCTCCCGCCCGAACCCGAGTTGCTCGACACCGACCGGGCGCAGGAGGTGCCCATCATGGGACGGTACCTCGACTCGGTCAGGGTGGCAGGCGAGGACGCCATGCCCCGTCCCGTGACGGTCGCGTGGCCCCAGGAGTCCCAGCGGATCGCCCAGCAGGTCAATCGGGCGTTCGCTCAGGGCGGGAACCCCGAGCAGGCGATGAGCCAGCTCGAACAACAGCTCCAGCAGATCGAACAGAGCGCATAAGCATAAGTCACTTCAAATCCTACACGATTTTTATGGCAATGCCGGAGGGCGGAGTTCGGGAGACCGAACGCTCGGGGCCGTACGTCGCCGCGGTCCGATGGGTGGAGAACCTCAGCGACACCCAGTTCGCGTACCTGCTGTTGACGCCGGTGATGGTGCTACTCACGGTCATCGCGTTCTGGCCGCTACTCAGCACGTTCCGGATGTCGCTGTTCGCGGACAACCTCGTCGGAGCCGAGGCGTTGGGGGAGTTCGTCGGCCTGCAGAACTACGTCGAGTTGCTGTCCGGCCAGCGCGACGCGTTGCTCGTCAGGCCGTTCTTCGACCTGAAAGCGCCGTTTACGAGCGCACTCACCGTGACGCTCATCTTCACGGTCGTCAGCGTCTTCTTAGAGACGCTGGTCGGGTTCGCGCAGGCGCTGGTGCTCGACCAGAACTTCCGGGGTCGTCGGTGGGTCCGGGTCGCCATCATCATCCCGTGGGCGATTCCCATCGTCATTCAGGGGATGATCTTCTACCTGCTGTTCCAGCCCGGCATCGGCTTCCTCGTGAATCCCGAGAACCCGACGATACTCCAGCAACTCGGCATTTTGGGCGAGACGCCGCTGGCCACGCCGGTGGACTCGCTCATCATCCTCGTCGTCGCGGACGTGTGGAAGACCTCGGCGTTCATGGCGCTCATCATCCTCGCGGGGCTCCAGAGCGTCGACCGGAGCCTCTACGACGTGGGCCGGGTCGCCGGAGCGTCGAAGTGGCAACAGTTCAAGATGATCACCCTGCCGCTGGTGTTACCGTCCGTGCTGGTGGCGATGCTGTTCCGAACCATCGGCGCGATGCGCATCTACGGCCTCATCGAGACGGTCGTCGGGTGTAACACGGTGCCGTCGCTGTCGTGTCTGGTGGTCACGACGTTCCAGGGGTCGCGGATGTACGGCACGTCGGCCGCGGTCGCGTTCATCACGGCCGCGCTCATCGGCGTCGTCGTCTCGGTGTACATCGTGAAGTACGCGGACACGCAGGAGATGGCCTGATCATGAGGGGAGAGAGCCCGACCACGACGGAAGCGAGTCCGACCATGACGGGCGAGAGTCCAACCACGACTGGAGAGAGTCAGACGACGACGCGGGAGGGACGCTAACGATGGCAACGGAGACAGAGCCCGAGAAAGGACCGTTCGCTCGCTGGGCCAGTTCGGCCATTCAGAACCCCGAGAAGGTGTACCGCGCGATGTTCTACGTCGCCATGGTTTTCTTCCTGTTCACGACGCTGTTCCCGTTCTACTGGCTACTGGTGCTGGCGCTGACGCCCAACGAGGCCATCATCGGTTTCGGCTTCCCGCCGACGCCGAACGGGTTCAACCCCGAGGCGTTCCTCCAAGTGTTCGAGACCGTGCCGTTCCACATCTTCATGTTCAACAGCTTCGTGCTCGGCATCTCGACCACCGCCATCGTGCTGGTGCTGGCGAGTCTCGCAGGCTACGTGTTCGGCCGGTTGGACTTCCCCGGGAAGGGGATTCTGATGTTGATCATCCGGACCTGTTCAACACCCCGTTCGCCATGGTGTTACCGTTCAGTGCGCTGTTCATGCCACTGTCTATCTTCATCCTCTCGACGTTCTACGGCCAGATTCCGGACGGGCTGGAGGACGCCGCACGCATCGAGGGGACGACGCGGCTGGGCGCGCTGTTCCGGGTCATCATGCCGCTGTCCGCGCCGGGGGTCGCCACGGCCGGCGTGCTGACGTTCATCTCGGTGTACAACGAGTTCTTCTTCTCGTTCCTGATGACCAGCGGGGAAGCCGACCAGTGGGCTCCCATCGTCTGGGGCATCCTCAACTACCAGGGCCAGTACTCGGAGCTGTACAACCTGATGGCGGCCGCGAGCATCGTCGGCGTCCTGCCGGTGGCCATCCTCGTGGTCGTGGCACAGGAGAAGATCGTGAGCGGACTGACCGCAGGAGCACTCAAGGAGTGATACACAATGGGCAAAGTCATCTTGGACGGCGTCACGAAACGCTACGCGGACGTAACGGCGGTCGACGACATGAACCTCGAGATCGAGGACGGCGAGTTCGTCACGCTGGTCGGCCCCTCGGGCTGTGGGAAGTCGACCACCCTGGAGACCATCGCGGGGCTGACCAAGCCCACCGAG
>PXSM01000112.1:0-880 GCA_003023465.1 Halobacteriales archaeon SW_6_65_15 | reverse complement strand
GCGCGGCCGACATCGTCCAGTTGGAGGGGATGCTGGAGCGCATGCCCGACGAGATGTCGGGCGGCCAGCGCCAGCGGGTCGCCATCGCGCGGGCCATCGTGCGCGAGCCCGAGGTGTTCCTGATGGACGAGCCGCTGGCCAACCTCGACGCTAAGCTCCGGGTCCACATGCGGACCGAACTCCAGCGACTCCACAAGGAACTGGACACCACCATCATCTACGTCACTCACGACCAGGCTGAGGCGATGACGATGTCCGACCGCATCGCCATCATCAACCAGGGGGAACTCCAGCAGATCGCGCCGCCGCTGGTCTGCTACAACGAACCCGCGAACCTGTTCGTCGCCGGGTTCATCGGGTCGCCGTCGATGAACTTCGTGGAGGGCGAGGTGGCGCCCAACGGTCTCGCCACCGAGGACTTCGACGTGGCGTTCGAACCCGGACAGCTGTCGGGCGTCGCGGAGGGCGACCCCGTGACCCTCGGCGTCCGCCCGGAGGACGTGTACCCCCGCGAGAAGAGCGAGAACGTCACCAACCCGACCCAGTCCATCCCCGCGCGGACCGACGTGCTGGAGCCGATGGGCGACGAGATATTCGTCTACCTGCTGACCGGCGGGAAGGAGGCCCGGATGGAGGCCACGCCCGAACAGCCCCAGAACCAGTTGTTGATGAGCGTCGATCCCTCCTCGGACATCGCCGAGGAGCAGGACGTAGAGGTCGTCCTCGACCGCGAACGGGTCCACCTGTTCGACACCCAGACGGGCGAGGCCATCAGCCACGGGCTGGAGTTCGCGGCGGTCGAACCCGGGGCGACCGAGACCGAAGCGGAGGGCGACGACTGATGGTGACGACGCTGGGCTGGTTCTACCTGATCGGCGGG
>PXSM01000111.1 GCA_003023465.1 Halobacteriales archaeon SW_6_65_15 | reverse complement strand
CGGATGGCCAAGCGAGCACGGGCGAGTGGTCGATGGCTGGCGGTGGTCCTACTCGTGCGAATGCGACCGCCGCGTCGGGACCTGCGCCACCACTGACGATTAAATGGGAGTTCGAGCCGTACGTAACGGCGAGCCCTCCCGTCGTCGCCGACGGGACCGTCTACGTCGGGACGCGTGATAGCGGCGTCTACGCGATTGATTCCGAGGATGGAACGACGCGCGAGCACTGGCCGTTCACGGAGCCCGCTGGCGTAACCGTCACCCCGGCGGTAACCGACGATACCGTGTATGCCGTCGACACCGAGTACGGGCACGTTTACGCTATCGATAGAGAGACGGGTGCCGTACCCGACGAGTGGAACTTCACTGTCGAGTTGCCGAATCCGACGTACCGAACGGTCCCGATTGTCGACGGGGACACGGTGTACTTTTCGAGCGGAACGAACGTCTACGGGATCGATGCCCGGACCGGAACCCTCCGTGATGGATGGCCTTGCGAAGCCCCGACGAAGACCGTCGGGAGTCCAGCCGTTACGGACGAAACGGTCTATGCTGGTACCACCGATAGCGTCTATGCTATCGATGCAACCACGGGAACAGTTCGGGACGGCTGGCCGTTCACGCGGCGAGGGTTGAGTTTTCCCCCAACGGTCGCCAACGATACCGTCTACGTGCTCGGCTACGAGGACGAGGTACGCCAGGAGCGTCATCGTTCAGCCACGTTGCTGTCGGAAACGACGCGGTGTACGTCGCCGGGAAACAGTTGTATGCCGTGAATCCCAGAACGGGAACGACGCGTGACGAGTGGGCGTTCGACGTCGAGTTTCCGAAATCCCAGTTCGACGGAATCGGGACGCAGCCGGTGGTCGCAGGCAATACGGTGTATTTCGTGGTTGGACGCGGATACCTCTACGGAGCCGATGCAGTTACCGGGAGCGTGACTAACGACTGGCCGTTTCGTATCACGACCCACTGGACGTTCGAGCCGGTCGTCACGGATCAGACGATTTACACTGCCGCGGTTGAGGGGCCGCCGATGGCTATCGTCACGGAACCTGATCGGTAGCTGGTCGATTCTATTGGCTTCGAGACAGAACCAGTACCCTTGGCCGCGACCCACCGATTTAACCGCTCACGAACGAATCGTTCGCCCATGAAGGCCGCAGTTCTGCGCGAGTACGGCGAACCCCTCGAAATCGAAGACGTGCCGGACTCCGAACCCGACCCCCACGGCGTCGTCATCGAGACCGAGGCCTGCGGCATCTGCCGGAGCGACTGGCACGCGTGGCAGGGGCACGGCGAATGGGCCGACGACCAAGTCCCCGAGGGCCAGATTCTCGGGCACGAACCCGCCGGGACCGTCGTCGCGGTCGGTGAGCGAGTCGAGCGAATCCGCGAGGGCGACCGCATCGCCGTCCCGTTCAACCTCGGCCAGGGCGACTGCGAGCTCTGCCGGAACGGCCACGGCAACGTCTGCGAGGAGGGGCTGGCGCTCGGGTTCGAGGCCGACGCGCCCGGGGCGTTCGCCGAGCAGGTCCGCGTCCCCTACGCCGACTACAACGCGGTCCACCTGCTGGCCGGCGTCTCGCCCGCTGAGATGGCGAGCCTCGGATGCAGATTCGCCACGGCGTACCACGGTCTCGCCCACCGCGCGGACCTCGCGCCCGGCGACTGGGTGGCGGTCCACGGCTGCGGCGGCGTCGGTCTCTCGGCGGTCCACGTCGCGGACGCGCTCGGGGCGAACGTGGTCGCGGTGGACCTCGACGACGAGAAGCTAGCGAAAGCCCGCGAGTTGGGGGCCGACGAGACGGTGAACGCCGAGACTGGCGACGTACCCGGCACGATTCGAGGAGTCACCGACGGTGGGGGTGAGCGCGAGCAGAGCGAGCGCGAGTCTCGCCGAACCTCGTCCGGCGGTGCGCACGTCTCCGTGGACGCGCTCGGGGTCGCCGAGACCTGCCGGAACTCCATCGCCAGCCTCCGCAAACGCGGCCAGCACCTCCAACTCGGTCTGACGACCGACGAGGAACGCGGGGAGGTCGCCCTGCCCACCGACGCCATGACGATGCGCGAGGTCACCTTCCTCGGCTCCCGCGGGATGCCCCCGACCAGATACGACGAACTCCTCCGGATGATGGACCGGGGCACCGTCTCGCCCGCTGAACTCGTGACCGCGGAGGTCTCGCTCGCGGACGTGCCCGACCGCCTCGCGGCCATGAGCGACTACGGGACGGTCGGCATCGAGGTCGTCACCGAGTTCTAGGACTGGACGTTTGCGTTTTCGTAAACGTTTACGTCGGGGCGGGGTTTACGCATTGAAACAACTGTACAATCTCTAAAGGACCCTATAGATAGCTATGACGTCCCTACATATTGGTAGCTGGCCGAGGAAGTACGTTATCCACCGGGACTCGCTCGGTCCCGCAAACCACCGTTTGGGTGGATGAAAGGGGCCGCCGGTCGCGTTCAACTCGGTCGTCTGGCCGACCCCTATTCGGGCGGACTGTGCGGAGAGCCCGAATATGTCCCGCAGCGACCGCGACCGGGCGGGGGCTTTCTAAAACGAAGAAACTGTGGAAGAACAGAGAAGCTAGCTACTCCCGAAGCCAATGAGAACCGCACCGCGACAGCACCGCGCCTCGAACCTCCCCAGCCTCCTGCGCTTCTCACTGCACTTCGTTCCGTTGCGATCGGCACGGAGGCCGCGCCAGCGCGCGCCGAGGTAGAACCTGAACAACCGAGCACCCAGCATAGATATGTCAACATTTATCATCCCGGAGGGGACAGTTCGGCAGAGAAGATGTCCGCGCCCGACCGACTCCGCCACGTCCTGTGCAGGTGCGAGATCGACCACGCGCCCGACTCCCGGGTCACCGTCTTCGACGTGTCCGCGGAGCGCGTCGGCGGGGCGGTCGTCCTGTCGGGGACCGTGCTGACCGACCACCTGAAGGCGCGCGCCGTGGAGGCCGTCGAAGCGGTCGCGGACCTGCCGGTCGCCGCCTCGGACGTGACCGTGCTGGAGGAGTCGGCCCGCGCGCGGACCGTCACCGCGCCCATCGCGCCGGTTCGGGGCGACCCCCGAGACGACGCCGAACAGGTGACGCAGGCGCTCTACGGCGCGGAACTCACCGCGTACGACTGCGGCAGCACTGGCAACAGCGGCGGCGAATGGCGGCGCGTCCGGACCCCGGACGGCTACGTCGGGTGGGTGGCGCGCGAGCACCTCCGGGCGGTCGAGGAGATCGACGCCGACGCCGCGGTGACCGTCGGCCGGGTGGACGTGGAAGCCGACCCCGGGACCCTCTACGCGGGCACCGAGTGCGAGATCGTCGGACCGGAGGAATCCGAAGCCGACGCCGCGAGCAGTTCCGACGACCAACCAGTTCGCGTGCGGTTCCGAACCGGCGTCGAACACGCACTCCCGGCCGACGCCGTGGCGGAGGTTCCGGCGACGACCGCTGGCGAGGCAGTGGTCGAGACCGCCCGCGAGTACCTCGGGACCGAGTACGTCTGGGGCGGGACGACCGTCGAGGGCATCGACTGCTCGGGGCTGGCGTGGATGGCCTACCGCCGGAACGGCCTCACCCTCCCGCGGGACGCCGACCTCCAGCGACGGATGGGCGAGGCGGTCGCTCGCGACGAGGTATCGGGCGACGAACTCGAACCGGGCGACCTCCTCTTCTTCCCCGGACACGTCGCACTGAGTCTCGGCGGCGCGGAGTTCGTCCACGCATACGGGAGCGCGGACGAGGTGGTCGTGGACAGTCTCGATCCGGACCACGACCGGTACGACGAGGACCTGGACGAGAGCTTCGAACTGGCGACGCGACTGGTGTGAGGATGCCGGGCCACGGCGTCGTTCCGGACGTGGAGTGACCCGGCTATCGAGGAGCCATTTTTTGAGTAATCGATTGTTACTGAGATAAATCGGCGGAAGAATGATGTGGTCTCTCCGAACTGTAGTACTATCATGAACGTCACGCGCGTCGCCGACCCCGACGACGGAGACGTCTCGTACAAGAAGGTCGAACTCCACCTCTGGCACACCAACTGCTGGATGCTCGAAGTGACCGACGACCTCCCGGGCACCCACGTCCTCGAGAAGTCGCTGTACCCGACCGACGAGCAGGTCAAGGCCGACCTGCTGCTCGTCTCGGACGGCGAGGTGCCGATAGCGGAGTTCATCGAAGCCATCGACGACCACACTGCAGTGGACGAGGTGGCGGTGCTGAAACAGTCCGAGGAGCGCGCGCGGGTCGTCGTCAACTACGACCGGAACACCAGCATCGTCCCCGACATGGTCAACTCGGAGTTCATGCCGGTCGAACCGGTGTACATCACCGGGGGCGTCGAGTACTGGACCGTCCTCGTGAAGGCCGACCAGTTGGGCGACGAGGTCGAGTCGATGCGCGAGGAGTACGACGTGGATATCGACGCCATCCATCAGGCCGACCCGGAGGAGAACGTGGAGTTCGCCGACTTCGTCGATCAGGTGTACGACCGCCTGTCGGACCGCCAGACCGAGAGCCTCGTGGAGGCCCAGCGAATCGGCTACTACAACTGGCCCCGCGAGGTGTCGGCCAACGAGGTCGCCGACCGCCTCGACGTGAGCAATCCGACCGTGCTCGAACACCTCCGAAAGGGCGAACAGAAGGTCCTGAACCTCTTTCTCGACAAACTCGGCAGGCGGAAGGGGGAGTACCGATGACGGACCTCTCCATCGCCGACGTGCTCGACGTGGAGTACCCCGGTGCACCCGAATGGTCGGGCGACGGCCGATTCATCGCCGCGCTCGTCTACGAGGACGACGGCCACGCCCTCGTGGTCGCTGACACACCCACACCTGACGCGTCCGCGGCCGACGCGTCCGCGGCCGACGCGTCCGCGGCGGCCGAGAATGCGTGGCGCGTCTCGCCCGGCGAGGGCCACGTCACCGGGTTCGAGTGGGGTCCCGACTCCCGGCCCGCCGACCTCGTGATAGCGACCGACGAGGGCGAGACCTACCGCGCCGACCCGGGCGAGCGCTCGGTGCGACTCGTCTCGGAGTCGCCCGATGGCGAGTCCCACCACGAGTGGTCCCCGGACGGCCGGCGACTCTCGTTCTACCGGGACGGCCGGGTGTGCGTCCGCGACGCGGACTCCGGCGTCGAGCGACTCCTCGACCTTCCGATCCACGACACGTTCCTCCCCAGCGAGCGGATGCTGGCGTGGTCCGAATCGAACGACCGCCTCGCCTTCTCGTTCACCGACCGGGAGACGTGGCAGGTCGGCGTGGCGGACGCCGAGACCGGCGACCTCGTCTGGCGGACCGACGGCACCGCCGCCTGCTCGAATCCGGCGTGGCTCGCCGACGGCCGCCTCGCTTTCGAGCGAATCGCCGACAAGTGGGGCGCGCCGACCGTCTCGCCCGACCGGACCCGACTCGCCGTCTTCCTCCCGCTCGACGGGTGGGACCACCTCTACGTCGTGGACGCGGAATCGGGCGAGCGCCGCCAGCTAACCTCCGGCGAGTTCGAGGACAAGGGCGTGGCCGGGTCGGCCCCGCAGTGGGCCGACGACCGGACGCTCCTGTTCGCGTCGAACCGCCGGGACCTCGGCCAGCGTCACGTCTTCGCCGCGGATGCGGAGACGGGCGAGGTGACGCCGGCAGTCACTTCCGAGGGCACGAACGTCCATCCCCGGCCCTCGCCCGACGGCGACCGCCTCGCGTACGTCCACGCCGAGGCCGGACTGTCGCCCGAGGTCAGGGTCGCCGCGCTCGACGAAGCCTCCGACGAAGGGCCGGCGCGACTCACCGAGTCTGCGGTCGCGGAGTGGCCCGCCGACCCGATTTCCCCCGAGCGAGTCAGGTTCGAGAGCTTCGACGGGCGGGAGATCGAGGGCTATCTGCTCGACCCTCGCGAGACCGACGCGGTCGAAGATGGGGCGAGCGATCTCCCCGCCGTCGTCTGGGTTCACGGCGGGCCGATGCGCCAGATGCGCGACGGCTGGCACCCCTCGCGGTCGTACGGCCTCGCCTACGCCTTCCACCAGTATCTCGCTCGGCGGGGGTACGTCGGCCTCGTCGTCAACTACCGGGGCGGCATCGGCTACGGGAAGGAGTTCCGGCAGGCGCTCTTCGACGGGTACGGCCGCGACGAGATGGAGGATGTGGTGGCCGGAGCCGACTACCTCCGGGACCTGTCGTTCACCTCCGAGAAGGTGGGAATCTGGGGCCTCTCGTACGGTGGGTACGCCACCCTCCAGATACTCGGCACACACCCGGAGGCGTTCGACGTGGGCGTCAACCTCGCGGGCCTCGCGGACGTCCAGCTATACGAGGACTGGGCCAGCGAGACCAAGTTCCCCGCGGTCGCATCTTCGCAGTCAATCGTGTTCGGCGGCAACCCGTGGGAGGCCGACGACGAGTGGGCGGCCGCGAGCCCCAAGACCCACTTCGACCAGTACGAGGCTCCTCTCTACAACTTCCACGGTACGGGCGACGCCTACGTCAACTTCGAGCAGTTGGACGTGGTGGTCGAGGGCATGCTCGAACACGGCAACGAGTACGAGGCCGACTACTACCCCGACGAGAACCACGTCTTCTCGAAGCGGTCGGTCTGGCGGCGGACCCTCCGGAAGATCGAGGAGGCCTTCGACGAACACCTTCGGTAGGTAGCATCCCGATTTTTCGTCGCCGGGGTCGCTCGGTGACCCAATCGACTCTCGGCGTGCGCTGGCGAGGCCTCGTGCCGAGCCATCAGTCGCGCGAGGGATGAGGACCGCAGCGAAGCGAGGACCGCAATCGGCTGGGGAGGACGTGGCACTCTCGTCTGAGTGGATGAAAGGGGCCGCCCGGTCGCGGTCACGCGAGCGAACGCAGTGAGCGAGGGTGACCTCGGGAGACGCGGGGTGTCTCCCGGCGTCCACTTCAGTCGCCTGAGCAGGCTACTATCCGGCGGCTCTCCGCACCGCCCGCCGCCAGATATCCTGCTCAGCGACGGCGACCGGGCAGGGCTTTCTGGACCATCAAAACTCCGGAGTCAACCTACGATCTACAACCACCGTAACGGTCCTCTGGTCAACTCCTGGTCGCAACCAGACCTTTCCCGCTCGTCCACCAAAGCACGAGTATGAAAGTCGTCGTCGCAGGCACCTTCGGGCCGCTCCACGACGGCCATCGGGCGCTAATCGAACGAGCATTAGCGGAGGGCGACGAGGGCGTCGTGGTCGGCGTCACCATCGACGAGTTCGCCAACGCCACGCGGGACCGGTCGGTTCCGTCGCACTCAGAACGCGTCCAAGCGGTCCAAGAGGCCATCGAGACTCTGGACGAGTGGGACCGCGAGGTCGAGATTCGCCCGGTCGAGGACGACTACGGCTTCGCTGACGACGACCCCGCGTTGGACGCGCTGGTCGTCTCCCCGGAGACCGACGAGGAGGTCGCCGAGATAAATCGCCGCCGCGAGGAGCGAGGGATGGAGCCACTGGAGACCCTCGTCGTCCCCTACGAGTACGCCGAGGATGGGGAGCGCATCTCCTCGACGCGAATCGTGAACGGGGAGATCGACGAACACGGGAATCTGATGGAGTGACTGCTCGCGTCGGGACAGTACGAACCGTCGGACTGACGACTGAGAGACGGCGACGGCGGCTCGGAACCTCTGAGAAACGCGAATACACTTTAGAAAAATACTCATATTTTTATACAATAGCTCGATAGGTTCTTAAGAACGAATTTACGTGTTTTCACAGAACAGCGGCGAATCTCGACCGCGGGCCACCGTTCGTTCCGCTTCTTCGCTTCGCTCATTCCGTCTCTTCGTTCGGAACGACGTACTCAGACGAACCACACACCGGGCAGTCGTCCCGAACCGGGCGTATCTCGCCACCGTCCCGTCGTCCGACCCGAGGAGCACTACACTCGTCGCAGGCTATCAGATAGAGTAGCACTCTTCGAGATAGTCGCAACCACTATATAACGAGCATGAATGTTCCAACCGTTGCACGCGGGGTTCCGTGCACGAAACGATGGTGTAGTTCGGAACGAGGCGGTATTACAGTCCGGAAACGACCGGAACCGTCGGAACGTAGTCGTTCTTACCCCTTCAGTTCCTCGGGAATCCGGTCGTCGCCGAACACGTCCCCGCAGGTCTCGCGCTCCCGATTCAACTCGCCCTCGCCCGACTCGTGGACCAGCACGACCGGGGACTTTGGTTCGGCGTTGGTGTGGTCGGCGCTCCCGAGCGAGGCGGGTCGGACGTCATCCTCTTCTCGCGGCGGGGTTGGACGGGGGTGAGTACCTACGACGTTCT
>PXSM01000110.1 GCA_003023465.1 Halobacteriales archaeon SW_6_65_15 | reverse complement strand
GTGGCGACCTACGAGCGGTTCACCAACCCCGACCACGAGTACTACCCCGGCGACGACTACGTCTCGGCGTACGGCTCGTACTCGCTGGGTACCATCGACTCCGTCGAGAAGCAGGGCGACTACGAGCTCGAGATCACCCTCGCTCAGCCGTACGCCCCGATGATACCGAACCTCGCGATGTTCTGTTCGCGAGTTCACTCGCAGGCGGCCATCGAGGAGTACGGCACCGACCTCGCCGAGAACCCGGTCGGGACCGGCCCGTTCCAGTTCGAGAACTGGGACCAGGGGAACGAGCGCATCCGCCTCTCGGCCAACGACGACTACTGGGGCGAGGTGCCCAAGGTGGACGAGGTCGTGTTCACCGTCGTCGGCGAGAACAACTCCCGCGCCCAGACGCTGGACTCGGGCGGCGCGGACATCATCGACGGCCTCGGTGCGGGGTCGTCCAAGATCGTCGAGAACTCCAGCAACGCCGAACTCGTCTCGATGCCGGGCATCAACGTCGGTTATATGGCGTTCAACATGTCCCGGTTCGAGCCGTTCCAGACGAAGGAGGTCCGGCAGGCCATCAACTACGCCATCGACCAGGCCCAGTCGCTACTGGAGGAGGCGGGCTACGGCGACGGGTTCGAGTTCGAACTCGCCACGTTCCAGAACCCCCGGACGTACAACCCCTCGCCCATCCAGGCCGCCCAGACGGTCAAGTCCAACCTCAACGAGGTGGGCATCACCGTCAACATCAACCAGCAACCGTTCGACCCGTTCCTGAACTACACGGACAACTACAAGCACGACGCGTGTTTCCTCGGGTGGATGACCGACAACGCCGACCCGGACAACTTCTACTACGCGCTCCTCCACCCCGGCGTCGACGTCGAGGACGTGCCCGAGGGTCAGGACTGGATCAACCCCGACGAGCACGACGGCGTCAACACCCTCGACGCGGCCGCGTGGGCCAACACCGAATTCATGCAGGTCGTCGAGGAGGCCCAGACGAGCTACGAGACGGGCGACCGCGAGCCCAAGTACCAGCAGGCCGCCGAGATCTTCCACGAGGAGGTCCCGTGGGTCGCCATGGACCACGCCAAGGAACTCCGCGGCGTCGGCAACCACGTCGAGGGCTTCAAGATCGCGCCCATCGCCGGACCGTTCCTCAACCTCGTCTCGCTGAACGAGTAAGCCGTCTCGGTCCCGGCCCAGCTGCTACCGTTCGGGACCGGGGGACGGTACCCGCGTAACGAGCCTTTTTTCACTCATGCGGTTTTTTCTCCGGGTGAATGATTTCCAAGCGGTTCGTTGTCAAACGACTCCTGCTGCTGATCCCGGTGCTGTTCGGGGTGGCGACGTTCGTGTTCGCCATCCTCCACCTCTCTCCGGGTGACCCCGCGCGAGTCATCGCGGGCCAGCGGGCGTCCGAGGAGTTCATCCAACAGATTCGGGTGGAACTCGGGCTCAACGACCCCATCTGGGTGCAGTACGGCCGGTTCCTGATGGACGCGGTCCAGCTGGACTTCGGACAGTCCTACCAGATCCGGCGGAACACGCCGGTCAAGCAGGTCCTGCGCTACAAGCTTCCGGTCACGCTGGAGATGGCGATATACGGGCAGCTGTTCGGCATCCTGCTCGGGATTCCCGCCGGACTGCTGGGCGCAATCAAGCAGGACGCGCTGAGCGACCACCTGACCCGCATCGGCGCGCTGACGGGCATCAGCGTCCCCATCTACTGGAGCGGTCCGCTCGTCATCCTGCTGTTCGCGCAGGTGCTGGGCTGGTTCCCGGCGAGCGGTCGGATCGCCTCGGAGTTCGACATCCAGCCGATAACCGGGATGATAACCTTCGACACCCTCGTCCGCGGGAACTTCGCGGCGTTCGAGTCGGCGGCGATGCACCTGCTGCTCCCGTCGCTGGTCATCGGCATCTACTCGATGGCGCTCATCTCCCGGATGATGCGGTCGTCCATGCTGGAGGTCATCCGGCAGGACTACATGCGGACCGCCCGGGCGAAGGGCCAGGGTTCGAAGATCACCATCATGAAGCACGGCTTCCGGAACGCCCTCATCCCCGTGGTGACCGTCATCGGCATCCAGTTCGGCACCCTGCTGGGCGGCGCGGTCCTGACCGAGACCGTCTTCGGCATCGCCGGAATCGGCACCCTGCTGGTGCAAGCGATTCAGGTCGGCGACTACCCCATCGTGCAGGGCACCGTCCTGACGTTCGCGTTCCTGTTCACGCTCGTGAACCTGCTCGTGGACGTCACCTACTCCTATCTCGACCCGAGGATCGAACAATGAGCACGCAAACAGAAACCGAAACCGAGGACATCGGCGACCGGGGCGTCATCGAGCGCGTCCGGGCGTCGCCGTTCCTCTCGCAACTGCTGTCGAACCGACTCGCCCTCGCGGGGCTGACCATCATCTTCTTCATGGTGGCCATCGGCCTCTACGCGCGGCTGTTCATCGACCTCCAGTCGGTGACCCAGACCCAGATCGGCACGAACCCCAACGTCGCGCCGCCGAGCTGGTGGGGCCAGAAGGAGGGCCAGATCGTCACCGACTACGGCACGTGGGCGTACCCCTTCGGCACCGACATCCAGTCGCGGGACATCTTCACCCGCGTGCTCTACGGTGCGTGGCTGGCGATCAAGTTCGGCACCATCACGGTCGGTGCGTCCACGATTCTGGGGGTCGGCCTCGGGATTCTGGCGGCCTACTACGGCGACATCACCGACAACGTCATCATGCGGACGATGGACGTGCTCCTGTCGTTCCCGAGCCTCCTGCTCGCCCTCGCGCTGGTCGCCATCTTCGGCACCGGCCTCTGGAAGGTGGTCATCGCGCTGACCCTCGTCTACACGCCCCGGTTCGCCCGCGTCGTCCGCGGTGCCGCGCTGAAGGTGCTGGAGGACGAGTACATCGAGGCCACGGAGGCGCTCGGAGCGAAGGACCCCCGCGTCATCGTCCGCCACATCCTGCCGAACTGCCTCGCGCCCATCACGGTCCAGTCCACGCTCAACTTCGGGCTGGCAATCATCGACATCGCGGCGCTCTCGTTCCTCGGGTTCGGGTCCGAGGCCGGGACGCCCGAGTGGGGCCTGATGCTGGCAAACGGCGTCGAGCAGGGCCTGCTGACCGGCGACTGGTGGTGGTCGTTCTTCCCCGGCCTGTTCCTCGCCATCACCGTCCTCGGGTTCAACCTGCTGGGCGACGGGATGCGTGACGCGCTCGACCCGCGGATGCGCGAGACCGTGGATTAACGATGGACCTCCGCGAACGCGGCCGGCTGGTCGGTCGCGCGCTCGCGCTCGGCGGCGCGCTCGCCGCGCTCACCGTCGTTGCACTCGTCGTCTCCGGAGAGACGCTCCGGTTCGCCAGCGAGAAGGTGTTTGCGGTCGCCGCGTTAGTGTTCGGCTTCTCCCTGCTGGGGTGGTCCGGGTCGGTGTTCGCCGGCGAGGGCATCGAGCACTTCCAGCAGCACATCGGCGGCCGCGCCGACTGGTCGGAAGCCGACTCCCGTCGGGCGATTGTCGTCCTCGGGAGCGTCGGACTGGGCGGGATGGTCGGCGCGAGTCTGGCGACAGTGGCGCTGGGCAGTGTTGCGTAGAAAGCAGTACTCGCCGACCTGTGGTGGCTCACGCGATTCGGGAACGAATCTATTTATGTGATGGCTGGGTTACCCGTATCTATGGAAGAATTCACGCGCCAAGCTATCGCCGTCCTGCTCGGACTGGCGTTCGTCGTCTGGCAGGCCTCGCAGGACCCGGGCCGGTCGTTCGCGGCGATCCTGCTCGTCGCGGCGGTACTCTACGCGTTCTCGCCCGTGATTCGTCACGGCGCGGTGTGAGACTCGATTCCGTCGCGTCCGGCGGTCGCCGACGGACCCTCACGCTCGCACGTTCTCGCCGACCGGTTCCCCGAACTCTCCGTCGTCCCAGACGACGTTCCCGCGGACCATCGTCAGTTCCGGGAAGACCCCTCGCATGCCCTCGAACGGCGTCCAGCCACACTTCGAGTGGAGGTCCTCGCCGCGGATTTCCCGGGAGTCGTCGCGGTCCACGAGCACGAGGTCGGCCATCCGGCCCTCCTCGATTTTCCCCTTCCGCGTCAGCCCGAAGATTTCGGCGGGATTGGCCGCGGTGAGGTCGCGGACGCGCTCGTAGCTCAGGTTGTCCTTGCGCGCTTCTTCGAGGAGGAGCGGTAGCGCCGTCTCGACGCCCGGTACGCCGCTCGGGGCGTCCCAGATGCTCGCGTCCTTCTCCTCGCGGGTGTGGGGCGCGTGGTCGGTGGCGACGATATCCACGGTCCCGTCCGCGACGCGCTCGAAGACGGCCTCGCGGCGCTCCTCGCTCCGGAGCGGCGGGTTCATCCGCCCGAAGGTGCCCAGTTCGTCGTAGTCCTCGCGCGAGAGGAGCAGGTGGTGGGGCGTCACCTCGCAGGTCGCGCCGCCCTCCTTGGAGGCGTCCACGCCCTCGGGCGTGCTGGTGTGGGCGACGTGGATGCTGGTGTCGGCCTCGGCACCGATCTCGACCGCGCGCTCGACCGCGGCGGCCTCGGCCTCGGCGGTCCGGTAGGCGCTCCACGCGTCGTAGTCGTCATCCTCGCGCTCGGTCGCGTCCTCCGAAAAGAGGTCGGCGTCCTCGGCGTGGACCGTCACGACCCGGTACTCGTCGGTCGCGCGCTCGACGGCCTCCCGGAAGAGGCCCTCCTCGATACCCATGTCGCCGGTCGAGTCCGCGAGGAATACCTCGCCGAGCGCCAGCGCGGGCCGGTCGAACAGCTCGTCGGGGTCCCACTCTTCGGTCACGCCGCCGTTGATGCCGTAATCGACGTACGACGGCTCGGCGAGGTCCGCCTTCCGGTCGAAGGCCGCGCCGTCCACGGTCGGCGGGTCGGTGTTG
Organism: Halobacteriales archaeon SW_6_65_15; assembly: GCA_003023465.1. GTDB lineage: Archaea > Halobacteriota > Halobacteria > Halobacteriales > Haladaptataceae > Halorussus. The sequence continues at coordinate 17,292 of PXSM01000110.1, read as the reverse complement.
GGTTGGTCCACGACGGTGGTCACGCCGCCCGCCGCCGCGCTCTTGCTCCCGGTCTCCCACGTCTCCTTGTGCGAGAAGCGGCCCGCGGACGTGTCGATTCGCACGTCCACCTGCCTGCCGTCGGCGAGGGTCGCGTTCCGGATGGTGAGCATCTCTGGTTGCTGGGTTGGGGTGTCCGGGTCGTAAGGTTCCCGGTTCTAAGTACAGACAATTTTGCAGAGAGGGACGTAACCGACAACGTAGTTTAGAAAGCGCCCGGCCCCTTTCAGTCCCACCCGATACTGATGGCTAACCGAGCGAAAAAGGTGGACGAATAGAATTCACTTCAGGCGTCGAGGGCGTCTTCGAGGTCCTCCACATCGACGACCTCGGTCTCCTCGTCGCCGACCAGTAGCTCCTCGATGGTTCTGGCGACTCGCTCGGGGTCGGCGCGACCGTCTGCTTTGGCGACGCTTCCGACCGACTCGGGGTCGAAGGGCACGTCGAGTGCCGCGTAGACGGGGTCGAGGACGCCCGCGATCTCCTCGTGGTCGCGGACGACCACGACGCCCGAGACCAGCGCCGCGCCCTTCCGGACGCGCTGGGCGAGACCGGCGAGTTTGCCGTCGCACTGGAGCGAGTAGTCGCCGGGGCAGAAGCTCGCCTCGGGCTCGCCCCGGACGGCGGGGACGCCGAGCCGCCAGAGGCCGCGTTGCACGGCCTGTGCGGCCTCGTCGTAGCGCTCGTCCATCCCGACTCGCATGTCCGAGAGCGGTACCACCTTCGCGAACGCGACCGTGTTGCCGGTGTAGGCGACGGCCCGGCCGCCTACCGAGCGCTCGACCGGCGGGAACTCGCAGGCGTCGGCGACCTTCTTCGCCACGTCGAAGTCGTCGGCCCGCGCGTCCCGCCGCCCGAAGGCGAGCTGGCGGTAGGGCCGCCAGACCCGGACCGCCGACTCGCCGTGCTCGGCCGCCCGGTCGAGCAGTCGGGCGAAGACGTCCCGGTCCTCGTCCCGGGTCGCCGCCCGCCCCCGGAGTACGCGCATGGTCGGGGACTTGTCTCCGGAGTACCTAAATCCTCCCCTCTCCGAGGTTCGGTCGATGGTCACGGTCGGCCCGGAACTCCTCGGACGGTTCCCGCGGTTCTCGCTGTACAACTCGCCGTACGCCGCCCACGAGCGGGGATGTGCCATCGACCTCTATCCGCACGAGGGCGATTGGCGCGAAACGAGAGGCGACCGCCTTTCCACCGCGCCCAGCCCCGTTTCCGGCGAGGTGATCGCCACCCGGACGGTCGCCGCGCCGGCGAAACCCTACGCGGTCGAGCACGACCACCTGATCGTGATAGACACTGGAACCCACCTCGCGCGAATCCTCCACGTCGAACCGTCGGTCGAACCCGGCGACGAGGTGGCGCTCGGCGACTCGCTGGGCGAGATGGTGCGCTCGGGCTTCTTCGCACCGTGGGTGGACAACCACGTCCACCTCGGGTTCCGCGAGGCCGACGCGAACCCCTTCCGCGCCTCGGGGTCGCTTCCCATCGAGATCGACTCGACGGTGGAGGTTGCGGGAGTTCCGTGGGACGGCCGCGGGACGGTCGTGGCGACGGGCGACACCTACGCCGTCCTCGACGCCCCGGACCACCCCGCGCCGGGCGAGCAGATCGCCGGCATTTTGGCGGATGGCGGCGGGGTTCTGGACGGCGGTCTACCCCACTACGACGGCGGCGGCGTGTTCGGCGACGGCGAAACCGACTCCGTTTCCCTCGCGGGCCAACAGGTCGGAACCGCGGACGGACGAACTATCGCGTGGAACGACCTGACCGTGCGGGCCAACGGGACGCCGATAACCGGCGTCTCGCTGTTCTTCGCACGCGAGGCGCTCGGCGCGAAACTGGTCTGTCCGGACGCGGCCTTCGAGGTCGGCGAGGAGGTCGAGGTCGCTGTCGAGCGTGAGTAGTCCCGCGAGCCGTTACCCGTGCTTCTCGCGGTGTTCGTCCTTCAGTCGTTGGTACTCGTCGTCCTCACGTACGCACGCCCACTTGGTCTCGAACGCGAGCGCAATCTCGCGCTTCTCCTCGTCGTACCACTCCTGGGGCTCTCGTTCCTCGCCATCCTCGTACTTCTGCCCGCCGGGGTACTTCGCGTACCGCATCGCCCGCGTGTAGCCCATCTGGAGGTACTTCCGGGCCATGTCCATCCCCACGAAGTCGCCGTCGTCCTTGTACTCCCGAAACCGCTCGAAGATGGTCTCGGCCGACTCCTCGGCGGCGTCGAGCGTCTTGACGGTCCAGTCGGTCAGGAGTTCGTCCTTGTACGGTTGCACCTTGAACGCGCCCTGCTCACCGCGGCCGACCTCGTACTCCTCGGGGTGCTCGCGAAAGTTCACGTCGTATTCGGGGTCGTCGGCCATCACCAGTTCTCGGGGTTCGAGCGGCGTAGTTCTTGGGCTAGTGTTGGTAGACAGCTCCCGGTAGTCATTAGAAATATATAAATTTCTATTAGATTTATATAGGCTGTTTTAGGGTGCCTGTAGATGGTTTTGTCGGCGCTGTTGGTGTCCCGTCCGACGGAAAACCACTTTCCCACCGAGTCCGCTACGCAAATCCGATTTCGTTCTTCGTCGTCACTTCGCCGAACAGCCAGTCGGAGTGCTCGACGGCGTACTCCTTGTGGTCCTCCTCGATGTAGCCCACCGCGTCTTCGACCAGTATGGGCCGATAGTCGCGGAGTCCGGCGCTGCCCGCGGTGTGGAGGACGCAGACGTTCGCCAGCGTCCCGCAGATGAGCAGGTCCTCGATCTGGTGGGTGTCGAGGTACCCTTCGAGGTTGGTCTGATAGAAGGCGTCGTAGGTGTGCTTCACGACCACGTGGTCCTCCTCGCGCACGTCGAGGTCCTCGTGGAGTTCGGCTTCCCACGAGCCTTCGACGACGTGCTCGCCCCAGCGGGCGAACTCGTCGTAGTAGTGATTGCCCTCGAACTGCTCGGGTGGATGGACGTCGCGGGTGTAAATCACGGACGCGCCCGCCTCGCGGGCCATCGCCACCACGTCCGTCACGTCGGCCAATGCCTCCTCGCTGGCGGGCGCGTACAGGCTCCCGTCGGGGTGGCAGAAGCCGTTCTGCATGTCCACGACCACGACCGCGGTCGATTCGGGCTCGAAGTTCATGCTCGAAGATTGGGCTTCGTGGCCGAAAACGCTTTCTGAGGGTTTCCGAGTCCGGTCGCCCTGACCGCCGAATGTTTTCATCGGTCCATCAGGAGATTTTTGTCGGAGTAGTCCTACGGGACGTTCACAGGAAATGCGCACCACTATCGCAATCGCAGTCGTTCTCATGCTCGTCGTCGCGGGCTGTTCGCAAGCCCCGGGTTCAGGAACGACGCCCGAGACGACGACTGCAGAACCAGTTGACACGACCACCGAAGCGACGACTGCGCCCGGGTCGGGGACGACCGACGACGGGACGGACACGACGACCGAGCAGCCCGAGCGAGTCGTCAAGCCCGACGACCCCGACGAGGACGTACTCGGATGGGAGGGCGGCGTCTGGTACAACGAGACCATCGACGTGAACGCCGAGGACGGCCTGAACGACACCGATCTCGACCTGACCGTCGCCCGAGCGATGGCCCGAGTCGAGGAGATCCGTGGACTGGAGTTCGAGCAAGAGGTTCCGGTCGAGATCGTGACCCGCGAGGAGTTCCAGGGCGAGCAGGCCAACCAGTCCCTGCCCCCTGACCGGCAGCTGTTCGACAACGTCAAGTTCGAAGCGCTGTTCATGATCGACGAGTCCACCGACTCGCTGGGGGTCCAGAACCAGAACTCCGGGTCGGCGATTGGCGGCTTCTACAGCCCGGGCCAGAACCAGATCGTCGTGGTCGCAGACGAGGGTAACGCCGACGCCCCGCACCTCGACGAGTACACCCTCGCCCACGAGCTGATGCACGCGCTTCAGGACCAGCACTTCGACCTCTCGTCGTACAACCAGTCCACCCGCGAACTCCACAACGCGAGGGACGGAGTTATCGAGGGCGAAGGGAACTACGTCCAGCACCTCTACGAACAGCGGTGCGAAGACGAGTGGAACGGCGACTGCTCGGCACCGCAGAGCTCCTCCGGCTCCAGTGGCAGCATCGCCAACATGGGTCCCTACCTGCTGAAGTTCCAGCCGTACAGCGACGGCCCGGCGTTCGTCCGGTCGGTCCAGCGACGCGGCGGCTGGGAAGCGGTCAACGAACTGTACGAGGCCCCGCCCGAGAGCAGCGAGCAGATCATCCACCCGGACAAGTACGGCGACGACTCGCCCGCGGAGTTCGGCGTCGAGGACCGGTCGAGCGACGACTGGGAGCGCCTGCGGCTTCAGGACCGCCCGAGCTACGGGAGCGTCGGCGAGGCCGGCATCTTCTCGATGCTCATGTACCCCTACTACGACAGTCAGGGTCAGACCCAGATCGTCCCGGCGCGGGAGTTCTTCAACATGAAGGACGGCTCCGACGAGCTACAGGCGGTCGATCCGCTGAACTACAACAGCAGCTACTCCGACGGCTGGGGCGGTGACAAGCTCGCCGTCTACACCAACGACGCCACTGCAGAGAACGAGACGGGCTACGTCTGGAAGACCGTCTGGGACTCCGAGGAGGACGCTCAGGAGTTCGTCGAGGGCTACGAGAAGCTCCTGCAGTACAACGGCGCGACGCAGGCCGACGGCCACGCCAACACGTGGGTAATCGAGGACGGCGGCTTCGGCGACGCCTTCTACGTCCAACAGCAGGGTAACGAGGTCGTGATCGTGAACGCGCCCTCGGTCGACGAACTGCCGAACGTCCGACAGGGCGCGGCCCCCGAGCAGTAACCGACGAGCGGCAATCTCTTTCTTCGGCGGACGCGATGCTCGCGACGCGTCACTCCCCGGAACCAACAAGCGGGAGCTTTTTCGCTCCGGCGAGGGAAACTCTGGACATGTATCTCCGGAGGTGGACGCGATGAGCGACCGATTCGACGTGGTGTCGGAGGCGGCCATCCGCGACGGGACGGCGACCGACGCCTACTTCCTGCGGACCGAGGAGACGCTGGAGGCGGCCGACCGGAACCCCCGCGTCGTCACCGAGGTAACGCAGGACCAGTTCCCGACCGGGGAGTTCGACCTGCTGGCTGGCGTGAAGGACGCCGCCCACCTGCTCGAAGGTCTCCCCGTGGACGTGGACGCGATGGCGGAGGGCCAACTGTTCGACGGCGGCCCGGTGATGCGCATCGAGGGTCCCTACCTCGAGTTCGCCAGATACGAGACCTCGCTGCTCGGCCTCCTCTCCCACCAGAGCGGCGTCGCTACTGCCGCCCTCGAAGCCCGGCGGGCGGCCCCGAACTCGTCGGTCCTGAGCTTCGGCGCGCGACACGTCCACCCCGCCATCGCCCCCGTCGTGGAGCGCGGCGCGCTGATCGGCGGCCTCGACGGCTTCTCGCACGTCGCCGCGGGCGAGATACTCGGGAGGGAGGCGTCCGGGACGATGCCTCACGCGCTGGTCATCGCGTTCAGCGACCAGGAGATCGCGTGGACGGCCTTCGACGAGACCGTCGCGGCCGACGTGCCCCGCATCGCCATCGCCGACACCTACAGCGACGAGAAGGACGAGAGCATCCGGGCCGCCGAGGCGCTGGGAGAGGCCCTCGACGGGGTGCGGCTGGACACCACCAGTTCGCGCCGGGGCGACTTCCGCCACATCGTCCGCGAGGTGCGCTGGGAACTCGACGCCCGCGGATACGAGGACGTGGACATCTTCGTCAGCGGCGGCCTCGGCCCGGCCGACCTTCGGGAACTCCGGGACGTGGCCGACGGCTTCGGCGTCGGCGGCCACGTCAGCAACGCCGACCCGCTGGACTTCGCGCTCGACATCGTGGAACTCGACGGCGAGTTGGCCGCCAAGCGGGGGAAGCTCTCGGGCGTCAAGCAGGCGTTCCGGACGCCGGACGGCGGCCACCACGTCGGACTGGCCGACCGGGCCGACCCCGAGGACGGCGACCCCCTGCTGGAACCCCTGCTCCGCGACGGCGAGATCGTTCGGGACTTCGACGTGGACGAGGCCGCCGAGCGTGCGCTGGAAGACGCCGAGGTCGTCGGGTTCCGCGAGGAGTAGATTTCGCTATCGCTCGTTGCTCGGTTCGATGCCGACGAAAAAGACCCGCCCTACAGTTCTTCGATGGTGCCTTCGGGTTCGCGTTCGCAGAAGACCTGACCGTCGAACAGCGTCACCATCACGTCGTCGTCCTCCCACGCGCCCTTCGGGAGGCCGGCCTTCCGGCAGGTTCGGTCGAGATACTCGAAGACGCTCCAGTCGTTCTCCTCGGGAAGCGTCGGGTACATCCACGCTTGCTTGCCCCGACCCTCGATGGAGACGCCGTGGGTGCCTAGCTCGATGTCTTCTACGGGGTCCTCGGAGAACGTCGTGTCGCGGACGACGCAGACCGAGATCTTCAGATTCGGAAGTTCGGCCTCCTCCACCTCGGAGCCACACGAAGTGTCGCTGGCGGCGCTGATGGCCGAGTCGACGATGAGGTGACCGAGCTGGTCCGTGCCTTCGTACGCACCGTCACACCCCCGAAGTCTGCCGCGCCCTCGCGTGGACGTGAGTCGGACAAAGACCCCCGTACGCGAGTAGAACGCCTCGCGCATGCTACCGGGTTGCTCGCGTTGCCCGTTGATGACGTAGGATTCGACGGATTCGCGTGCAAGTTCAACGGCCCGCGTGCCGTCCTCGTAGGAGAGAGTTACTGCCTGAGCCTGTGCCATACGAGAAACCATTGGGTAGGCAGCACCTTCAAGCCTTCCCTTCAATACTAAAGACGGAAATGTCCCACTACTTTTCACGTGGCAACCATTGACGTGGGGGAACGGTCGGCCTGAATCGGGTAACCGTCGGCTAAAAACGGGGTAACGGCGTGTTTCGCGGGCCGAGGAACGAGTCCGCACCGAACCCCTCGACTTCCTCCCACAGAACCCTTAAACCGTTCGAGACCTAGATGCGAGTGGCAGAGGGAGCCGAGTTCCCGCGGACGAGGCGCGGCAACCGCCGCGCGCACACGGTGCTGGTCGACGCCAGCACCTACGTGAGGAAAGTCCCCCCACCGTCCGGGCAGGCGACCGGGCGCAAGCCCGGAGCGGGAGACCGCTGGCTCTGGAACAGAAACGAGACCACTTCGCCCGACCGATGAGGTGCGCGAACCCCGACCGACCGAAGGCTCGCGCCGAGTAAAGGAACGGGAAGCTAACCCACCGAGGATCGAAGGTGAAGGACGGATGGAACGGCGAATCCTCGCCGGTGCAAGTCCGCGCCGCGACGCCTCGCATCGACACCGATGCGGGCGTCGTCAAGGTAGCCCGACAGACGGCGCGGACGCTCAGCCGAATACTCGGACGAACAGAAGGGGGCTTACTCCCCTCAGCCGTTTTCAGTGCCCCTCACCGGCTGGTACGTCGGGCTCGCGGCGCGATTTCCGAACGCTACCCCAGCGTTACGAGGAGTAACGCCAGCGCGGCGAGTATCTCCGCGGCGAGGACCGTCACCGCGGCCCCGATCTTCAGCGCGGTCGGTTCTCCCCCGGTCTCGTAGGCGCTCATCTCGTCCTTCACTTGGAAGGCTTTGGCAATAAGTCGGACACACCGTTGGTGACGGTTCACGATTACGACCGATGCGCAACGCAATGAACGCCGATGAACGGTTTCGTGCCAGCGGAAATGTGCCATTGGTCTGGAACGTACCAACGTTTTCACCGTTCAACGCTTCGTTTTGCGATAGTTGTTAATAAGTGGCTGAGAAATTATTAAAGAATCGCATCGAACGACCGGTTTCTGACAGTGCAATTAATAACCGACGACCGACTACCCACGCCCAATGACGACCGACGAAGGCGGGCGGACGGTCGAGTTCTCCGTCCCCGAGATGGACTGTCCGTCCTGCGCCGGGAAGGTGACCGCGAGCGTCGAGTCCCTCGACGGGGTTCGCGCCGTCGATCCGACGCCCACGACCGGCACGCTTGCCGTAACCTACGACCCCCGCGAGACCGAGGCCGCGGCCGTCCGCGAGCGCGTCGAAGCCGCGGGATACGCGGTCGAGGCCGAGGCCGACCGCGAACTGCGGCTCTCGGTGCCGGAGATGGACTGTCCCTCCTGTGCAAGCAAGGTAGAGAAGTCTTTAGACAATCTCGATAATGTCGAAACCGTCGAGACGCGTCCCGCTACAGGTGAAGTACTCGTGACCGGGAACACCGACCACGAGATCGGTAACGGCGACCGCGGCCTCAGTGACACCGACCGGGAAGCGGTCGTCGCGGCCGTCGAGAGCGCGGGCTACGAGGTGACCGGCGCGACGACCGACGCGGGCGGTCCCGACGTGGCCGACCCGAGCGAGGTGTGGACGAGCACGCGCGCGAAGAAGACGGGGATCGGGGCGCTACTCATGGTCGTGGGATTGGCCTTCGAGTTCCTCCTCGACGGTGCCGACGCGCTCGTCTTCTCGGCGCTTGGTCGGGAGTTCCACGTTTCCGCCGTCCTGCTCCTGCTCGCGGCCGGAATCGCCGGGCAGGCCATCCTCCGGAACGGCTACTACTCCGCGAAGAACCTGAGCCTCGACATCGACCTGCTGATGGGGACGGGCGTGGTCGCCGCGGTCGCGGTCGGTCTCTACTTCGAGGCGGCGACCCTCGCGGTGCTGTACAGCGTGGCCGAACTCCTCGAACGGTTCTCGATGGACCGCGCGCGAAGCTCGGTCCGGGAACTGATGGACCTCTCACCCGACACCGCGACGGTCGAGCGTTCTTCTGGTGAGGAGACCGTCCCCGTCGAGGAGGTCGCGGTCGGCGAGACGGTCGTCGTCCGGCCGGGCGAGAAGATTCCGGTGGACGGCGAGGTGCTGACGGGGTCGAGCGCGGTGAATCAGGCACCCATCACGGGCGAGAGCGTCCCCGTGGACAAGGCCGAGGGCGACGAGGTGTACGCCGGGACCGTCAACGAGGAGGGCTACCTCGAGGTCGAGGCGCAGGCGGAGGCCGACGAGACGACCCTCTCGCAGGTGGTCGAGTTGGTCGGGGACGCCCAGCGCGAGCGCACGGACCGCGAGCAGTTCATCGAGCGATTCGCGGCCTACTACACTCCAACCATCGTGGTCGCCGCGCTCCTCACCGCCCTCGTGCCGCCCCTCGCGTTCGGCATGGCCTTCCGCGAGTGGTTCGTCCGCGGGCTGACCCTGCTCGTGGTCGCCTGCCCCTGCGCGTTCGTCATCTCGACGCCCGTTTCCGTGGTCTCGGGGGTCACGAGCGCGGCCCGAAACGGCGTCCTCGTCAAGGGCGGGCCCGCGCTCGAATCCGCGGGCGAGGTCGAGGCGGTCGCGTTCGACAAGACCGGCACGCTCACGAAGGGCGAACTCACCGTAACCGACGTGCTGGCCCTCAACGGCACCGACGAGGCCGACCTCCTGAACTGCGCTCACGACCTCGAACGCCGGAGCGAGCACCCCATCGCGGAGGCTATCGTGGAACACGCCCATCGACACGCCGACCCCCACGGCGACGACGGTGAGGACCGGCCTATCGAGAACTTCGAGGGCCTGACGGGCAAGGGCGTCCGGGCCGACCTCGGCGGCGTGACCCACTACGCCGGCAAGCCCGCGCTGTTCGAGGAGTTGGGTTTCGACCTCGACCACGTCCACCTCAGCACGGACGGCGGGGTTCGAGAGATCGCCGAGAGCCGATGCGAGGGCCGCGAGGACTGCCTCGACCTGCTGGCCGACGTGGTGCCCCGGTTCCAGCGCGAGGGCAAGACGGTGGTCCTCGTGGGAACCGGGGACGAACTCGAAGGCGTCCTCGCCATCGCCGACGAGGTGCGACCCGCGGCCCGCGAGACGGTCGCCCGCCTGCGGGAGTGGGGCCTCACCACGGTCATGCTCACGGGCGACAACGAGGGGACCGCCCGCGCGGTGGCCGAGCAGGTGGGCGTGGACGACTTCCGGGCCGAACTCCTCCCCGACGAGAAGGTCGCCGCGGTCGAGGAACTCGAAGCCGAGCACGGCACGGTCGCCATGGTCGGCGACGGCGTGAACGACGCCCCCGCGCTGGCGGCCGCGACGGTCGGCGTGGCGATGGGTGCGGCCGGGACCGACACCGCCATCGAGACCGCCGACGTGGCCCTGCTCGGCGACGACCTCCAGAAGGTGCCCTACCTCTACCGGCTCTCGCGGAAGGCCAACGGCGTCATCCGCCAGAACATCTGGTCGAGTCTGGCGGTCAAGGCGGTGCTCGCGGTGGGTGCGCCCCTTGGGCTGGTGTCCGTAGCCGTGGCCATCGTCGTCGGCGACATGGGCATGAGTCTGGCGGTGACGAGCAACGCGTTGCGGCTGGCGGGCGTGGAGCCGGAGGAATAGCCTCGTCGATTTATCGCGTTTTCCCTCCGAAATCGCGCTTCGTCTCTCGCATTCAGTAAGGTGTATAATTACTTAAGACATAGAAATATTCCTTATAAACGGGTATTTCGTTTCGAGGTGTTCTAGAGGGCTGATCGAAGACGTGCATCTACCGTACGTCGGCCCGAAAAGTAACCAAGGCAACAAGACATGTCTGGAATACCGTCGTATCTGTGACCGTGGACGGGTCAACTCGGCCGCAGACGCCCGGAAGCCGTTCGGTTCCAGCGAACGACGAGGAGCGCCCTCTCGGACTGAAACTTTACGTCGGCTTCTACGGGATCGCGTGGTCGCTCCTCTTGGTGCTCCTACCGCTCGCGAATCTGGGGTTGCTCTTCTGGCCCATCGCTTTGATTCCGCTCGCCGGACTCTACGTTCTCTATCGCCTCTGGCAACTGGAGTTCTGGGCGTGGGGGCTAACCATGGTTCTTCACGCGGTCTCGTTCCTGGTATCGGTCGCGGCACTCGCGGTCGGCCGGCGAACGCTTCCGGAGTTCGGCGTCGAGTTCACCCTGTCGATACTCTTCGTCGGCTACCTGTACTCGATACGCGACCGCTTCGAGTAATTTGCTCGCCGGCTCTCGAACGCCTCACTCCCCCAACGTCGGATGCATCTGCCGAACCTCCGAGATCAACTCACGCACGTCCTCGCTGGTCTCCTCGTCGGACGTCAGCGGTTGCTTGCCGTCGAAGGTCTCGTGGACCTCGGCCACGCTGGACGATAGCGTGTCGAGTCCGTAGCCGCCTTCGAGGACGAACGCGAGGGCGGCGTCGGCCTCGTCGGCCACCTCGCGGACGCGCCCTGTCAGCATGCCGTAGCCCTCCGTGGAGACCCGCATCCGGGAGATGGGGTCGTGGCGGTGGGCGTCGAAGCCCGCGCTGACGAGCACGAGGTCCGGATCGAACTCCCGGAACGCGGGGCCGACGAGTTCGTCGAACGTCTCGCGGTACTCGGGGTCGCCCGCGCCCGCGGGGAGTGGGACGTTGAGGGTCGTGCCTGCACCGTCGCCCTCGCCAGTCTCGTCGATCTCGCCCGTGCCCGGATACAGTCCCTCCTCGTGGACGGAGGCGTAGAACACGTCCTCGGCGTCGTAGAAGACGTCCTGCGTGCCGTTGCCGTGGTGGACGTCCCAGTCGAAGATGGCGACTCGCTCGGCGTCGTACTCCTCGGCCTCGATGACGTGGCGGGCCGCGACCGCCGCGTTGTTGAAGAAGCAAAAGCCCATGGCGTCGTCCTCGACCGCGTGGTGGCCCGGTGGCCGGCCGAGCGAGAAGGGGGTCTCGCGGCCGTCGGCCCCGTCGAGGGCGGCCTCGGCGGCCCAGCAGGCAAGTCCCGCCGACCGAAGGGCGGCCTCCCACGTCGCCTCGACCGCCACCGTGTCGGGGTCCCAGTTGCCGCCCCCGGTCTCGCAGAACTCCCGGAACTCCGCCACGTAGTCGGGGTCGTGGACCGCCTCGACGGCGGACTCCGAAATAGGGTCGGCGTCCACGTACGAGACCCCGTGCTTGCGCGACAGCGCCTCCCTGATGGCCCGGAGTCGGTCGGGGTTCTCCGGGTGGCGCTCGCCCGTGTCGTGTGCGAGACACTCGTCGCTGTAGCCGAAGTTCATTCGAACAGTTCGGAGGACGGCCGCCGCCTTGCCGACGTTGTCCGCGTAGTCCTCGAGGATGTCCGCCAGCGCGATGCGTGCGTCCATGGCGACCCGGTAGCTGTCGTCGATGTCGAGTCGCGCGATCCGATCCACCGGCGCGACGGGGAGTTCGAGGTCGTCCTTGTCCACGACCTGCTGGACGCCGAAGTCCTGACTCATCAGGGTCTTGCGTCCGTCGGCGGTCGCCTCCTCGGCGGCGTCGACCGCGAGTTCGGCCCCGTGGCGCTGGATGCAGCGGGCCAGCTCCTCGGCGGCGTCGGCGCTGACCCGGAGTTCGCCCGCGTTGCGCCTGATGATGGTATCGACTGGTGCGAACGGCAACTCGACGCTCATACCCAAAGCCGGGAATCTCGCGCCCTTAGTTCTTTCCGTAGCGTTTTTCGGGGGAACTGCGGGCGTTTCGGGGTGCCAGCAGGCCTAAGGCCGTCGCGGGCCAATCCGCGGACATGGGGGAAGACAATCCGCGCAAACGCGAGCGAGAGATGGCAGGGGAGAAGCGAGCACCCGGCGAGGACCCCGAGGCCGAAGAAGACGAGGAGACCGAAGAGGAGCGAGCCGAGGCCGAGCAGGCTCGCCAGGAGGAACTCGAAGACGAAACTCGCGTCGAGCAGAACGTCGACCGCGAGGACGCCGCGGCCGACGAGCAGAACGCGGACAACCACCGCGACCAAGAGCCGTTCCAGAGCTAGCAGGTCGCTCGAGAGCTAACGGAGCGTTCCGGCGAGCGCGTTTTCCGAACTGATTTTCGAAGGGCGGTGAACTCCGGAGTGCAGTCAGATAGCGGGGCGTTCAGAACACGTCCTCGGCGTCGAGGGTGCCGTCGCGCAGTTCCCCGCGTGCGGTCACTTCCTGTCCGAGGGTCACGTCCGTGGTCGAATCCACGCTGACCGTCTGCTCGCCGTCGTCGAGGATGATGGGGTCGCCGGCTTGCACGACGGTGCCGGTGAACTCGACGTATTCGCCGTCCGCGGAGTCGCCACCTGCGCTTGCCGAGTCGGTCCCCGTATCGGCAGTCGCGCCGTCGGAACCGGTGTCGGCGTCGCTTCCGCCGAAGTCGCTGAGGCCGGTCGAACCGCGGGCATCGCCACCCGAGTCGCCTCCAGCGTCGGAACCGCCAGCGCTCGTTCCTGCGCTCGGGTCGGCTTCGCCGAGGACGGTCACGGTGGACTGCCAGCCGGCCGAGCCCTCGATGTCGTCCTCCCAGCCGTCCTGAATCTCGACGTCGGCCAGTTGGACCTCGTCGCCGGGCGCGATTTCGGTGTCGGCCTTCTCGCCCCAGAGCGCGACCCGGAGGTCGCCGGTCTCGTCCTGCACGCGAATATTGCGGACCTGCCCCTCCGAGCCGTCGTCGCGGTCGAATGTGCGCTTGGGGTCGGCCGAGCGCACGACGCCGCCGATGTCCACGGTGTCGCCGATCTCCAGTTCGGCGATGTCGGCGGTCTCGGGGACGTACTCGATCTCGTCGTCGATCTCCTCGACCGCGCCGCGGTTGCCCACGTGGAGTTCGAGGTCGCCGTCGCGCTCGCGGACGTAGCCGTCCACGACCTCGACCGAGACGCCCGGGTCGAGTTCGTCGGCGCGGTCGGCCTTCTCGTCCCAGAGGGTGACGCGGATGCGTCCCGTCGGGTCGCCGACCTTCAGGTTCGAGACCTGCCCCTCGGAGCCGTCGTCGCGCGAGAAGGTCCTGATTGAGTCGGTGTCGAGCACCTTCCCGCGCAGATTCACGTCCGAGAGCCCCAGCGAGAGGTCCTCGACCCGGTAGGTGTCCTGTACCTGCACGTCCACGTCGGCCTCGGCGTCGGGTTCGGCCTTGTTCACGTTGACCTCGACGCCGTTGTACCCCTCCTTGGGACGCCCCGCGATGCGGAGGGTCTCGCCGACTTCGAGTTCCTCCTCGCCGGCGTCGGCCTGCTTGTCCCAGAAGGTGATGCGGATCGAGCCGGTCTCGTCGGCGACCTCGACGTTCAGTACGCGGCCCTCCTCGCGGTCCTCCTCGTCGCGCTCGAAGGTCCGCACGTCGCCGACGCTGACGACCTTGGCGAGGAACTTCACCTCCTCCATGCCGGGTTCGATGTCAGCGATGGCCTCCACCTCGCCGCCCTCGTCGTCTAACTCGTGGGCGATGAGCATGGCGGCGGTCTCCTCGTCGGCGAGTCCGCCCATCTGCTCGACCTTCTCCTCGACCGCCTCCCGGAACTCCTCCAGAGACACGTCGGCGTCGAGGTCGGCGTAAACGTCCTCTATCGCGCCCATAATCGTATTCCACGGAAGGGGTGGCCCGCGCTTAAGCATTGTCCTTGCCGCGAGCGAGGATTCGCCCCGGCGGCGTCTGGCGGTTTTTGCGCGTCTCTCGGTCTGCGATTCGGGTCCTGTTGCGAAGTTGCGCTCGGGTGGGTCACGACCCGAATTGGTCCCTCGATGGGATTTAAACTTTAGCCCGAACGGGGCTGTTCTGGCGGGTGCGCTCGGTGACACAGCCGCCACGGCACACGCCCACTGGGACAATCAACCTCCGGCGTGCGCTGGCGAGCCCTCGTGGCGAGGCCAAACCGCGCGAGGGATGAGCATCGCAGGCCGGAGCAACGCGGAGGCCGAGACGCGCAATCGGCTGGGGAGGGTGTGGCCCTCGCGTACTGGCCGTTTGGGTGGATAAAAGGGGCCGCCCGGTCGCGGTCACGCGAGGGCAGCGAGGGTGGCAGCGAGGGTGACCTCGGAGGAGCTTGCCTCTCCCGGCGGGCCATCGGCCCGTAGTCGTCTCCGCGGGCCAGTATTCGCGCCGGGCGGTGTCTTCGTGAACGGAGGCTCGAAGGAGTGGAGCTCCTTCGGTGCGGAGAGGCGCGAATATCCCGCTGAGTCTCAGAAAATCGGAGATTTTCGGGACCGGGCGGGGGTTTTCTAACCAGTCTTCGTCGTAGATTCTGCGATTCTCGTTGCTAGCAACCGGACGGGGCTTTCTGGAACACGTGAGACACGAAGTCACCTTCATCGCTCCTCCGTTATTTCGTAGCTCAATCCGATTGCGCTTCGGCGACGACTTCGGACTCGCCCATCGCCTCGTGGGTGACCGCCACCGTCTGTGGCAGCGCCTCCGCGAAGGCGAAGGTGGCCTCGTAGTCGATGGCCACGAGACACTGGGCGCAGGCCTCGGCTCCCTCCTCGCGCGTCGAGACGACCGTCACGTCGAGGGTCCCCGCCTCGGGGTCGTAGCTGACGTTGGCGAGCCGGGCGGTGTGGCAGGCGTCGGAGCCACTGATGGTTCCGGTCACCGCGACCGAGGCGTCGGCCGCGTCGAACGCGACGCTGGCCTCGTTGGTCGGCTGGCCGCACCCTTGGTCGGTGACGGTGAACGTTTGGGCCACCCCGCTCTCCTCTGCCGTGACTGTCTCCTCTGCAGTCGTGTCTCCTGCGGTCGTCTCACCGGCGTCGTCTGTGGTGGTCTTCTCGGTAGTTGTTTCGTCCCCGCTCCCCGCTTCCCCCGAGATCTCTCGGTACTGACTTAGGCAGCCCCCGAGCGAGGCGGCACCGAGGACCGCACCGAAGCGCGCGAGCAGTTGGCGTCGCTCCATACAGAGCGCCACGACGCCCACTTTCAAAGGCTTCATTGAATGAAAAATGACCGTTCTCCCGTGGGGCGGTGTGCCACGCCGGTAATCAGACCGTAACCCCTATTAGTGGAACCGGCCAAGGATGAGTCGAGTCCTGATAGGGTAGTGGACTATCCTATTGGCTTGCGGAGCCAGTGACCGGAGTTCAAATCTCCGTCAGGACGTTTCTACCGCGACGCACATCCGAGAGAACCCTCTGTGGTTCTCGCAACATTGCGTCGCGGAAACTCTATTGCGGAGATTTGGTCAGACGAGTCGCACGCCCGGGAAGCCACCGCTGGAGGACCTTCGGTCCTCCGTCGGCGCTTCGCGCCGAAGACGAAGTGAGCGACCCGGAACGTCTCGGCGAGTTCAAATCTCCGAAAGACAAACCGAGTCTTTCGGCGTTCACGGGCCACGGCCCACTCACCTCCGCCAGGACGTTTCTGTGCAGCGCAAATTCCCCAGAGTCTTCGCTGTCTTTTATAGATAAAGACACAATTTCATTTCCTTAGAAATTATATTTCATTCTCTATACTGGGTTATATGTGTCGGGGCGCTAGCTACTGCCGAAGCCTAGGGGAATCGCAACCGCACAGCACCGCGCCTCGTCCTCCCCAACCTCCTGCGATGCTCGCTTCGCTGTGCTTCTCGTCCCTCGCGCAGTGATGGCGCGACACGGAGGTCGCGCCAGTGCGCGCCGATTTGGAAGGCTCACCTTTAGAAATGTGAATCCAAGCTGGGACCTCTCTTCCGTCCGAAAACCATTCACCTGCGACCGACCAACACCGGAACGAATGCGAGACCACCTCCGGGCGGGCGTCGCCATCTACAACGTCGGGGAGCACCACGCGGCCCACGACGCGTGGGAGGACCACTGGCTCGGCCTCGAATCCGGGAGCGACGACGAGCGATTCCTCCACGGGCTCATCCAGTTCACGGCCGCGGTCCACCACGCCCAGTACGCGAACTGGGCGGGCGTCCGGGGACTCGCCGAGAGCGCGGTCGAGTACCTCGCTGACCTCCCGGCCGACTACCGCGGGGTGAACGTCGGCGAGGTCCGGGCGTACCTCCGCGCGGTCGCGGCCGACCCCGAGCACGTCGAGCGCGAGGCACCGCCCGAACTGACCCACGAGGGCCGGGCACTCGTGCCGGAGGACCTCCGGTTCGACGCCGCCGCGGTCGCGGCCGAGGTGCTGGCCGAGGAGTACGGCTACGACGAGGTGGTGATCGAGACGGCGGTCGAGTACGCCCGCGCCGACCTCGAATCCGAGCGCGCAACTAGCCAGTTCGTAACGTTCGTCATGGACTTCGCGAGCGACCGGGCCAACCGCGGCATCATCTTCCAGCGATTGTCTCAGCACGTCGAGAAGCGAACGCACCGAGAAGAGGACGTGGACGGACTGTTCGAGTGATCGACGTTCGACCGACGATCAGTCGCTCGTCTGGCTCTCGGGCACGTTCTCGCTGGTGGCGTCGTCGGAGTTCTCGTCGGTCTCGTCGCCAGTGCTCTCGTCTTCACCCTCGCCCTCCTCGTCCGCGAATTCCGCGGAGTTGTCCTGCGGATCGTAGCCCAGCACCTCCTTCGCGCGCTCGATGGAGTAGTACTTCCGGTCGTTGTCCGAG
>PXSM01000109.1 GCA_003023465.1 Halobacteriales archaeon SW_6_65_15 | reverse complement strand
AGTACGTCGTCGTAGTGCTGGCCGGTGTGGAGGACGAAACACGGGAGTCCCGCGTCGTCGGCCGCCGTCACCAGCGGGGCCTGCTTGTAGAAGTCGGGCTTGGTCGCGGTGACGACGGCGACGGCGAAGTCCTCGCCTTCGAGTTCGCGGGCGAGGCGATCCTCGTAAAGCGAGAGGGAGGACATAACTGACGACTTCTCGCGTCTCCCGTTTAGCCGTTGTGATGCGCCAGTCCGCTACCTCGCGTCAGAACGCCCGCGACGACGTCGAACGTCTCGACGTGACCTCCCGACGACCGATTTATACGGCGGTCGCGACACACTCCCCGTATAACAACAGCGGGCGACGAATCCGAAGCAGACGAGAATTTGGCCCGAGGGATGGCACTCGGCATCGCGGTCGGTGCCGGAATCGGAACGGCGCTCGGCGCGGCGACGAGGGAGATGGGTCTCTGGCTCGCGGTCGGTCTCGGGCTCGGAATCGCTCTCGGAGCCGCGTTCGGAACCGGACTGTCCGGCAGTGACGAGGAAGCGTAGCCGCTACTCCTCCAGCGACGCCTCGGCGTCGGGCTTGGCCTCAAGCTTCGACTCCGCGAATTCCCCTTCTTTCGCCTTCTCCTCCAAGTCCTCGAAGAAGTCGTTGACGAGTTTGTCGGTCACGCTCCCCAGTGCCCGCTGGCCCATGCTCGCTATCATCCCGGACACGTCGGTCCGGGCCGACCAGTGGGCGGTCGTCCCGCCGTCCTCGCGCTCCTCCAAGTTCATCTCGGCCACGGCGTCGAAGGCGTTCCGGGAGGCGCTCCCGTCGGCCTGCATCTCCAGCAACTCGGGCCGGTCGGCCCGCGTGACGAGCATCTCCACGTCGAAGGTGGGTTTGACGCTTCCGACGCCCACCGCGATGGTCGCCGTGACCTCGTGGGGCGACTCCATCGAGATGGAGTCGGTCCCCGGCGCGCACTCGGCGAGCACGTCGGGGTCGGTGAAGTAGTTCCACAGCTCTTCTCGTGACAGGTCGGACTCGAATTCGCCTTCGAATTCCATCATGGTCGGTAGTAGTGATCAGTAATCGACGATTGCGGTCAGTGGTCGGTCGGCGCGTCGAAGTCGGTCTCGATGTTCGTCGCGCGGTCGTAGGAGGCCGCCAGCGAGCGCCGGGCGTACTCGCCCGCGACCTCGACCTTGAACTCGCTGTCGGCGTGCATCTCGTCCTCGGGGTCGGCTGCGGCGGTCGCCGCCTCGGCGACGGCCTCCAGCGCGTCCTCGGAGAGCGATTCGCCCTCGACTGCCGCCTCGGCGTCCTCCACGCGCAGGGGCACGTCCGCGGCGTTCGCCAGGGCGAGGCGAGCCTCCTCGACGACGGGTTCGTCGGCGTCGGGGTCGTCCACCCGGACCGCGGTCGCGGCGCTGACGGTCGGCCACGTCTGCGCGGCGGGCTTGAGTTCGAGGAACGCCATCCCGGTTCGCTCGGGCGGGAAGGGGTCGGTCGGAATATCGGCCGCCGCGATGAGTTCGTCCTCCGCGAGGTCGGTGAACATGTACGCGATGAAGTAGTCCGAGACGGGGACCTCGCGCTCCTCGTCGGCGGAGACGATTTCGAGTGTCGCGTCGAGGGCGACGAGCGCGGCGGGGTAGTTGCCCGCCGGGTCGGCCTCGCCGATGCTCCCGCCCAACGTCCCCCGGTTGCGGACGCTCGGCCCGGCGATCTGCTCGGCGGCCTCCGGGAGCATCGGGAGCTTCTCGGTCAGCAGGTCGGAGCGCTCGATGGTCCGATGGCGAGTCATCGCACCGATGGCGACGCTCTCCTCGCGCTCCTCGACGAAGGCGAGGTCATCCACGGTATTGAGGTCGATGAGGTGGTCGGGGGTCGCCAGCCGGTTCGCCATCACGATGCCGAGCGACTGGTTGCCCGCCAGTAGCTCGGCGTCGCCGTGCTCGGCGAGGAGGTCGGTCGCTTCGGCGACGGTCGTCGGTCGGTGGTATTCGAACGGTGCGGGTTTCATGGCGTCGATGACTGCGTCGGTGATTCGCGAGCGATACCGTGACTTCGGTGGGCTGTCTGCACTTCAGTGGCTGCCCGCATTCCGGTGAGCTACCTGCCGCGGTGGGACGGTCGGCCGGAAGGGGTCGCGGCCCGTGGACCGCCCGGAATAGCGACGGATAGAGAACTATATCGCAGGGTGATAATAAACCTTGGCGTGAAATGGCATGCCGAGGTGACGATTCGTCGCGGAAACGCCGGGGTTAGACCCGCACCGCGCCGCCAGATGTGTCAGAAATGGTTGTTGTTGCTTCTGTAGTCTGAAACTCTTTAAGTATCCTACGGCCAGATGGAGGGACATGACCGACTCGAACGGGCGGGCTGGGGCGGTGCAACATCTTCGGGACGCGCTGGAAGCCGACGATACCTCCGAGAAGGACTATCACATCAAAGAGGCGTTGCAACTCCTCGACGCCGAGGAGACGCTTTCCTGAGCGCGGTCGTCGGCGCGGTGGGACTCTGGGGACTTCGAAACCGGCCATCCACTTCTCCCTAACCAACCTTTAAGCCCCTTCCGCTACCTTTCAAGAGTCCAGAGGCGACGATTCAATGTTAGATGGCTACCAGATGTACGACCTGACCCAGCCGTGGTCGCAGGACACGCCCGCGTGGCCGACCTACGACAACCCGAAGGTGTGGTACGAGAAGAGTCTCGACACCGAGAAGGTCAACGGCCAGAAGATCGAGTTCATGAACCACACCGGCCCCCACCTCGACGGCGGGCGACGCCGTGGTCGCCGACATCTCCGACGAGGTGGGCGACTACGACGTGTACACCAGCGACATGATAGAGGACGCGGTGGACGTGCGCGAGGGCGACATCCTCTTCATCCACACGGGCTACCAGAAGTACGCGTGGCACCGCGAGGAGGCCGACCCGCACGCCTTCTTCTGCAAGCACCCCGGTCCGAATCAGGAGTTCGCCGACTGGTGCAAGGAGAAGAACCTCAACTACCTCCTGCTCGACTGCGGGAGCGCCGACCACCCGATGAACACGGTCGTCCGGGACGTACGACCCGAACTCGCTCGCGAGGCCCGCGAGAAGCACGGCGTGGAGGACCTCGACGAGATATTCCCGCCGGAGGGCTACCAGCTGATGCACACCGAACTGTTCCCCGAGGGCATCATCCACGTCGAGAACGCGCAGGTTCCCGAGGAACTACTGAACGAGCGCGTCCAGATCGGCACCTTCCCGTGGCGGTTCCGCGGCGGCGAGTCGTCGGTCTGCCGGTGCGTGGCGTTCAAAGAGGAGTAACTTCGGACCACTCGTTTTCGACTGACTCTCCCGCGGCAACTCCTCGCTTTCGGGTCACTGGAACAGAAGATTCTTGATTCGATTCCCCGACTTTGGAGTGATGTCGGCCCTCCGTTCCCGTCGGTCGGTCCTCCGCGCGAGTGGAACCGCTTTGCTACTCGGCAGTGCTGGCTGTTCGGCGTTCGCGGCCAGGGGCGACGTGACCGTCGGCGTCGTCAACTCGACCGACCGACTGCGACGCGTCCACGTCGAAATCCATCGCGACGACGATCTGCACTGGGCGCAAGACGCCGACGTCGCGGGCGGGGCGTCCGTCGTAACCGAACGAGCGCTCTCCGACGTGGCCGAAGGGGCGAAGCTCCGCGTCCGGGCGTGGTTACGACCGAAGGAACGACCCGAAAGTTCCAATTTGATGATGCGTGAGATCGACGAGGACGCCGAAGAGTGGGTGACGGTTCGCGTCGAAGGAAATGACGACGACGCGTGGCTGGACGTCACCGCGTGAGACTTCGACTTACTTCCGTCACCGCCGAATCGTGATGTCCGTACTTCCGCAGTCCGGGCAACTCGTCATCCGGCCCAGCGACGGCGATTCCGTCCAATCCCAGTCGTCACCCCCCGACGTAGCCTCGAATCCGCAGTTCGTGCAGTGCGATACCGGCGGCTGTCTATCTGTTTGTGCCATGTGATGGCATACCGCGACCATTTCAATAGGTGTTGTGGGCGGCGAATGGTACTGTTAAATGAGGGTCAAATTCGCGCTCGCTCTCCTACTATCATGGGTGAAAGCGACCTCTGAACACGACTTCGATGAGTCAAAAATGGTGTATAGTGATTCTTGAGACTGCTATAATAGAGTTAAGATGGGGAAAAGATTGTCGGTCCCTGATCGAGTTAGCTAGCTACTCCTTGAGCAAATCAAGACCGAACCGCAACCGCACTGTGCCTCGAACCTCCCCAGCCTCCTGTGCTTCTCGTCGTCGTGGTCCGAGAGAGCGAAGCTCTCTCGTCATCACGAAAACCGGAGATTTTCGAACGACTTCGATTCTCCTGCGATGCTCGTCCCTCGCACGCGTGGCTCGCGCGCGCCGGAGTGGAACAGTCTTTCTGGTCGCCAGTATGACCCGAGGACCACCACGACGAAACCGCAAAAATCGAAATTCGATATCGCCAGCTAGTCGTTGCTCTCGGCCGACTCGGCGACGTCACCCGCGGGTTCGCCGCCCGGAGGAGTCGCGGGTTCGGTCGCCACCTCCTCGCCGTCTTCCGGGAGGACGAGGTTCAGGACGAGCGCCGTCACGCCGCCCGCGATGAGGCCCGAGCCAGCGAGCAACTGCAGGTCCTCGGGGAGTTGCTGGAGCACGTCGGGCCGGACCTCCACGCCGACGCCTAGCACGACCGACGTGGCGATGATGGTCAAGTTGCGCTGGGTGAGTTCGACCCGCCGGGCGACGATCCGCGCGCCGACCGCGAAGATCATCCCGAAGAGGACGATGGCTGCTCCACCGAGCACTGCATTCGGCATCGCGGCGACCACTGCGGCGACCTTCGGAACGAAGCCGAGGACGACGAGCAGGACACCGCAGATGCCGACGACGTACCGCGAGGCGACGCCCGTGAAGCTGATCAGGCCGACGTTCTGCGAGAAGGAGGTGTTCGGGAAGGCGTTGAACAGCCCGGCGAAGGCGCTCATCACGCCGTCGGCGACGAGGCCGCCTTTCAGTTCGTCGGACTCGGGGTCTCGGCCGACCGCCTCCGTGGTGCCCGACACGCGACGCCGTACTTCAGCGGGACCGGCAGGGCGAACCAGCCCGCCTCGGCGACTCGCGAGAGGTCGAGGAGGCCGAGCGGAATCGCGGCGAGGTAGCCGACCACGACCGCGACCAGCACGCTCGCCATCTTGACGAACCCGTCGAAGTACTGGTTCAGCCCGACCGCGACGACGAACACCAGTCCGGCGAGTCCGAGGTGGTAGAGCGCCCCGTAGTCGGACGCGCCCGGTCCGCCCGCCGCGTAGTCCATCGCCACGGGAATCAGCGTCAGTCCCACGAGCATCACCACGATGCCGGTCACCAGCGGCGGGAACAGCCCGCGCACGTCGTCGATGAAGTAGCCGATGAGCACCTCGACCGGCGCGGCCACGATGACCGCGCCGAAGATGGCCGCGAGACCGAACGAGGTCCCCACGTCGATGAGTGGGGCGACGAAGATGGCGCTGGTCCCCATCACGATGGGCAGTCGGGCACCCACCGGGCCGATGGGATACGCCTGGACGATGGTCGCCACCCCGGCTACCAGCAGGGCCATCTGGAGGACGAACGTGGTGTCCGCGCCGCCGAGGCCGATAGCCCGCGCGATCACCAGCGGGAGCGCCGCGGTCGAGAGGAACATGGCGAGGAGGGGCTGAACGCCCAGTGCTCCCGCCTCACCCGCGGGCGGTTCGTCCTCGATGCCGTACTCGATGAACGACGCTCCTGACGCCTCCGTGCCCGTTGGTTCCACTCCGTCCCCTGTGTCGTGTTCTGTCATACCACGGCTTCACTTCTTACAATCGGTACTTAAACGTTTTTGACAGGCGGCCAATTCTACGATTTCTCTGGTGAGAACTTCACAGAGGAGTCGAACATCAGAGGTCGGCAAGCCTCATTCGATGGCTTACAAATATGGCAACCAAGGAGATGGAAATGGTGGATAGTAAGCCAAAAGGAATACTATTAGTAATATAGTCCAATGACCGGATTCCACCGACATTTTAGCGACTCTATGCAACAGTCTGTGACAATTGTTTTGAGTGCCTTTGCAGGTGGCTATGCAGGGAATTTGCTCTCCAACAATCCTGGATTCTTTGAACAAATTGGCGCAACAATCGCGCTACTGATTTTATTAATACCCACTATACACTTTACGAAAATGGTGGCAGGATCTGCGGATAACAACAAAAATGAGGAAGTGGGAGTGGGGATTGTATCAATCGAAACTCAGGATGGTGAGGTTATACATGGGAATGGAGAAATAGTCAAAACCGAATTTGTAGAAGCTTCAGTCAATAATCCAAATGTATCAGATATCTCGGACGAACGGGTTATGGAATAAATGGGCGCGAAAACTTCTGTTTGTCACTCCGTCGGCCGAATCGGCAACTCGATATGCGTCGGGTGCTCGCGCTCGTGGAAGACCGTGTTCTCGGCCACCTGATAGTCGTCGTCCCCGTACAACGGACCCCCGGTGTTCGGGTTCACGTCGAAACGCGGCCAGTTCGACGAGGAGATGTCGAGTCGGATGCGGTGGCCCGCCTTGAATCGGTTCGCGATGTCGTAGGGTTCCATGTAGAACTCGTAGACTTCGCCGGGTTCCACGAAATCGGGTTCGTCGCGGTAGCCTCGGTAGCGCGCCCGGCAAATGGAGTCCGAGAGGTTGAGCGCGTAGCCGTCCGGGTAGTCGTCGCTCGCGGGGTACTCGTCGATCAGCTTCGCGGTGAAGTCGGTGTCCGGCGCGTCCGTGGACCCGTAGACTCGAACCCGGATGGGGCCAGCGATCTCGACAGCTTCTTCGAGGGGCGGCGTCCGGAAGACGAGCACGTCGTCGCGGTCTGCGAGGGGGCCGTACGGGGGCTCCGCGCCGAAGGTGTCCTCGTCGGTGCGCTGGTCGTACCCTCCGCGTCCCGCGAAGTCGATGATGTTTCGGTCGCCGAGGGGGTACGCGCCCACCGACTCCTCGCGGGGCTCGTAGGTGAGGTACGACGAGGTGTTGCCACCGATGGTCGGCACCGGGTTCTCGGGGTCGAACTCGTAGCTGGTCGCCGAATCGTCGGCCCCCGGCGGGTCCGTCGAGAGGGTGCCGTCGCCGCGGGCGTAGAACTTCGTCATCAGAAGTACTCGACGCGGGGGTGGTCGTCCCATGGGTCCTCGCCTCCGCTTCCATTTTCGTCGCCTTTCAGGTAGTAGTCGAAGAACCGCAGGCGCGTCTCGCGGTACTTCCGAATCGCCTCCTCGCCGAACGCCAGATCGCCTGCCGTCGGGGTCTCCCACGTCAGGGGCGGGAACAGCAGGGCCTCGCTGTGGTCGTGGCCGCCGGGGAGTCGCGCGAGGTGGGTCCACGGCCCGACGAGCAGGTAGTGGTCGCTGTCCTTTTTGTCGGCGAGGCCCCGGAAGTTGTCGCAGGTCGCGCCGGTGTAGGAGTCGTACCACCCGCCGGAGTAGACGGTGGGCACGTCCGCGCTCTGGTCGTAGTATCGCTCGAAGTTGACGCCGGGGTTCTGCCAGAGGTCGCCGCTCGCGCTTCCCGACTCCATGATGTCGAACGCCCACTCCTCGTACTGCGGGAGTTCCGCGAGGGCCGATTCTCCCCTTTCTATCGGACCATTCTTGAGTACCTCCCGGAAGTCCACGTCGGCGAAGGTCTGCTGGACCTCCGGGTCCGCGAGCGACTCGTGGGCGAACCCGGCACCGAGGGTGAACGCCCACGAGAGCCAGCGCTGCTCGAAGGCCCCGTTGTGCCGGAAGGTCTTCTCCCGACCGTTCGCGGCACCCATGTTGACGAACATCCCGGCGAGGCCGTCGGGGTCCTGCGTGGCGAGCGCGCTCTGGACCCACGCGCCGTAGGAGGTGCCCAAGGTGGCGACCTGTCCGTCGCAGTAGGGCCGATTCGCCAGCCACTCTACGGTGTCCGCGCCGTCTTCGGCCTCGTTGACGTGGATGTAGAAGTCGCCCTCGCTGTCGAATCGGCCGCGAACGTCCTGGATGGCGATGACGTACCCGCGCGAGGCGTACCATTCGCCGTGGCGGAGCCGCCCGCCGGTCTTGTCGTAGGGCGTTCGGTCCAGCAGTGCGGGTTTCGGCTCGTCGATGGGTTCGCCGGTCTCCGGGTCGGCGGGCCGGTACACGTCGGTGGCCAACCGGGTGCCGTCCCGCGTCTCGACCATCACGTTCAGGTGGGCGTGTACGCCGTACCGTGGTTCCGAGGCCATACCCACACCTTTCGAGGAATCGCCAAATAGGTTGCCCCGGAATCTCTGAAATGTACGCATTCGTATTCTTTATGACCACCCGAATCCGCTCGGTTCCGCCGTAGTTTACCGAAAAAATTACCGGTATATTTATACCAATTGTTTATACAATGGTAGGTGTGCTACTCATGAGTACCGTTATCACGTCACGTACGTCACACGAACCGGCGGTATCAGCTGGTGAGTCGCCATGAGCGGGGACGGAGCATCCGACGACGGCGACGACTTCGAGGAGGTCGAATCGGACATCGCTCCCGAGGGACCGACGGCCGACCCCGACGCCGAGGCGTCGAGTTTCGTCGAGTACGGCATCGAGGACAAGCCGCCGCTCGGCGAGTCGGCGCTGCTGGGCTTCCAGCACTACCTGACGATGATCGGCGCGACCGTGGCCATCCCGCTCGTCCTCTCGCTCGAGATGGGGATGCCGGATGCGCAGGTCGGCCGACTCATCGGGACGTTCTTCGTGGTCTCGGGCATCGCTACGCTGGCCCAGACAACCATCGGGAACCGCTACCCCATCGTGCAGGGCGGGACGTTCTCGATGCTCGCCCCGGCAATCGCCATCATCGGCGTAGTCGCGACGAACGGTGGCGGCTGGGAGACCATGATACGCGAACTCATGGGCGCGGTCATCGTGGCCGGGCTGGTCGAGGTGCTCATCGGCTACTTCGGCATCATGGGCACGCTCAAGCGGTACATGAGTCCGGTGGTCATCGCGCCGGTCATCGCGCTCATCGGTCTCGCGTTGTTCGACGCACCCCAGATATCGGCCGCGGAGGGCCAGAACTGGTGGCTGCTCGGACTGACCCTCGTGCTCATCGTGCTGTTCTCCCAGTACCTCGACAAGTACAGTCGGACGTTCCGGCTGTACCCGGTCCTGCTGGGCATCGGCACGGCGTGGATCATCGCGGCGGTCCTCTCGGTAACCGGCTTCTATGCCGACGGGTCGGCCGGTTACGTCGATCTGGCGGCGGTCGCCAGCGCGCCCGCGGTCCAGCCCATCTACCCCTTCCAGTGGGGGATGCCCCTGTTCACTCCGGCGTTCATCATCGGGATGATCGCCGGCATGCTGGCCTCGGCCATCGAGAGCTTCGGCGACTACCACGCCGTCGCCCGGATGGCCGGGAAGGGCGCGCCGAGCAAGAAGCGCATCGACCACGGCATCGGCATGGAGGGCCTCGGTAACGCCTTCGCCGGCATCATGGGCACCGGGAACGGTTCGACCTCCTACACCGAGAACGTCGGAGCCATCGGCATCACGGGCGTCGCCTCGCGGTACGTCGTCCAGATCGGAGCCATCGTGATGATCGTGGCGGGCTACGTCGGCTACGTCGGCCAGCTGTTCGCCACCATCCCCAACCCCATCGTCGGCGGCCTCTACATCGCCATGTTCGGCCAGATCGCGGCCGTCGGTCTCTCGCAACTCAAGTTCGTGGACCTCGACAGCAACCGGAACGTGTTCATCGTCGGCCTCGCGCTGTTCGCGGGCCTCGCCATCCCGGCCTACATGGGCAACGTCGGCGACGCGGGAACCCTCCAGGAGGGTCTCGCGGCGGTTCCGGTATTGGGGGCGATCCTCGGCTCGGAGGTCGTCGCGACCACCACCTTCGTCATCGGTCAGACCGGAATGGCGGTCGGCGGCATCATCGCGTTCGTCCTCGACAACACCATCGAGGGCACCGCGGAGGAGCGCGGCGTGACCGAACTGGAGAAGATGTCGGAGGACGAGGGCGACTTCCAGTCGTTCTGGGATCGCATCGGCGGCCCCGACTCCGAGGAGCGCGCGCCCGGCGCGGACTGACGACGCTCGAATCTAACCATCTGCTCTTTCGCGTTCGATTGGCTGTTTTCTCTGGCTCGATGGATTCACATTCATCTCGGCGCGCGCAGGAGCGGCT
>PXSM01000108.1 GCA_003023465.1 Halobacteriales archaeon SW_6_65_15 | reverse complement strand
GGTGGGGACATTCGGCTCGTCCGGCAACTTCCGGAACTCGAAACCCTGACGCGAGACGACGACTGGGGTGACGAAGCGTTTCGCGACGCGGGCGAAGCCACCTTCGGCGGCCGGTAGCATGAGTCGGCGAGTGCTTCCCGACCTCAACGCATTGTCGATTCAACTGGTAGACGACCATCCGGGCTACCCCTACGTAGCCGACGAACTCGTCCCGGCGCTCAGGGGCGAGGACACGCTACTCGTGTTCGGCTATCTCCCGATTCGCGTCCAGTGGATTCTCGAAGACCTCGGATTCGACTCGGTCGAGGCCCGAAACGCCGTATCGTCGCTTCTTCGATATCCGATGGAGTTCGTAGACGTGAACGACGAGACAATTCTGGAGGCCTACGAGATCAGTGTCGAGAAGAACCACGACGTGTACGACTGCTTCTATCTCGCACTTGCCCGCAAGGCCGACGCCGACGAACTGCTCACGACGGACCGCGACTTCGAGGGGCTCTGCGACGGCGAGAATTTCGAGTACGTGAATCCCGTTCCCGGAGAAGTTCTAGAAGAGTTTCACGCGGTGAGCGAGTAAACCGAGCCAAACTGGGAGGTGCGACTTCACCGGGCCACAGCACCTACCTGCTGGCGGACCGAAGCCCCGCCATGGTCGAAGAGGACCTCGGAGAGGCGACTATCGCGTACGAGGACCCGGACGAGGGCACCGTCGAGCGGACGGTCCAGAACGAGCACGTCGCCTACTTCCAGGACCACTGGATAATCAAGACGGACGAGACCGAGGGCGGCCGGGACACCGTCCGACGAATTCCCGCCCAGCGAGTGTACTACGTCGAGCGCTCGGTCGAGGAGTTCGAGCAGGAGGTGGGAACGCTCAAGGATCAGGTCCAGTCGTTCACCGACGACCTCCGGTCGAAGCTACTGGGCGGTGGCGGCGCGAGCGAAACCGACGAGGAGCCGGAACCGTACCGCATCGAGGTGAAGAGCGGTGAGCCGGACGAGAGCGGGGACTCGTCAGGAAGCGACGAGTCGGGAGGGGACGAATCGATGGAGAGTGGCGGATCGGAGACGAACGGCGAATCGGACGACGGGGATGGGTCGGACGAAGGAGAGGGGTTCGGCGAGGGCGGAGCCGTCTAGGTCCGCTCAGATCGTCTCCGGCAACCACCCGCCATCGACTTCGATATTCTCGCCGCTAATGTAGTCGCTTCCCTCTTCCAAGAAGAACAGCACCGCCTGCGCCACGTCGTCGAATCCGGCGGGTCGCCCGCGGGGTAACTCGTCGGGGAACTCGTCGGAGTTCTCGACCACGTAGGGCGAGACCGCGTTGACCGTGATACCGTCGTCCTGCGCGTCGTTGGCCAGCGTCCGCGTGAACATCAGCACGCCCTGCTTGGCGATGAAGTACGGCGCGTTCTTCGGGTTCACGAGGCCCTTCTCCGAACTCGAATAGCCGACGTTCACGATGCGGCCCCACTCCTGCTCGCGCATCCCCGGTAGGGCGCGCTTACAGCAGAGGTAGGTCCCGTTGACGTTCGCCTGCAGGACGGTGTTCCACTCTTCGAAGGAAATCTCCGCCCAGTGGCGGGGCGCGAACGGGCCGACGTTGTTCACCAGCACGTCCACCGTCCCGAGGTCGGCCTCTGCCGCGTCGAACATCGCGTCCACGTCGTCGGGGTCGGCCACGTCGCCCTGCACGGTCGTCGCCTCGGGGGCACCGCGCTCTCGCGCCTCGTCGGCGACCGCCTCGGCCTCGTCGGCGCTGGTGCGGTAGTGGACCGCCACCGACGCGCCGCACTCGGCGAGTTCGAGGAGTAACTCCCGGCCGACGCCCTTCGCGCTCCCCGTGACGAGCGCGGTTCGCTCGCTCAGGTCCGGTCGTATCACGGAGTGGGTTTCGAGCGCGGCGCACATGACTGTTGAGGCTCTACGACTGGAACTTGGTATAGAATGCTTTAGAAAATATAACCGTGTCCTAAGACAGTGATTTGATCATCTAAGGTTTATTTCCTGACTTGCAGGTGTCCGGGGCGAGGGTTTACAGAAGGCCTCGGAAGCCTCCGCCCGGTCGCGGTCGCTGACCGACATATCCGCGCTCACCGCCCCACATCGGCGCGGATAGGGGGCGGTCAGACGACTACAATGAACGCGACTGGGCGATCCCTTTCATCCACCCAGACGGTGGATGCGTCACTGGGCGTTTCTCGGTGGTCTGACGTGCCGAGCGCGAGTGCCTCACACCTCTCCAGCCTTCTGCGATGCTCACTGCGTTGTCTCTGAAAATCTCTGATTTTCAGGATGACGAAAGAACGACGCTCTTTCGAACCACGCTTCTCGTCCCTCGCGCGCTTTGGGCTCGCCACGAGGGCTCGCCAGCGCACGCCGAGGAGATTAGTCAGGAATAGCTCCCGACGGATTACTCAGTCCCGGAGCTTTCGCCACGCGCCAGCGCCGAGGAGCGCCGCGATGCCCGCGGGGACCCCGAAGCCGGGAACGCTACTGTCGGCCGAGTTGGGCTCCTCCGTCGTCGTTTCGGTCGTGGTTTCGGCCGTCGTGGTCGTCCGCTCGGTCGTGGTCGTCTCGGTGCCGGACTCGGGGGTGGCCGTCAGCGACGGCGGGTCCTTCTGCTGGCCGACGTGGTTCGGGAAGGTGTAGAGGCCGCCCTTGCCGTTCGAGTCGCGGCCGTAGCTGCTGGCGACAAAAAAGCGCGAGGTGGCGAGTTCGGCGGTCCAGAACGAGGCCTCCTCGGGGTCGCGCCACCACGCCAGTTCCTCCGGGTTCTCGGGGTCCGAGAGGCTGTGAATCTTCACGCCGCCCTGATACCACGAGGTGAACAGTCGTCCGTCGGCGATGTCGAGGTTGTGCGAGGTGGTCCACGTCCCGCCGATGGATGGGTCCGCCGTCGGCGGAGCGTCGATGGTGGACAGTTGCGTCGGATTCTCCGCGTCCGAGATGTCCCACAACTCGACGCCGCCGGGGCCACCCTCGCCGTCGGCGGCCCACGCCTCCTTGTTGACGGCGAGCAGGTTCCCCTCGTCGTCGGTCATCGAGTAGTGGTCGTTGCCCGGCAGGCGGACGACCGCCGTGCGAACG
>PXSM01000107.1 GCA_003023465.1 Halobacteriales archaeon SW_6_65_15 | reverse complement strand
GATGCCGCACTCCCGACAGCCTGCCAGTTTCTCCTCGAAGTACTCGTCGGGGTCGTCCTTCAACTGGACGAACAGCCCGCCGGTCATCTCGACGCAGTGGCCCGCGATGTCCCGGAGGACGCGGTTCTCCTCGATGCACTCCTTCGCGCTCGATTGGTCGGAGACCGCGTAGCGCCCGCCGCTGTGGAGCAGGCCGTGCATCCGACCGGTCGTCCCGTTCGTGAGGTTCCCCTTCTCGACGAGCGTCACGTCCACGCCACGCATGGCGAGGTCGCGCGCGACGCCACACCCCGTCGAACCACCCCCGACGACGAGGACCTCGGTGTCGGTCATTCGGTTGGAGGTTGGCCGCGACGGACTTGAGTGTACTGCTGTGCAAGGCTTTCTGGCTAGGGTTCGTTACTGCTATTTCCCATTTTGTCAGTAGAGTCTGTAGTTTTACGACGAGTTTCGTACTCGCGATGTTGAATGGGATGATGCTAGCTACTCCCGAAGCCTAGGGGAAAGAAGCCCTCGCTCGGTTCGGGCGCGTCGCGCCCTCACCGTCGCTCGCCCTTCATCCGCCGAGGTCCGCACGTTCCACTCGCTTCCTCCCCGTTTGCTCGCGCATAAAGCGCTCGCGGCGCGTCCCGTGGAAAAGACAGTATAAGAAAACAAATATATGTTCTAAAAAATTGAAAATATATTTTTAGTAATTGTGTAGAAGTCCTATCTGGCGAGTGAACAGCCAGAAGCTGACTTCGAGGGAGGACGTACCGTTATGGGTTCGGCCGACGCAGACGAACCCATGACCCCCGACACGTACGTCGGAGCCATCGACCAAGGGACCACCGGCACCCGATTCATGGTCTTCGACCGCGCGGGCACCGTGGTCGCCGACGCCTACGAGACCCACGAACAGCTCTACCCCGAACCCGGCTGGGTCGAGCACGACCCCCTCGAAATCTGGGAGAACACGAAGACCGTCGTTCAGGAGGCACTCGCCGACGCGGGCATCGAGGCCGACCAGCTGGCCGCCATCGGGGTGACCAACCAGCGCGAGACCACTCTGCTCTGGGACCGAGACACCGGCAAGCCGGTCCACGAGGCCATCGTCTGGCAGGACCGCCGGACGACCGAGCGCGTGGAGGAGTTGGAAGCCGACGGCAAGACCGAGGAGATTCGGGCAAAAACGGGCCTCGAACCCGACGCCTACTTCTCGGCGACGAAGGTCGAGTGGCTGCTGGAGAACGCCGACCCCATCAAGGCCCAGCGCGCCCGGCCGGCCGACCTGCGCGACCGCGCGGAAGACGGCGAAGTCCTGTTCGGGACCATCGACTCGTGGCTCATCTACAACCTCACCCAATCCCACGTGACGGACGTGACCAACGCCTCGCGGACTCTCCTCTTCGACATCCACGACCTGGCGTGGGACGACGAC
The DNA here is from genome assembly GCA_003023465.1 of Halobacteriales archaeon SW_6_65_15. Lineage (GTDB taxonomy): Archaea > Halobacteriota > Halobacteria > Halobacteriales > Haladaptataceae > Halorussus. The sequence continues at coordinate 3,402 of PXSM01000107.1, read as the reverse complement.
CTCCTCGCGGAGTTCGGCGTCCCCGAAGCTTGCGTCCCCGAAGTCCGGCCCTCCAGCGACGAGGAGTACTACGGGACCACCGACCCTGAGGGCTTCCTCGGCGCGGAAGTCCCGGTCGCGGGCGCACTCGGCGACCAGCAGGCCGCGCTGTTCGGCCAGACCTGCTTCGACGCGGGCGACGCCAAGAACACCTACGGGACGGGGAGCTTCGTCCTGCTGAACACCGGCGCAGGTGTCGCTCGTCGACGATCCCGCCGAGACCGAGCGCCTCGCCCGGAGCGTCGATTCGACCGACGGGGTGTACGTGGTCCCGGCGTTCACGGGACTGGGCGCACCCCACTGGGACCAGCGCGCCCGCGGCACCATCGTCGGGATGACCCGCGGCACCCGCCGCGAACACCTCGTCCGCGCCACGCTCGAAGCCATCGCCTACCAGACCCGGGACGTGACCGAGGCGATGGAAGCCGACGCCGGAATCGAACTCGACCGCCTGAAGGTGGACGGCGGTGCGGTCAAGAACAACTTCCTCTGCCGGTTGCAGGCCGACGTTCTCGGCGTGGACATCGTCCGTCCGGAGGTGGACGAGACGACCGCGCTCGGGTCGGCCTACGCCGCGGGACTGGCGGTCGGCTACTGGGACGACCTCGACGAACTCCGCGCCAACTGGCGGATCGACCGGGAATTCGCGCCCGAGATGGACCCCGACGAGGCAGACGCGAAGTACGACCGCTGGGGCGAGGCAGTCGAGCGCGCCCGAGGCTGGGCACGCGAGGAGAAGTGAACGACTTCCTTTTAGTGCCCGACCCGCTATCGGTGAGACATGGCCCCGCCGCTCGTCCTCGACATCGACGGCACGATGACCCGGCCGGACGACTCCATCGACCCGCGCTTCTTCGACGTGCTCCCCGGGTGGGACGCCCCGGTCGTCCTCGCCACGGGCAAGTCGTTCCCCTATCCGGTCGCGCTCTGTCACTTCCTCACCATCCCGCAGTACGTCATCGCCGAGAACGGGGGCATCGTCCTCGTCGGCGACGAGGTGGCGAAGAACGGCGACGGCAAGGCCGCGCGGCAGGCCGCCGAGGCGTACGTCGAGTTGGGGTACGACGTCGGGTGGGGCGACGCGAACCTCATCAACCGCTGGCGCGAGACCGAGGTCGCGGTCGCGCGCGACCAGCCGCTCGGCCCGCTGGAGGAGATCGCGGCCGAGCACGGCCTCGAAGTGGTGGACACTGGCTACGCGTACCACGTCAAGTCGCCCGGACTGGAGAAGGGCCGCGGCCTGAAGTCGGTCGCGCGACTCCTCGACCGCGACCCCGCGGAGTTCGTCGCCGTCGGGGACTCGGAGAACGACGTGTCCACGTTCGGCGTCGCCGGGGAGTCGTACGCCGTCGCCAACGCCGACGAGAAGGCCAGACAGGCCGCCGACGTGGTGCTGGACGAGTCGTATTCCGAGGGGACGCTGGCGGTGCTGGCGGCCCTTCGGGAGTGATAGCGGGATTACTCGCGGGGTCTGAGTCGCCGGAGCACTCCGCGCGAGATCGCCGCGACGGCGACGAGCGCGACCCCGACGATCAGCGCCCACGGACCCCAGTTGCGACTCATCAGGCCACCTCCTCGTCGCGCCACTCGCCGAAGGCGTCCAGCAGGTCGGCCTCCTCGAACCGTTCGACGCAGGGAACGTCGTACGGATGTACCTCCTCGACCCGCGCGACGAGGCGGTCGTAGACGTCGTCGGTCGTCTTCGCCAGCAGGACGACCTCCTCGTCGCGGTGGACCTCGCCGTCCCACCGGTAGACGGAGGTACAGGGGAAGCGATTGACGCAGGCCGCGAGTCGCTCCTCGACGAGTATTTCGGCGATGTCGCCCGCCTCTTCTGGCGGTGCCGTGATGTAGGCCGTCGGCATACCTACTACTCGACGATTCATGGTCTTAAGGCTCAGCCCTTTCGGGGTAGTCGGACTGGCGGTTACGATCTCATCGACACTGGTGGGCGAGGTGCCACCTCCCTCGTCGCAACCGCGCGAAGCGTCCACGCAGGGTTGGTCCCGTCCTCGTATTTAAACGTTGGCGGCGAACGAGCGAGGCGAGTGAGTCGAGGAGTGTCGGGTTGACTCGCACCCTTCTTTCGACAGAATCCGGGCGTATAGCAACCGAAATCACTCCTTTCGTCGCAGCATCGAATCCCGGCAGTTTTTATTACCGGGACGCGTAAGGCCCCTATAGACCGATAGCTCGGGGGCTCGTGGCCCCCGTGCCACAGCGCGGTCCCACCGACGGCTGTAAGACGCCGCGGCCGGGATCGCGCGCCCCGGGCAGGTTTACGTGCGTACGAACGCCCCGTGGCGTGGCTTCGCCACAGGAGATTGCGTGGCAGACCACGAGAAACAGGGCGTGGCGTAGCCACCGAAGCGTGGCTTTGCGTACAAAAGGTGAAACTATGGAAATCGAAATCGCAACCATTGGCGGATACGAAGAAGTCGGACGGCAGTGTACCGCCGTCCGCGCAGGTGAAGACGTCGTCATCTTCGACATGGGGCTGAACCTCTCGAAGGTCCTGCTCCACGACAACGTCGAGACCGAGAAGCTGCACAGTCTGGACCTCATCGACATGGGGGCCATCCCGGACGACCGCGTGATGTCCGACCTCGAAGGTGACGTGCAGGCCATCGTGCCGACCCACGGTCACCTCGACCACATCGGGGCCATCTCGAAGCTGGCTCACCGGTACAACGCGCCCATCGTCGCCACCCCGTTCACCATCGAACTGGTGAAACAGCAGATTCAGGGCGAACAGAAGTTCGGCGTCGAGAACGACCTCGTGAAGATGGACGCGGGCGAGACGATGTCCATCGGCGACTCCGGGCAGGTCGAGCTGGAGTTCGTCAACGTGACCCACTCCATCATCGACGCCATCAACCCGGTACTCCACACGCCCGAGGGGGCCGTCGTCTACGGCCTCGACAAGCGGATGGACCACACGCCGGTCCTCGGCGACCCCATCGACATGGAGCGGTTCCGCGAGATCGGCCGCGAGGGCGAGGGCGTGCTGGCCTACATCGAGGACTGTACGAACGCGGGTCGGAAGGGCCGAACCCCGAGCGAGTCGGTGGCCCGCCGCCACCTCAAGGACGTGATGTACTCCATCGAGGACTACGACGGCGGCATCGTGGCGACGACGTTCTCCAGCCACATCGCCCGCGTGAAGAGCCTCGTCGAGTTCGCAAAGGACATCGGCCGCCAGCCCGTCCTCCTGGGCCGCTCGATGGAGAAGTACAGCGGCACCGCCGAACGGCTCGGCTTCGTCGACTTCCCGGAGGACCTCGGGATGTACGGCCACCGCAAGTCCGTCGACCGGACGTTCAAGCGCATCATGGAGGAGGGCAAGGAGAACTACCTCCCCGT
>PXSM01000106.1:20270-29141 GCA_003023465.1 Halobacteriales archaeon SW_6_65_15 | reverse complement strand
TGTCTTCTTTGCGTCACCTTCGACCAGTCGGTCTACGGGGTCGGCAATATCGTCGTACACTTCTATCGGGGTGTACCACCATTGAGAGACGCACGGGAAGCCAACGATGACCGTACCATTATCAGTCATGTCGATTTCCCAGTTCTGGTTGTTGACGGCGAACGGCTGACTCTCTCGATAGCGAACCTCTCCGTCCTTGTTGTGGTCGGATTTCGCCTCTCGGATGGCTTGGTTCTGGATAGCCGAGTAGAGGTCGTTGTTGATGCTGGCAGTGGTCACGGACTTGCCGAAGTCACCGTTCTCCCATCCGTCGATGCAGAACTGTTTGGTGTCACGGTAGAGTCGAGTGGTGCGTTGCCATTCTCTCCGCCGTGTGAGGGATGGGTTGTGGAACTTCGCGGTGACTGTCACCGTGACTATTACAAATGTAATTAGATGCGCTTGCTTAAGTATCTGTTGGAATATCAGGCCGTGCTATCGACGGTGGTTTGTGCCATCGTTTGTCGGATTCATCCCCGCCCTAAAGGGCGGGGCTTTCTCCTCGCACTTCCGTAAGAATCCGTCGTCGCTAGCCGACGAACTCCGCGATGCCGCGGGCGGGGTAGCCCACGACGAGGTCGGCACCGGCGTCTTTGAGCGCCGCCACTTGCTCGCCGACCGACTCGGACGCGCCGACCAGCGCGTAGTCCCGGCTCGCGGCCGAGAGGACCTCGCGGGCGCGGCCGGTCGCGTCGGCGTCCGTGGCTGCGCCACCAGATTCCGTCTGGTGAGCAGTCGAGCCTTGCTCGACGACGCCCTCGGGGAGCGCGTCCGCCACGGGGCCTCGGCGAGAGACGTACCCGCCGACCGCGTCCAGCACCTCGTCCTCGTCCTCGGTGAGGACCGTGGGCGCGTACACTGCGAGTTCGCCGTCGAACCCGGCGGCCCGGAGCGCGCGAAGGTCGCGCTCGGTCGTCCGGGAGAGGAGTTCGAACTGGGTCGCGCCCGTCGCGAGCGCGAGGCGTTCGACGCCCTCCGTGCCGACCCACGCGGTGGGGTCGCGCTCGACCGCGGCCTTGAGCCGAGGCGCGACCGCCTTCCGGCGCTCCTCGTCGGAGAGGTAGGCGGGGTGGCCCGCGACCGCGACCCGACGGACGCCCCCGGGAATCTCGTCGTACCGGGCGTCGTCGCCGAGGGGGTCGAACCCCGCCGCGCGGACGGGCGTCGTCAGTCGGACCTCCTTCTCGGTGGCGATGCGAGCCAGCGTCTCGGCGTCGGGGAGGTGTTCGGCTCCCTCGTAGTCGATGGCGACCGTCTCGAAGGGGAGTTCGACCGCGCGAGACACGTCGCACTCCGCGGGCTTCAGCGCGGCCCCGTCCAGTCCGCTCTCGACGATAGTCTCGCCAGTGGTCAACATGCGCGGACACCTCCAGTAATAGTCACTATTTCTACGATTCTACTGCTCGTGCGGAACTCGATCCATCGTCTCTGCGACCATGTACTCCGTCGTACCCTACCGAGGGTCAAAAGGGTGGCGAGGCTTCATGCCGAGCCCTCACCGCGCGGGGACGAGGACCGCAGGGAGGAGCGACGCGACGACTGAGGACCGCAGGAGGCTGGGGGTTCGAGGCTCTCGCTCGGTACCACAGACCACCGGGACGCGCCTAACGACACCTTCCACCAGAACACGCGCTTGCTGTGACATCCCTCGTCTGGGTGGATGAAAGGGGCCGCCCGGTCGCGTTCACTTCAGTCGCCTCAGCGACCCCTATCGGTGGCTGGGCGTTGCGGAGAAGCCTTCGATATGTCGCTGAGCGACCGCGACTGGGCGGGGGCTTTCGAGTCCTTCTTCACGGCGGTTCCTCCAGCGTTCCCAGTCGCTCGGAGTGACCGGGCGGGGGCTTTCTGGACTGTCTGTATCCCTCCACCACACATATAATTTCCTATAAGAGTGTTAAAGAAATAACTAGGCGTGTAAAGAACACATTATCCTTGTCGAACGTCGGCGTCGGGATCGAGAACCCGGTCCACTTTCTCCGGGGCCCGCCACTCCGTGGTCAACTCCAGCAGTTGCACCAGAATCCGGGCCGTCGCGCCCCACACCGTGTAGCCGCCGACGTGGAAGAAGTGGACGACGGCCTCGCCGTACTGGGGGTGCTCGCGGCGCTCGCTCTCGTAGTTGTCGGGGTCCAGAAAGTCCGACACCGGCAGGACCGCGATTTCGGCGACCTCGCGCTCGTCGGGGACGTACTCGCGGTCGGGAATCTCGGCGACGTAGGGCGTGACCGCGTACCTGCTCGTGGTCCGAATGTCGTCGAGGCGGCCGAGTATCTCGACCTCGTCGGGCCGGAGGCCGATCTCCTCCTCGGCCTCGCGGAGCGCGGTCTCCCGGAGGTCGGCGTCGCTGGGCTCGCGCCCGCCGCCGGGAAAGCTCATCTGTCCGGCGTGCTCGCCGAGGTGGTCGGCCCGCTTGGTGAACAGGAGGTGCGGGTCGCCCTCGTCGCCGCCGGAGTCGGTCGACGCCTGCTCGCCGCCAGAGTCGTCTGACGTCTCCTGGACCACCACGGCGGCCAGCACCGCCGCGTCGTGCTCCTCGCCGGTGACCTCTCGCGGGGCGTGTTCGGCCACGCGACCGAGTTCCATACCCCAACGTCGTACCCCGGCGTCTTAATTCGTACGTCCTCGGCCGCCCCGAAACCCGCGGACGGGCGGCAGTCGGGCGTCCAAAACTCGCGAGAATTCCGCGTCAGTCGAACGCGCGGTCCAGCGTCGCTCGCACCTCGTCGGCCTCGACGGGCGCCCACGCTTCGAGGTCGTAGCTCACGTCCAGCAACTCCTGCGCGCGGTCGGCGTCGCCCGCGGCCGCGACCGTCCGGGCCTCCTCGCGCAGGCGCTCGCGGACCGACTCGCCGATGCCCTCGCGGTCCACGTCCCGGTCCGACACGTCGAGGATGTGCGGGAGGTCCGTGCCGTTCTCGGGGACCGTCGGGAAGGCGGCAGGGCCAGCGACGAGGACGGTCTCGGCGTCTCCATCCGATTCTGCCTCGTACTCGGTCTCCACGAGGTAGTAGTTCTCGACCGCGCGCTCGATGGTCGCCGCGAACGCGTCGCGGTCCACGTCCTTGCCCTGCTTGAACGCCAGTTCCACGAGCGCCTGTTCGAGTTCGTCGCGGGTGAGGCCGCCGAAGAGGTCCACCACCCCGGCGAGTTCGTCTGTGGTGTCGGCCATTCGTTATCGGTGACGGGTTCTCGCGGGGGCTTAGTTGTTCGGGACATCGGTCGGGAACCAAGATCCGACCACTGCCGACGCGAAGGTTCAAATACGAGAACGGGACGAATCAGGGCTGGACGCCTCGTGCGGTTGCGGACAGGGAGGTGGCGAGTCAGTCACCAGTGTCGATGAATTCGCAACCGCCAGTCCGACTACCCCGAGAGGGCTGAGCTAGACCTCCATCGATAGCGCTGACTATGCGAAGTAGTCGGCCAGTCGCTCGGCGGCCTCCTCGACCCGCGGAGAGACCAGCGCGAACCGGAGCCAGTCGGTCCGGGACTCGCCGAACGCCTCGCCGGGCATCCCCGCGACCCCGGCCTCGTCGATGAGTCGCTCGACGTTCTCCAGCGTGCCGGGGAACTCCGGGAAGCGGGCCATCACGTAGAACGCGCCGTCGGGGCTAGAGTAGTCAGCGCCCGCGTCGTCCAATGCCGCGGTGAACGTCTCGATGCGCTCTTCGAGGAGTTCGCGGTTGGCCTCGTAGTAGGCCGGGTCGATGTTCCGCAGGGCGTGGAGCACCGCGTACTGGCCGGGTCGAGTAGTGGCGACGTTGGTCAGCATGTGACGGGTCTTGGCCACGTCCACCAGCGACTCGGGGAAGATGGCGTACCCCACGCGGAAGCCCGTGATGGCGAACGTCTTCGAGTAGGAGTTGGTGACGACCCGGTGGTCGGAGTCGAAGGCGAGCGCGGAGGTGAACTCCCCGGAGAAGTCGAAGTGGTCGTACACCTCGTCGCTCACGAGGAGTGCGTCGTACTCCTCGGCGATAGCGACGAGTTCGCGCATCGTCGCCTCGTCGTACACTGCTCCGGTCGGGTTGTTCGGCGTGTTGACCACGATGGCGGCCGTCTCCTCGCTGGCAGCCTCGCGCACGTCCTCGGGGTCCAGCGAGCCGTCCTCGGCGGTGGCGACGTACCGGGCCATCGCACCGAGCATCGTCGTCTTCCCCGGATAGTAGGGATACACGGGGTCGGTGAGGACGAACTCCGAGCCACGGTCGCGCTCCAGCGCGCGGGCCATCGCGAGGTAGTTGGCCTCGCCGCCGCCGTTGGTCACGACCACCTGCGATTCCTCGACGTTCCGCCGGTCGGCGATCTTTTCGCGGAGTTCGACCAGTCCCTCGCTCGGCGGGTACTGGAAGTCAGCGCCGCCCAAATCGGCGTACTCGTGGAGCCCCTCGCTGATGGCCTCTGGGGACCCCCAGTCGGGGTTGCCGCTCACCATGTCCACTACGTCGCGGTCGGCCGACGCCGCGTACTGCATCACGTGGAAGAACAGCGGAGTGTCGTATTCCATGGTGAGAGGCTGGCCCGCCGCGCAAGTCTTTCTTTCGTTCGCTCGGTTCGTTCGTCCGACCGCAGGTTCCGCGCCGTAGTAGATTTTCGGGAAGCGCGTAGATGGTGTCACAGTCCTCGGACTGCACTCGGTGACAAAACCACCATCCGGCGCGTGCAAGAGCGCCCTCGTGGCGCGACAAATCGCGCGAGGGATGAGCATCGCAACGGAGCGAAGCGGAGTGAGACGCGCAATCGGCTGGGGAGGGCGTGGCCCTCGTGTACCGACCCGTCTGGATGGAGAAAGGGGCCGCCCGGTCGCGGTCACGCGAGCGCAGCGAGGGTGACCTCGGGAGAGCGTGTCTCTCCCGGCAGGCCGCAGGCCGTGGTCGGCTCAGCGACCTCTATCCGAAGGTCGGGTGTTGCGGAGAGACCGCGGATATCCTGCTCAGCGACCGCGACCGGACGGGGGCTTTCTACCCGAACTATCTCCCTATCCCCACCGTCAGCTCGTAGCGACCGAGTGCTGGATATCTCTCTTTGCCACCGACGAAAGGAATTACAGGCAGAGCACCGTTCCCCGAAACATGACGACCGCAGACTCGAAAGCCGTTCGGCAGTACTACCAGTACATCGACGCCGAGGAGTACGAGTCGATGTTCTCGCTGTTCGCCGAGGACGTGACCTACGAGCGGCCGGGCCAAGCGAACCTCTCGGGGATGGACGAGTTCCGGGCGTTCTATCTGGAAAACCGACCGCTCGAAGACGGCGAGCACGAGATTCACGACGTGGTGGTCGAGGGCGACACCGTTGCGGTCCGCGGGGAGTTCTCAGGCACACAGGGCGACGAGACAGTCTCGTTCGGCTTCGCGGACTTCCACCGGTTCGACGAGGACGGACAGATCACCGAGCGATGGACCTACACCGACCGGGACGAAGTGTAGCGAGACATCATTTCTCTTTTCCTAGGAAAGGTATAGTTCGTCTTGCAGCCCTATTAGTAGTGTTCCCGTCTTCCCGTCCTGAGTGTCGCTCCGAGCAGTCCCCCTACTTTCATTCGCTCGGGGCGCGTCCGTCCGACCATGAGCGAGAACGGTGAAGATTCACCAGTCGAGGAGCGCGTCGGAGACGCACTCCGAGCGGCCGACCAGACCGTCGCGGTCGCGGAGTCCTGCACGGGCGGCCTCGTCGGGTCGATGCTCACCGACGTGACGGGGTCGAGCGACTACTTCGACCGCGGGTTCGTCACCTACTCCTACGACGCCAAGTTGCAGGAACTCGGGGTCTCTCGCGAGGCACTGGACGACCACGGCGCGGTCAGCGAGCCCGTCGCCCGCGAGATGGCCCGCGGGATCCGGGACGCCTCGGGAACGACGTGGGGCGTCGCCACCACTGGCATCGCTGGTCCGACCGGCGGAAGTGAGGAGAAGCCAGTGGGGACGGTGTTCGTCGGCGTCGCCTACGCGGCGGAGTGGGGCACGCAGGACTCGTACTCGACGGTTTCGCGCTACGAGTTCGACGGCAGTCGGGCGGAGATAAAAGCACAGATCGCTCGGCAGGCGCTTACGGATCTGCGCGGGGAAGTCGAATCGGACCGACGGTAACGGTCTCACCGACGGCGATTCACCCTGCAGACGTGCTGTGCGTCGAAATTGCTACTTCGATTTCTCGGTGGGACGTTCGACGCCCCGAAGCTCTATCTCGTCCGAATCCTGCGCGTCCACGAGCGCGTCGAGTTTCCGTTCGAACTCCTCGTCGGAGAGTTCCCCCCGCGCGTACCGGTGCTTGAGTTCTTCGAGCGCGTCCCGCTCGGCGGACTCGACTTTCTTGATTGCTCGCCACCGCCAGCCGATCCAGAGAGCGAACACGGCGACGACCAGCGTCGTGACGGCGGCGAAGACAGTCGTCGAGAAGAAGCCGACAGCCAATCCGGCCCCGACGAGGATGATGGCGTCCGCCCCGAACGCGATCATGACGCCGAGCATCAGATCCGTCACGAGGCCCTCTTCGGGGTCCACCGCCATACGTGTCGATTACTGGTGGAGCTAATTAGGTGTTTTTCCGGCGGACGGCGCGCACCGCAGGCGTTCGGACCCCACCGGAATCCGAGAGGTTCGACCTCGACGGGGTGAAATCGCAAGACGGGCGTCAGACGTTGGAGGGAAAGCCTTGAGTCGGTCCCCGAGAATCGCACTACGTGACGCTCCTCGCATGAACAAGAAAGGTCACGTCCTGAACGCGGTCCTGTTGAGCATCGGTCTGGGGTACGTCTTCTATCCCGCGGGGGACGTGCCGACCTTCCGGATGATCGCCGAGGTCTCTGTGCCGGTCGTCCTCGGCGCGCTGTTTCCCGACGTGGACACGGCCTTCGGCAAGCATCGCAAGACCTTCCATAACCTCCCCGTGCTGGCTGTCATTTACGCCTACCCGGTGTACTTCGGGAACCTCCACTACGTCTGGATCGGCGTGGCGACCCACTACGTCCTCGACCTGCTGGGGAGCAAGCGAGGGCTCGCGCTGTTCTACCCCTTCGAGAAGGAGTTCAGCCTCCCGGTCGGCGTTACGGTGTCCAGCAGGTGGGCCACGGTGGTGACGGTGGTCGTGACCGGGCTGGAACTCGCGGTCGTCGCCGCGGTCGTCCACCTCGACCTGCCGGTGCAGGATCTCCAGACCACGGTGACGAGTCTGCTCTGATGGCTCAGTACACGCCCTCGAACCGCCCGTCGTAGGCGACGTGGTCCGGGTGCGTGGGTTCCATCCCCGAGAGGAAGAGTCGGTCCACTTTTTTGTACGAGTTCTCCCAGCCGAGGTGTGCGAACTCCGCCGCGCAGCGAAGTCGGTGGCTCCACCCCGAGCGATGGACGACCCGGCGCGGGTGGCCCTCCCTGATGGCGGCGACCAGCTCTTCGGCCGAGTCGAACGACCCCTCGAACTCGGTCCACGCCTCACCCACGGTTCCCCGGAGGTGGGCGTACGAGGAGGTGAACGACGGCAGTTCGGCCTCGGCGGCGAGTTCCCGCGCCCGACGGTCGTGGTGGGGCCAGTGCTTCGGGTTGTACACCTCGACGGCGTCGATCTGCTCGCGGTAGGCCGCCACGTCCCCGGCGTCGAGACCGACGGTGAGAAACTCCGGGTGGGGTACGAGTACCGCGGCGTCCTGCCGGGCGAACTCGTCCATCGCGGCCGCCAGCGAGATGAAGTCCGGGACCGGCTCGTCGAGACCCAGCGCGAGGACGTGCTTGCGGTCCTCCCATCGGCCGGTGAACACCTCGCGGCCGGGCACGACCAGCAGCTCCTCGTCCGAGAACCGGGCGGCCCGCTCGCGGATCTCCGCCAATCGCGTGAAGTGTGGCGCGTACGCGATGGCGTCGAGCCCGCGGGCCTTCGCGCGTTCGACCACCTGCTCGTCGAGCACCTTGACGTGCAGATCGACGCGGAACGAATCGCCCCGTGTCACGCTCCTTGATTCTAATACGGTGCTGTTAACGATTCTGATTCAGGAGACGGGGTCAGATGGTACTGTTCAGTGATCCTGAGAGTTAGAGTCGAAACCGCTGTTAAGACTGGTTAGAAAGCCCCCGCCCGGTCGCGGTCTCTCAGCGGGATATTCTGGGCCTCTCCGCACAACCCGGCCTTCGAATAGGGCCACGCTGAGACGACCAAGCCGGACGCGACCGGGCGGCCCCTTTATCCCACCCGTCGGTGGTTCGTGTCGCCGGGTGCGTGCTGTCGGTTGTTACACCCGGCGCGTCCCTGTCGGCTGTCACACCGAGCCCATCCTCGGAGTTTGTCGCACCGAGCGCACGCCCGTGGCCTGCGTCATCGAGCGCGGCGAGTGGAACGCCGGAGCCTGCTGACAGCCCCCGAGCCTATCTTGCCGCGGACCGTCCATATCGTATGGAACTCCTCTCGGAGGACGTGGTTCCGGAGTACGCCTGCGAGGTGAAACGAGAGGCCCGCGAGTTCGCCGACGAGCAGATCGCGCCGAACGCCGAGGAGTACTTCCGGCGGGGCGAGTACCCGTGGGAGATTCTCGAAGCCGGACGCGAGGCGGGGCTCGTCGCGCAGGACATCGGCGAGGAGTGGGGCGGCCGCGGACTGGGCGTCGCGGAGATGCTCGCGGTGGCCGAGGAGTGGTTCCGGGCCGACGCCGGAATCGCCCTGACGCTCCAACTCGCCAGCTTCGGCGCGGAGATCGTCGAGAAGTACGGCACCGACGAGCAACGCGAACAGTACCTCCGGCCCATCGCGGAGGGCGACCAGCTCCCCGGCCTCGCGGTCTCGGAACCCGACACCGGGAGCGACCTGACGGGGATGGAGACGACCGCTGAGCGAAGCTCAGCGACG
>PXSM01000106.1:0-20110 GCA_003023465.1 Halobacteriales archaeon SW_6_65_15 | reverse complement strand
GGATTCCGGCGGCCAACCGCATCGGCCACGAGGGCGTCGGGTTCATGATGCTCGCGGAGTTCTTCAACTTCGGTCGGGTGGTCGTGTCCGGCCACGGTCTCGGACTCGCCGCGGCCGCCATCGAGGAGGCGTGGGAATTCGTCCACGACCGCGAGGAGTTCGGCCGCAAGATAGCCGACTTCCAGGCGGTCCAGCACGGTCTCGCCGACATGCGACTGGAGTTCGAGGCCGCCCGGGCGCTCGCCTACCGCGCCGCCGAGAAGGTCGAACGCGGCGACAACGCGGGGCTGTGGGCCGCGATGGCCAAGACGAAGGCCACCGAGACCGCGACCGACTGCGCCGAGCAGGGCATGCAGTTCCACGGCGGGCGCTCCATCCTCACGGACCGGCGCATCGCCCGCGTCTACCGGGACGTCCGCATCCCGGTCATCTACGAGGGCGCGAACGAGATTCAGCGAAACCTCATCTACCGGCAGTCCTGACGAACGCCGGGAGAGCGGAGTCCGAAGATTCGAGGACAGAAGAAGAACCCCAAGAAAATAATTAGAAGCTGAAAAGAACGACGTAGATTGCTAGTCGCGGCCGAAACCCCCGGCGGCTCGCTGGCCGAGTTCGGACGCGACCACCGACGCGGAGAGGCTCTCGCCCGTGATTACTCGAGGTCGAAGCGGTCGAGATGCATCACTTTCGCCCACGCATCGACGAAGTCACGCACGAACTTCTCCTCTGCGTCGTCGGTTCCGTAGGCTTCCGCGATGGCGCGGAGCCGGGAGTTCGACCCGAAGACGAGGTCCACGCGAGTAGCCTCCCACTTGAGTTCGCCCGTTTCCCGGTCGCGCACCTCGAAGACCTCTTCGGAGTCCGAGGACGCTTCCCACTCCGTGTCCATGCCGAGCAGGTTCACGAAGAAGTCGTTGGTCAGCGTCTCCGGTCGGTCGGTGAAGACGCCGCGGTCGGACTGCTGGTAGTTCGCGTTCAGCGCGCGCATGCCGCCGACCAGCACCGTCATCTCGCCGGGCGTCAGCGTCAGGAGGTCCGCCTTGTCCACCAGCAGTTCCTCCTGCGGGCGGTCGGCCTCGCTACTGACGTAGTTCCGGAACCCGTCGGCCTTCGGCTTGAGCGCCTCGAAGGACTCGACGTCGGTCTGTGCCTGCGTGGCGTCGGTGCGGCCGGGCTCGAACGGAACCTCCACGTCGTAGCCGGCGTCCGCCCCAGCCTGCTCGACGGCGGCGTTGCCGCCCAGCACGATGAGGTCGGCGAGCGAGACGCGCACGTCGTCGGAGCGCGAGCCGTTGAAGTCCGCCTGAATCTCCTCGTAGGTCTCCAGTACGGTCTCCAGCTCCGTCGGCTCGTTGACCTCCCAGTTCTTCTGGGGTTCGAGGCGGATGCGGGCCCCGTTCGCGCCCCCGCGCTTGTCACTGTCGCGGTACGTCGATGCCGACGCCCAGGCGGTCTTGACCAGCTGGGAGACGGACAGGTCCGTCGCGAGGATCTCCGCTTTGAGTTCGGCGATCTCCTCCTCGCCGATCAGGTCGTAGTCGGCGTCGGGCAGCGGGTCCTGCCACAGCATCTCCTCGTCGGGCACCTCCGGACCGTGGAAGCGTTCGGGCGGGCCCATGTCGCGGTGCGTGAGCTTGTACCAGGCCCTCGCGAAGGCCTCCTGGAACTCGTCGGGATTCTCGCGGAAGCGCTGGGCGATCTCGCGGTAGTCGGGGTCCGCCTTCAGCGCGAGGTCCGTCGTGAGCATCATCGGGGTCTGGGTCTCCGACGGATCGTGGGCGTCCGGCGCTGGTTGCGCGTCCTCGTCCTCCGCGGGCCGCCACTGCCACGCTCCGGCGGGGCTCTCCTCCAGTTCCCACTCGTACTCGAACAGGTTGTCGAGGAAGCCGGTGTCCCACCGGGTCGGCGCACTGGTCCAGGGACCTTCCAGACCGCTGGTGATCGTGTCCGAACCCTTGCCGGAGCCGTGCTCGTTCTCCCAGCCGAGACCCTGCTGCTCGATGGGGGCCGCTTCGGGCTCCGGACCGAGGTTCTCCTCGGGGCCGGCACCGTGGGTCTTCCCGAACGTGTGTCCGCCGGCGATGAGCGCGACCGTCTCCTCGTCGTTCATCGCCATGCGGTCGAACGTCTGTCGGATGTAGTCCGCGGCCTTTTCCGGATTCGGCTCGCCGCCCGGACCCTCCGGGTTCACGTAGATCAGGCCCATGTGGTCGGCACCGTAGGGCTCTTCGAGGTTCCCCTCGTCGTCGTGGCGCTCGTCACCGAGCCACTCGCTCTCGGGCCCCCAGTCGACGGCCTCGTCGGGCTCGAAGTCGTCCTCGCGTCCGCCCGCGAAGCCGTACGTCTCGAATCCCATCGACTCCAGGGCGACGTTCCCGGTCAGGATCATCAGGTCGGCCCACGAGAGTTTGCGGCCGTACTTCTGCTTGACCGGCCAGAGCAGCCGACGCGCCTTGTCGAGGTTCACGTTGTCGGGCCAGCTGTTGAGGGGCGCGAACCGTTGTGCGCCGGAGGAGGCGCCGCCGCGGCCATCGACGGTGCGGTACGTGCCGGCGCTGTGCCACGCCATCCGAATCATCAACGGGCCGTAGTGGCCGTAGTCCGCCGGCCACCAGTCCTGCGAGGTCGTCAACACGTCCTCGATGTCCGCCTTCACTTCTTCGAGGTCGAGCTTCTCGAACTCCTCGGCGTAGTCGAACTCCTCGCCCATCGGGTCGGTTTGACGAGCATTCTGATCGAGAATCTTCAAGTTCAACTTCTCCGGCCACCAGTCCTGTCCCATTCCGTGTTTAGGTGTTCCTTCGTCTGACATTAGGGGAGTCTCCTACAGGTAAGTGATACGAGCAGCCATCTATAAACCCACCGATGATATTTTCGTTCTCCCCCATCTTTCGTTTCGCCAACTGGACGTTTCGATTTCCGGTTCGTTATAATCTATTTTCGTTTTACCACATTCTCTTTGCTTCCCGCCGCTTTGAGTCTCTGGATGCGACATCTACGCTCACCCCGACTTTTTTCGGGAGAGCGTGCGAACTCCGGAAACGTGCAGGCAGTCTTCTTCGACCTCGACGGGACGCTGGTCGAACTCCCCGACGATTTCGCCGGTCTCCTCGAGTCGGCGCTGGCCGACCGCGGCGTCACTGCCGACCCAGAGCACGCCGGGCACTACTTCGAGGCCTTCTTCGACCACCTCGACGCCTGCCGCGCCGAACCCTATCGGATGGCGATGGCCGACCTCCGCGAGACGTTCGACCTCGACCCGACCGCCGAGGGGCTCGCAGAATCCTACACCGAGCACGAGGCTGCCGCCACCTCTCTCCGGCCGGGCGTCCGGGAAGTCCTCGACGAACTCGTCAGCTCTGACGCACCCCACCGTCGCCTCGGCGTCCTGACCAACGGGGGTGTCCGCGCCCAGCGCCGCAAACTGGAACATCACAACCTTGCGGACCGGTTCGATGCGATGGTCGTCTCCGGCGACGTCGGCGCGGGCAAGTCCGACCCCGAAATCTTCGCGGCCGCGAAAGAGGCCATCCCGGCCGACGAGTACGTCTTCGTTGCCGACGACCTCGAACGGGACGTTCTCCCGGCACAGGAGGCCGGATTCACCGGAATCTATCTCGCGGACGAAGACGAAGCTGACGAGCAAAGCGAAGACGCCGAGAACGCCGACCAACCCGACGAAACCGTCACGTCGCTCCGTGAGGTTTCCGGCGTTCTCGACTGAGGGTTAACGATTGCAGCGGGGAAAGGACCGGAGGCCGCTTTAGCGGCCGGAGGGACGCGGGTTGGGCTTTTTTCATCGAAGTTTTGCAAGAGAGCTACCCGACGGGTAGCTCGCGCAGCAAAAGTTCGGTAGTAAGGATTTTACCACAGGGCCGCAACCACCCGCTAATGACCGACTGGGAGTGTGGCATCGACGGTTGCGGCGAGACGTTCGAGAACGTGGAGGAGACCATCGTCCACCAGACGACCGACCACAAGCGCCGGGAGTGCAAGGTCTGCGGCTCAGTGGTTCCGGACGGCTACTTCGCCATCCGGCACGCCTTCGACGAGCACTCGCGGGCGGAGTACGTCCGGGCGTACGGCGCGAGCGCGGCCGAGGTCCGCCAGCGCGAGCGCGTCCGAGACGCCATCGAGGACGACGCCGACCTCCAGCAGGTCGTGAACCGTCTAGACGAGGTCACGGGCGGGCTCTAGGTTACGAGTTTCTCGAAAGCCACTGGTTGCGATTATTCAAGACGACTACACTGAAGCCGGAAGACGACCCGCGTCTGCCGAGGTCACCCTCGGTGCGCTCGCGTGACCGCGACCGGGTGGCCCCTTTCAGTCCACCCAGAGGGTCGAGTGTATCACCGAGCGCGGCCCGTGGTCTGCGCCACTGGACCCAAGCCGTCGAACTGCCGCCTGTCGAGCCAAGCAAAGGGTTAACGGCCTGTGCGTCCTCAATCGCTGATATGCCAATCACCGAGGTGAGCGGTCGTGGTTGACAGCGCCCGGGCCCTGCAGACGTTCGTCGCGCTGGTCGGGCTGGCTGTCGCGGTGGTGCTCGGCTGGCTGCTGTTCGTGGAAATCCCCGGCGGAAGTCTGGCGCGACTGCTCGGCGTCGTGCTCGCGGTCGTCGTGGGCGTCCTCGGCGCGCAGGTAGCCGGACGAATCGCGTCGTCGCTGGTTGCCGACTACGAGGTGGCCGAGGTGGCCGTCGAAGGACCGATCACCCGCGACGGCGGGCGACCCCTGCCGACGATGCCCGGCGGGACGCCCGCCGACGACATCGTGGAGCAGATCGAACAAGCCGACGAGGACGCCAATGCGAGGGCGCTCCTGCTCCGGCTCAACACGCCCGGCGGACAGGTCGTCCCCAGCGACGACATCCGGGTCGCGGTCGAGCGGTTCGACGGTCCGACGGTCGCCTACGCGACCGACACGTGCGCCAGCGGGGGCTACTGGATCGCCAGCGCGTGCGACGCCATCTACGCCCGCGACGGGAGCATCGTCGGGAGCATCGGCGTCATCGGCTCGCGGATCAACGCGGCCGAGATGGCCGACAAGCTGGGACTGGAGTACGAGCGCCTCGCGGCGGGCGAGTACAAGGACGCCGGAACCTCGCTCAAGGAGATGACCGAGGACGAGCGCGAGTACCTCCAGAGCCTCATCGACGGCTACTACGAGGAGTTCGTCGACCGCGTGACCGACGGCCGCGACCTCAGCGACGAGCAGGTCCGGGACACCGAAGCCCGGGTCTACCTCGGAGAGGACGCCGAGGCCATCGGCCTCGTGGACGAACTCGGAACGAAAGAAGCTGTGAAGGACCGCCTCGCGGCCGACCTCGGCGTCGAGGAGGTGACCGTCGAGGAGTTCGAACCCGAGAAGAGCGTGATGGAGCGCCTCCGCGGCGGGTCACGAGCGGTCGCCTACTCGTTCGGTGCCGGCATCGCCAGCGTCTTCGCCGGAGACGACGGCAACCGCGTGGACGGGTTCGAGTTCAAACTGCGGTAAAACCGGTGCCGACTCCGCGGCGAGCGGTTCAGTTAGTCCCCGCTTCCTGTTCGACGTTCGTAAACTCGAAGCGCGCCCCGCCGGACGCACTGTCGGTCAGCGCACACTTCCACCCGTACACGTCGGTCAACTCGCGGACGAACGCCAGCCCCAATCCCGTCCCGCCCTGACCCGCCGCGGTCGTGTAGCCCGCCTCGAACACGGCGTCGCGTCCCTCGGGCGGAATGCCGGGCCCGTCGTCGGCCACGTAGAACCCTGACGGAAGCCCCCCGACCGTGACCGTGACCCCGCTACCGCCGTGTTCCACCGCGTTCTCCAGGAGGTTCCGGAACAGGTGACGGACGTAGGTCTCGTCCGCCTGTATCGAACGATCTACATCGACAGCGAGCGTGGCTTCGGGTGCCTCTACGTCCTCCCACGCCTCCCGTACCACCTCGGCCAGTCGAACGGAGGACCGCTCGCCGACGGCTTCGCGCCTCCGCGTCAGGACGAGCATCACGTCGATCATCTCCTCGATGCGGTCGAACGCCTCGGCGACGTACTCGACGGCTTCGGAATCCGTCTCGTTGGGTAACTGCTGGCTGTAGATCTGGCCGATGGTGACGGGATTCCGGAGTTCGTGCGCCAGCATGCTCGCGAAACTCTCGAGACGGTCGTTCTTCTCGCGAAGTTCGCGCTCGCGGCGCTTGCGCTCGGTGACGTCGTAGTAGAGTTCGAGCCGTCCGCCCTCGTAGAACCCGGACTCGATGGGCTGACTCTGGTGGAGCAAGTGGCGACGCTCCCGATTGGGGCCCGGTTCCACGCGGCACTCGAACTCTTGGGTGGTCGCGTTGTCCGCGTACGTGGCCACGACCCGGTCCGCGAACGCCTCCGGTTCCGCGAAGGCGTGTTTCAGCCGGTCGGAGACCAATCGACGACCGTCTCGTCCGACGGTCTTCTCGCGCTCGATTCCGAAGTACCGGAGCACCGCCTGGTTGACCCAGGCGACGTGGAAGGTATCGTCGAGGATGACGATCCCGACCCCCGAGGAGTCGAAGACGTCGTCGACGAACGACTGGTACCGCTCTTTCGTCTGGATGGTGTCTATCGCGTACGGAATCGTCTCCCCGAGTTCGGAGAGCAGTTCCCTCTCGGCGTCGTCGAAGGCCCGGGGTTCCGCGGCGTAGAGGTTGAGAACCCCGTAGAGCGTGTCTCCGTGGACGAGCGGAATCGCCGCGGTAGACCGGTAGCCGTATCGGCGCGCTCGCTCTCGCCACGGCCGGTAATCCGGGTCTTCGAGGATGTTCTGCGTGACCTGTATCTGGCGCGTTGTGATCGCTCTGCCGGTCGGTCCTTTCGCGGTTTCGGTGTCGTCGATCGAGATATCGGTCTCCTCGAGGTACTCAGCTCCGGCGTCGCTCCAAGCCGTCGGCGCGACCGTCTCGGATTCGTAATCAGGGCGGCCGATCCAGACGAATCTGTATCGGTCGGTGTCCACCAGGCTCTGGCAGACGACCCGTTCGATCTCCGCCCTGGTCGATGCGTCGACTAAGTTCTGCGTGATATCCCGGATGACGTCGTTGATGCTGTCGAGGCGGTCGAGTTTCTGCTGTTGCTCTCGCCGGTCGGCCCTATCCTCGCCGAACGACTGCCCGGGAACCTCGTTCGTCTGGCGCGCTCCCGTCTCCGAGTCGCGCTCGCCCGCCGCGAGCGCGGAGGCGATCGCGGTTCCCAGTTCCTCGAGCGAGTCCGCTTCGAATCGGTCGAAGGCGTCGGGGTGAGACGTCGAGAGGCCCAACACGCCGTGGACCGTTCGCGCAAACGTGAGTGGTACCGCTGCGAACGAACGACCGTCGGTGTTCGGGCGTCCGCCGTCCGCCGCGTCGGGACGGTGGTCGGACGCTTCCCGGTTGCACTCCAGTTCCGTCGTGCGTACTGCAGATTTCGCGATTTCGGCCAGTCTCCCGCGTTCGCCGGTGGCGTCGGTCGATCCGCGGTCGCGACCGTCGTCGACCCGGGCGCGAAGCGTCAGCGCGCCTCCCGACCTCTCGACGGTCCAGAACCGCGCAGAATCGTAGAGACCGCGGTCGACCAACCGGTCGCAGACGGTTCGGCCGAACTCCGCGGGTTCGGCCGTTCGAACCACCGACGGAGTCAGCCCCCGAAACGTCCGGTCGATCCGTCGGTGCCGGCGTTCGTCCTCCATGAGACACGTGTTACGCCTCGATTGTCTTGAAACTGCTGTCACCGCCGTGAGGTTCGTAACCGCCACAGGGCGAGGCCTACGAGCGTCGAAGGGCGTTCACTTGAAACGGAAGGTTTCCAGATTCTTCGGCGCGAAGGTCCGCATGTTGTACTCGTGGTAGAGCGCCGACGAGAGGTCCTGCGTGGAGGACTCGTCGCCGTGGACGCACAGCACTTTCTCCGGGCGAGGACTCATCGTCTTCACGAAGTTCATCAGGCCCTGCCGGTCGGCGTGGCCGGAGAAGCCGTCCACGGTCTTCACGTCGAGTTCCAGCTTCAGGGTACCGTTGCGGCCGCCACCGCCGCGGCCGCTTCGGTTGTGGGGAATCTCGTCCCAGCCGTTCTGGATGCGCCGACCGAGCGTCCCCTGTGCCTGATAGCCGACGAAGACCATCCGGTTGTCGGGGTCGCCGCCGAGGTGCTCGAGCCACGACATGATCGGGCCGCCCGTCACCATGCCGGAGGTCGAGAGGACGATGCACTGGTCGCCGTCGGCCACGTCGCGGCGTTCCTCCTCGCCGCCGTCGATGTGGTTGAACTGGTCGGCGAGGAACGGGTTCTCGTCCTCGTGGAAGATGCGGTCCCGGAGGTCGTCGCGGAGGTACTCGGGGTAGGTGGTGTGGATGGCAGTCGCCTCCCAGATCATGCCGTCGAGGTGGACGGGCATCTCGGGGATGTCGCCCTCGCGCATCGCCTCCTCGAGGACGAGCATCATCTCCTGGGAGCGACCCACTGCGAACGCCGGGATGACGACCTTCCCACCGCGGTCGTAGGCCTCGTTGATGACCTTCTTGAGCTTTCGCTCGGAGTCCTCTTGGTCGGTCTGGTAGTCGTTGCGACCGCCGTAGGTGGATTCGAGGACGAGGGTCTCGACTCGCGGGAAGTCGTTGACCGCGCCGTTGAACAGCCGGGTATCGTCGTAGTGGATGTCGCCCGAGAACGCCACGTTGTAGAGGCCGTCGCCGATGTGGAAGTGCGAGACCGCCGACCCGAGGATGTGGCCCGCGTTGTGGAGGGTGAGCTTCACGTCGGGCGCGATGTCGGTCACGTCGCCGTACTCCAACGGGATGGTGTGCTTGATGGCCTCCCGGACCATCTCGGACTCGTAGGGCGGCGCGCGACCCTCCTTGGCAGCCACGTCGAGGTAGTCCAACTGGAGCAGGCCCATCAGGTCGCGGGTCGGCTCGGTGGTGTAGATGGGGCCGTCGTAGCCGTATTTGAACAGGAGCGGGATGAGCGCCGAGTGGTCGAGGTGGGCGTGCGTGAGGACCACCGCGTCGATGGTGTTCGCGCCCGCGCCGAGGGCCTCTTCGACCTGCAGGTAGGGCACCTCGTCCTCCGCGCCCGGCTTGTCGCCGCAGTCGATGAGGACGCGGGTCTCGGGTGTCGAGAGGATGAACGAGGCTCGACCGACCTCTCGACAGCACCCCAGCGTGGTTATCCGGACGTACTCGTCGTTGCTCATCTCCTCGCGGTGGATCTGGCGACCCACCTTCTCGAGGACGTTGCGGCGCTCGTCGCGCTCCTGCTTCAGGAAGTTCCGGACGTTCGAGACCGTGGAGGACTCGATGGGCGGCGTCCGGACGACCTCGGGCGTCCAGCCGACCTCCTGAGTGATCTGCCGGAGGGTCGAGCCGTGCTTGCCGATGACCATGCCGGGCTTCTCGGCCTCGATGACGACCTCGCCCGTGTCGGCGTGGAAGTCGAGGTCGGTCACGCCCGCCTCTTCGGGGATGACCGCCAGCACGTCCTCGCGGGCGTCCTCCGGGCGGGAGAGCACGTCCGGGTCGGGGCGGACGGTGATGCGCTTTCGGAGCTGACTCGCCAGCTGCCGGATGAGGTCGCCGTTCCGGGCGAACTTCTTCGGGTCGCGCGTGTACACGACCAGTTCCGGCCCCTCGTACTTCACGTCCGACACCGAGATGTCGCTCGGTAGCTCGCTTCTGATCTCTGCTCGCAGGTCCTCGAGTTGTTGGTCTACGTTACTCATAGTGGAAAAAGTCGTTCCGTCTGTCCGTGTCGTCTCCGCCGTCGCAGTCCCGACTGCCGGGTCGGGCGCGACCCCGGGCTACGTCGCCGGGCGCGCTCGAACCGGTCGTACTGCCGTCAGGACTACGACGCAGAGTACAACACAGCATAGATTTCCTTCTCCGCGGGATGCGATAACTCGCGCGTCGGCGAGTCGTCCACGTCCCCGGGCAACCGGGGCGAACCGGACGCTCACACGGGGACGCAGGAAAACCCGCTTACCGGTCACTAGTCCCCGATATTATAAAAGCCTTCTCAAAGATAGGCAAATCCGAGAGGAATAGCCACACCCAAATCCGTGGGAATCGTCGTCTCGCGCATGCGTGTGACTCCCGAGACGGTGGCCGACGAGCGCGAGTGGGTCCGAGACCGGGCCGACGCGGTCGTCCCCCTGCTCAACGAGGTGCGCGCCGACCTCGGCGACCTGTTCGACACCGACGTCGAGGAGGTAAGCGAGGAGACCTACCGCCGCGAGGTGGACGCCGTGTTCGCTGACGGCGACCTCGCGGTCAACGTCGCCGCGCTGGTTGCTCTCCTCCGGGACTTAGACGTGGACGGCGACTATCCGGGCTTCGTGGTGGACGAACTCCTCGGTCGGGAACTCGCCGGGACCATCGCCGGGAACCACCCGCTGGGCCTGCTCGGCGAGGCGACCTTCCACTACGCGGACCTGTTGTCCCACCCCGACGAGTCCGCGGACGCTCCCGCGGGCGCAGACGACCTCGACGCCGCCCTCGCAGCCGGGTTCCAGACCCGACTGCCGGGCTGGGACTGGCGCGAGACCGAGAGTCCCTTCGCGGTCCACGACGGGTCGGCCGACGAGGACTGACCCCGAGCTCGCTCACTCGTCGAGAATGCCCGCGTCTCGGAGCCGAAGCCGCCCGAGCTTGCGCACGTCTACGTCCCCGGCCCGGACCGCCTCGACCCGGACGAATCGAGCGTCGGCGGCGTCGGACCCGGCCGTCACTTCGCCATCGACCGCCGCACGGTCGATTCGGTAGTTGATGGAGCGATAGTTGGCCTGCGGTCCCTCGGACAGGACCGTCCCGACGAGGGTCAGGTCCTCGGGGTCGGCGACGAGACCGGTCTCCTCGCGGAGTTCGCGGGCGGCCGCTTCGCGGGCAGGTTCGTCGTACTCCGGGTGTCCCGCGGGGAGGTCCCACCGGCCGGCGTCCCGACCAGCCGAGCGCTGGATCAGGAGCACGCTATCGTCGTCCCGGACGGTCACGCTCGTCGTCGGCACTGACTGTCGCCACCAGACCTGATCACACGACGAGCAGTAGTCTCGATCCCGGTCCTCGAACTCGACCGTCCCGAGTTCGTCGCCGCAGTCCGGACAGTAGGTCGGAGAGGTCGCTATCATCGTCTCGGACGACTCGTCCGGAGACTATCAATCTCGGTGGGTTCGTTGCGGCCTCGTCAGCTCCGGAGACGGTCACTCCGGCGCGAGCCCCTTCGCGGCGAGTTCGCCGAGGGCGGAGTCCGATTTTTCGAGGTCGGCGAGGCCCATCCCCGCGAGTACGTGGTCGGCCTTCGTGAACTGGACGTCATCGTAGGCCACGACCTGCACGTAGTTGCCCCACGGGTCCCTGAAGTCGGGGCCGTCGGTCGAGAGGCGTTCTGCGTCGGTTTCTCCGAGGCTTCGTTCGACCGTCTCTGGGTCGTCCACGACGAGTCCGAAGTGGCGATGGTCGTCGGGGTCGTCGCCCGCGTCCTCGACCTCTGCAAGCGCGAGGAACTGGTCACCCATGTCGATGAAGGCCGCCGACTCGCTCCGACCGCGGAGGTCGAACTCGAACAGCGACCCGTAGAAGTCGAGGGCGGCCTCGACGTCTCCGACTTCGAGCGCGACGTGGTTGATACCGACCGGTCTGGCGCGGGCGTCTGGGTCGGGCATATGGTCGCGGACGACGCCCGACAGGTTAGTCGTGGCGGCGGGTTCGCCAGTCGGGGGCCCGTCGAACCTACCGGGACTCGACGTCTCGCCGGGACCTCGCGCCGCTCATGGCGGTAGCGATTCCGACGCCGATGGCGATGCCCGCGCCGACGTTTCCGATGCCCGTGCCGATTCCCGTCCCGATGGCGATACCGACGGCGACGTCGCGCCCAGAGACTGCCATACGTTCGGTCTCGAACGGTCGGAGGTTAAGCGTTACCGTCGTTCTGACGGGTCGAGACCTCGAAAAGCCGGCCGTTCCAACAGGACTATTTCGCCGGGGTTCGAGCGACCGACCATGCAACCAGCCACCCTCTGCTATCTCCTGAAGCCCGACGAGGAACAGGTCCTCCTCATCCGCAAGAAGCGCGGCCTCGGCGAGGGCCTGTACGTCGGCCCCGGCGGCAAGGTCGAGGACGGCGAGACGCCCCGCGAGTGCGTCGTCCGCGAGGTCGAAGAGGAGATCGGCGTGACGCCGCGCGACCCCGAGAAGGTCGGCGAGTTCGAGTTCGTCTTCGGCGTTCCCGAGAGCGACGCTCTCGGGGGCTCGTCAGAACAGGGTTCTGACGGTGAAGACCCCGAGATGTTCGTCCACGTCTTCCGCGCGGAGGAGTTCGCAGGAGAACCGGAGGAATCGCCGGAGGCAGACCCCGGCTGGTTCGACTTCGACGACGTGCCCTACGACCGGATGTGGGAGGACGACCGCTACTGGATGCCCCACCTGTTCGACGGCGAGACCTTTGCGGGCGAGTTTGTCTTCGATTCAGAGGGCGAGGAGTTGCGGGAGTGGAGCGTCGAGACTGGCGTGCGGAAAGTTGAGGCGGCAGAATTCTAATCGCATCGGTGTTTACGACGGGAGAAATTCTATCCTGTCCTAAAACCACATATTCAGTTGTTTAAGAAATATATAAACATCTCTCTGCATCACCTGCTACACGACGAGTTACACCGCCGAAGGCGCACATACGATTAGTCAACGGCAGCCGCACACCAGCAGTCGTACCACGAGCGAACGAGCGAAGCGAGTGAGCGAGTAGCCTTTTTTGGCCCAGATTTTTTCGAGGAGGGGGACCGTAGGGAGGACACCCGACGAAAAAAAGGTGGTCGATGAACGGCGGAACCGTTACCACAGCTTCATCGGATTTAAGAGTACCACGGTGATTTTCTTACCCAATGAGCGACAACGAGCAGGAACTCGGAATCACCGAACAGAAGGAGTACTCGCCCGGAGAATGATACGCGGAGGTCGTCCAACTTCAACCGTACGAACGTTCTTCTGAAACTCGCATCCCTTCTCCGGACGACTCGATAGTCTCTTTCGACTACCAAAATAGTTGTTTTTCTGTGGAAAATTGGATAGGCAAACGACTTGAAACGCTAGCATGGCTTCATCGGATTTAAGAGTGCTACGCTGGTTCTCTACACCAATGAGCGAAGGAGAGCAAGAACTGGGAATCACCGAGTCTAAAGAATACAATCCTGGTGATTGGTATGCAGAAGTCGTGACCAAGGCCGAACTCGCCGACTACGCGCCCATGGGTGGGTTCATCGTCACCCGGCCCCGCGGGTACGCCCTCTGGGAGGGCATCCAGGACCACCTCGACGAGTGGTTCAAGAAGACCGGCGCGCAGAACGCCTACTTCCCCGCGCTCGTCCCCGAGAGCTACCTCGAACGCGAGAGCGACATCGTCGAGGGGTTCGACCCCGAGGTGGCGTGGGTGACCCACGGTGGCCACGACGAGCTGGAGGAGCGACTCGCGTTCCGGCCCACCAGCGAGTCCATCATCACGCCGTTCATGAGCAACTGGGTCCGGAGCCACCGCGACCTGCCCCTGCGGCTCAACCAGTGGTGTAGCGTCATCCGGTGGGAGGCCACGGAGACGAAGCCCTTCTTCCGGACCAAGGAGTTCCTCTGGCAGGAGGGCCACACGGCCCACGAGACCGAGGACGAGGCGTGGGACGAGACGATGACCCGCCTCGACCAGTACGAGAACCTCTACGAGGACGTGCTGGCCATCCCCGTCCTCCGGGGGCGCAAGCCCGAGCACGACAAGTTCCCCGGCGCGCACACCACCACGACCGTCGAGGCGCTCATGCCCGACGGCAAGTCCGTGCAGGGCGGTACCTCCCACTACCTCGGACAGGGCTTCGCGGAGGCCTACGACCTGACCTTCACCGACGAGGACGAGGACGAACAGGTCGCCCACACCACCTCGTGGGGTCTCTCGTGGCGGGCCATCGGCGCGCTCATCATGACCCACTCCGACGATCAGGGGCTCGTCGTTCCCCCGAAGATCGCGCCCGAGCAGGTCGTCATCGTCCCCATCTGGAACGAGGACAACCGCGAGGACGTGCTCGACTACGCCGAGGGCGTGGCCGACGACCTCGACGCCGCGGGCGTTCGCGTCGAGTTGGACGACCGCGACGAGCGCAACCCCGGCTTCAAGTTCAACGAGTGGGAACTGAAGGGCGTGCCCGTCCGCATCGAAATCGGCCCCAACGAGGTCCAAGACGACGAACTCACGGTCGTCCACCGTCCCGACGGCGAGGACTCCGTCGAGGACCGCGAGAACGTCGCCGAGACCATCGAGGACCACTTCGAGCAGGTCTATGCCAAGCTCTACGACGCCGCCAAGGAGAATCTGGAGGAGAACGTGCGCGAGGCCTCCGAGACCTCCCAGATTCTGGGCACCATCGGCCAGCACGGCGGCTACGTCAAGACGCCGTGGTGTGGCGACGAGGCCTGCGAGCAGGTCATCAAGGAGGAGCTCGCCGCCGAGATCGTCATGGTCCCGATGGACCGCGACGAGGAACCCATCGGCGACGAGTGCGGCGTCTGCGGCGACGAGGCCTGCGAGACGGCGTACTTCGCCAAGTCGTACTGAGCGCTCTTTTCTATCGTCTTCGAGCGAGGAACGCGACCACCAGTAGGGCGACCAGCGCCGCACCAACGCCGAAGCCCGGACTCCCGACGCCGGGAACACTGGGTTCGGCCGGAATACCCGTCCCGGTCACGGTTTCGGTGGTCGTCCCGGTCTGTACCGGCGACCCCGTGGTTCCGTCGGTCGTCTCCCCGTCTGCCGACTCACCTGCCTTCCCAAACGCGACCGACTTCGAGTCCACCACTCGGTAGTCGGAGTTCCCGGTCATGTACGGCTCGTCGGTTTCGGGGTCGAACTGCCCGTCATCGTCGCTGTCGCGGACGGCCACGGCCACGAGCGTCAGATTCGAATCGAGGTCTTGGTCGAGTGGAACCAGCACCGTCTGCTCGGCTCCGGGCTCCAGATACGCGGAGTTCCCCAGCAGGTCGCCGTCCGCCGAGCCGCGCCGGACCACGACGAACCCGCCGCGCGAGAGGCTGGCGGTGACGCTCCCGTCCTGCTCGCTGACGGCCCGCCACTCCACGCTGGCGGTAGGTACGGTCACGACGCCGTGGCCGAGGCTGGCGTATTCGATCCGTGACTCTCCGGGGTGGGAGACGGTCACGGTGAACTCCGTCCCCGGGGAAACGTCCGAAAAGTCGAACTGCGGCGCGAAGACCAACCCGTCGCTCCCGTTGCGGACCCGGCCGGTCGCCTCGAACGGGAACGGGTCACCCGGTCCTTCGACTACGACGGTCACCTGTGAACCGGGTGCCAGCGTCGTCTTCACGGGAACCGACTGGTTCGGAGCAGACGCGACGTGGACGCGATTGCTTCCCAACCCAGTGGCCACCCCGGCATCGCGGGGTCGGACCTCGAACTCGTCTTCGACCGACTTGCGGGACTCGACCAGCTCCGACTCGTTCGTGAGCGTGAAGTTCGCCCGGTACTCGCTCGTCCGGAGGTCGGTCTCCTCGCCGGTCGGCTCGTAGTCGTCGGTCACCGACACGGTCTCGGTGTCCACGACGAGGTAGTAGGTGTCGTCGCGGCCAAGGACCACGGTCGTCGCGTCGGGGTCGGTCACGTTCACGAGGAGGTGGCGCTGCGAGGCCCCCGGCGTCGTCTCCCGGACGCGAAGCGAGACGCCGTCGGCGTCGAGCCACGCGGAGAACCGCGCCGTGGCGTTCGACTCGTTACGGTCGGCAATCGCGCTCGACAGGCCTGCGGCTCTGAGTTCGAGCACCAGCGTGTCGTTCTCGGCGACGACTTCGGTTCGGGTGAGATTCCCCGAGGCCTTCGCGGCGTCGATTTCACTCAGATTCGACAGTTCGGCCGACTCGGGTGCGACCCACGTCTGGATGTCGTAAGCGGTCGCGTCGTCGGAAACGGGGATGCTCCCTTTGTCGGACGACGAAGCCGTCCCCTCGGAGACCCATACGGTCGAGGCCGGAATCCCGGCGGACACCAGCAGGACGGCCACCAGATAGACGCGCAGTCGGCGTCGATGGAGGGAGGAGGGCATATTTCCGACTGCTAACTAGTCGGGGAAGTATCTTGTGTCGGGGCGTTCGGACTCGAGAGGTCCTTGCTCGCTCGAATCC
Organism: Halobacteriales archaeon SW_6_65_15; assembly: GCA_003023465.1. Classification (GTDB taxonomy): domain Archaea; phylum Halobacteriota; class Halobacteria; order Halobacteriales; family Haladaptataceae; genus Halorussus. Next base: position 3,965 of record PXSM01000106.1, on the reverse strand, counting down.
ACACGACGTTATAGAACTCCACTGGGGAACAATTTCCATTCCTAGAGATATTAAATTGTGATTTTAGAAATTATTTACATATCTTAGAGTGATTTTGCGCCGACTACTCGCTCTCGTGGGGGAGCGACAGCACGACCGCTTCGCCCGACAGCACTCGTTCGCTCTCGTCGTCCGCCTCGCTCTCAGCCCCCTCATCGTCTCCTCTACTCTCGGCCTCCGCAACCGTCTCGACCCGAATCCGGTCACCGCCCAGTTCCTCGACCACGTTGACGGTCGCGGTGATCGTCCGGCCCGGCCGAACCGGGTTCTCGAAGTCGAGATCCTGCGAGAGGTAGACAATATCGCCCGGCAGGTCCGCGAGGGCAGCGCTCACGACCCCCGCCGTCAGCATCCCGTGGGCGACCCTGCCGCCGAACATGGTCTCGGCGGCGTAGGCCTCGTCACGGTGGATGGGGTTGTCGTCGCCCGTGAGGTCGGCGTAGTCGTCGATGGTCTCCTCGGTGACCGAAAGCGTGGCTTCTGCAGTGTCGCCCGGCGTCGCAACTGGCATGTTCGAAAAGCGGGGTTCGCGTCGAATCAATCCGAGGGTTAACATGTAAAACGGGGTTTTGAAGGCGCGTTCGTCCGTGGAGTCAGTCATGCCGTATGCGGACAACGACGGAGTCTCGCTGTACTACGAGATCGACGGTCCTCAAGGGGACGAGAGCACCCGTGAGGAAGGCGAAGCCGCCAACGGGAGCGACCCCGAGACCGTCGCGCTCGTGGAGGGCCTCGGCTACGGCCGGTGGATGTGGCGCTGGCAACGTGAGCGACTGGTCGAGGTGGGCTACCGGGTCGTGGTCTGGGACAACCGCGGAACCGGCGACTCCGACGCGCCCGAGGGTCACTACACCGTCGAGGAGATGGCGAGCGACCTCGACGCCGTCCTCGAGGCGGCGGGGGTCGAGCACGCCCACGTCGTGGGCGCGAGCATGGGCGGGATGATCGCCCAGCAGCACGCGCTCGACTACGACCGCGCCGAGAGCCTCGCCCTGCTCTGCACCAGCCACGGCGGCGAGGAGGCCCTCGACGTGCCCGAGGAGACTCAAACTCGGATGTTCGACGTGCCCGACGACGCCGACGAGCGCGAGGCTATCCGGTACAAGATGAAGCCCGCGATGACCGACGGGTTCTGGGAGGAGAACGACGACCTGATCGAGGACGTCGTGGACTGGCGACTGGAGGGCGACGCCTCCGACGACGCCCGCGAGGCGCAGGCCGCAGGCGTGATGGCGTTCGACGCCAGCGACCGCCTCGGCGAGATCGAAATTCCCGCGCTGGTCGCCCACGGGACCGACGACCGGGTGCTCCCCGTCGAGAACGCCGACCTGCTCCACGAGAAACTGCCCGATTCCCGACTCGCCGTCTTCGAGAACGGCTCGCACCTCTTCTTCATCGAACGGGCCGAGACCGTCAACGACCACCTTCTGGAGTTCCTGAACGATGTATAGCCACGACCAGCGACCCTACGACTGGGTAGGTGCGTGGAGCGAGAAGCTCGACCGGCGGGCGAACCGGGCGGCCCGGCTCCTGCGCCAGTACGGCGTCGTGAAAGACGATGAAGGCGGCGGGAGCGAGAACGGAGAGACGGACGGCGGGACAGGCGAAACCGGCGAGCGCGTGGCCGTCGTCTCGCGGAACCGCCCGGAACTCGTGGACCTCTTCTTCGCCACAGCGAAGACCGGCGGGGTACTCGCATCTCTCTCGCACCGCCTCGCCGCGGGCGAGTTGGTCGAGATGCTGAACGACGTGGAACCCGCCTTGCTCGTGGTCGAGGAGCCCTCCCACGCACTCGTGGAGGACGTACTCGACCACGACGACCGCGGGTTCGACTGTTCCGTGCTGTCACTTCCGGCAGAGGAGGAATCCGATGGCTCGACCGACGCGGACCACCAGTTCGAACCGTGGGACGACCACCTCCCCGCGGACGACTCGCCGGTCGAGACCGCCGACGTGTCGATGGACGACGCCCACCTCTTCCTCCACACCGGCGGGTCCACGGGGGTTCCGAAGGAGACGGTGATCACCCACGGCTCCATCCTGTGGAACTCCTTCAACACCATCACGGCGTGGGGACTTCGCCCCGAGGACGTGACGCCGATGGTGTTCCCGATGTTCCACACCGGGGGCTGGAACGTCATCACGGTGCCCCTGTTCCACCTCGGCGGGACGGTCGTGATCGCCCGAGAGTTCGAACCCGGCGAGGTGCTCCACCTCGTGGAGTCGGAGGGCGCGACCGTGCTCGTTGCCGTCCCGGCGGTCCTCCGGATGATGTGCGACCACGACGACTGGGAGACGACCGACCTCTCGACGCTCCGGTTCGCCAAGAGCGGGGGCGGCCCCTGCCGCGAGGCCGTCATGGAGGCGTGGTGGTCCCGCGACGTGGACCTCTCGCAGGGCTACGGCCTGACCGAGTGCGGCCCGAACAACTTCACGATGCCCGACGGCTGGCCCCGCGAGAAAGCCGACAGCGTCGGCATCCCCGCGATGCACGTGGACGCCCGCGTCGTCTCCACCGATGGGCAAAGCCCATCGAGCAATCAGCCGTCGGCTGATGAGGACGACGGCGAGGAACTTCCCCCGGGCGAGATCGGCGAACTAGAACTGGCGAGTCCCCACGCCGCCGACCGCTACTGGCGCAACGAGGCCGAGACCGCGCAGACGTTCGGAGGCGGTTGGGTCTCGACCGGCGACCTCGCCCGCCGGGACGAGGACGGCTACGTCTACGTCGAGGGTCGCAAGAAGAACATGTACGTCTCCGGCGGCGAGAACGTCTACCCCGCGGCGGTCGAGGACCGAATCGCCGACCACCCGAAGGTCGAGGAGGGCGTCGTCGTGCCGGTCCCCGACGACCAGTGGGGGCAGGTCGGCAAGGCGGTCGTGCAGGGCGACGAGTCGCTGACGCTGGCGGAGTTGACCGATTTCTTGGAGGGAAAACTTGCGCGCTTCAAGCGCCCCCGACAGCTGGCCTTCGTGGACGAGATGCCGATGTCCGGGCCGTCGAAGATAGACAGGGAAGCGGTGAAGCAGACGTTCGGCGAGGAGTAGACGTTTCAGATGCGATAGTTCACTGTTCTCTCGGTGGTCCGGCGTTCAGGTCTGATGTGTGTCGGTCGCGTTCGTAGGCCCGGATGTCACGCCGGTCGCCCATGACGAATCCGAGAAGCATCCCTGCTAGCAAACCACCTGGTCCGAAGGTTATCCCGAGAGCACCACCAGCTATGGTTCCGAAGACTGCACGTGGGCCGGTCGGAGGTAACTCTCGGGTCCCGCCGTCGGCGATTTCCTTAGACCCTTTCGACATATTAGTCAATTTATCCTCAACGTCTTTAAGTTTCCGGGTCTGTCGTCGATTCTGTGCAATGACAAATGCGAGGAGGGATGTCAGGATTTGTACGGAGACGAAGACTGGCCGATGTCCGAGTACGTCGAGGACGGGAGTAATTATGGCTTTGGACGTAACCTGACGGAGAAGCAGTAGTGTAACTTCGATGATGTGAGTGGCTACGCGATTGTACGTCCAGTTTCCACCGAACCAAACTGCGACGACGATGGCAGACCGGACAGACGAGTGGCGGCGCTCGAACCACGACCGATGAGCGACGCCTCCGCGGGGACGGGTGGCGACCGGTACCGACGGTACGATCCAGCAGGGCCGCTGGGCCGTGGACGATTTGCAGATCGCTGGCAGCCGCTACACGGACAACGTGGCCGTGCTGCCCAACGAGACCGATGTCGAGCGCGCCCCCGGGGAAACGCTCACGCTGGATGCCGAGATCGCGAACCTCGGCCAGTCGCCGCGGGGCGACCTGGCGGTGGCCGTCTCCGTCGAGAACCCGTCGCCGACTCCCGGCAGTTACCACCAGTTCCAGTACGACGCGGCCAACTCCGGTCACGCGCCCGGCGAGGGTCCGGCGTCGACGCCA
>PXSM01000105.1 GCA_003023465.1 Halobacteriales archaeon SW_6_65_15 | reverse complement strand
GTGTTGCCCTCCGGCGGGTGCGAGCAGGGAGGTGGCACCTCGTCCACCAGTGTCGATGACCTCGCACACCGTCAGTCCGACTACCCCGAAAGGGCTGAGCCAGATAAATCGAACAGTGAGCCGAAGGCTCGCGCACGAGGGGTTGTACCGCGAGCGACCGGAGGAGTGAGCGGGCTTTTTTGGTCCAGATTTTTTCGAGGAGCGGTACCGCAAGGCCAGCGGCGCACCGCGCCGCTGGCCGAGGACACCCGACGAGAAAAAAGGTGGTCTCTAGTCTTCGAGTTCGAACGCCACCGTCACCTCGGCCTGATACTCCCGGTCGTCGGCGCTGGCGACTTCCACGCCGAGTTCGTCCACCTCGATCCACTTGACGTTCTCCAGCGTCGCCTCGGCGCGGTCGATGGCGTCGTCTGCGGCCGCGTCGAAGCTCTCCGGGCTGGTTCCGATGAGTGTTATCTTCTTGAACACCATGGCTCATCGAGGTACGACGCGGAGAACCGTAAAGCCACACGGTGGGTCAACCCGGGTCAGCGGGGCAGGTCGCGCTCACTCGACCTGCCGTTCGCGCCCGTCGAGCTGCTCGGTGAGCGCGCCGACCACGTCGGTCAGGTAGGCCGTTCCCCAGACGGCCACGATGACGCCGCCGCCGAGGTCGAAGATGAGGTCGCGCATGGTGTCCCGGAGGCCGTACTGGGTCAGGACCGCGTCGCTACCGAGCATCGAGGCCGCACCCGCGACGCCGAACTCGATGACCTCCCAGATCACGCCGAACGCCATGACGAACATCAGGATGAACACGAACATGAACTTCGGCGGGAGCCGAACGTCCTCGGTGTGCTCGTCGATGGCGCGGGCGGTCGCGTAGCCGATGGCCGCGACCAGCGACGACGAGAGGGTGTGGGTCACGTTGTCCCAGCCGATGCCCATGACCGTCGCGTCGCTCTGGTACGGGCCGATGGTGCCGACGGCGTGGAGGAACACCGCCGTCGTGATCCAGAGCGTGAGTCCAGCGTCCATCGGGATGTCGTAGTCGCGCTCCAGCACCGCCGGGAGGAGCGTGACGAGGAACGCCAGCCCGGCGTTGACGACGACGCCGACGTTGCGTTCGTAGAGGCCGAGAACGAATACGCCGACGAGACACACCTCCATCGCGCGGGTCAACTGCTTCTGTCGCCGTACCGAGATGCGAAGGTGGTCGCGCACCCTCACGCCTCATCACCCAGTTCGCCCGGCAGGCGCGGGCCGACCTTCGCGAACCGTCGGAAGTACCACTCGAAGACGACCCCGGCCATCCCGCCGACGACGGTGGGGGCCACGAAGTCCCACATCAGTCGGTGTTCGCTGTGGAGGAGCGCCGTACCGAGGTACTCGTCCGAGAGCCACTGGACGATGGACCACGCGCCCGCGGTCGCGATGGTAGCGACGACCACGAACAGCACCGCGAACCAGTAGGTCATCTCGACCGTCGTGAACACGTGCAACTCGACCGCGATGATGAGCGCCAGTGCCGCCACGGAGAGGTACATCGCCACTCGCGAGCTGGGACCCCACCTCGCCAGTGCTCGGCCGACGATGGGGAGCGCCGCGAGCAACAGCACCTCCCACGGCAGCATCACCGTCCAGTCGCGGTGGGACGCCGCCGGAACCAGCGCGACGGCCGCGACGAACCCCGCGAATCCGGCCCAGAGGAGGTCGCCGTCGAGGACGCTCTCGACGATTACCAGCCCGAGGAACGCGACGAGCGCCCACCCGACGGCGGCGTTCACGCGCTCGTCCTCTACCACCCGGTCGAGCGTCCCCGTGCTACGCGTCATGCTCGCGGGTACACAACGGGGGGCAAGAAAGCTTAGGGTATCAGGCAGTTCGACAGGAGTCGGACGAACACTCGGTGCCACGTGTTCGACTCGACGCCAGTTCGACTCCCGGTGACGGCGCGGCCACTCGACTTTTCCACGCTTTCGCCGAACTCTGGCGCATGGTCGAAACACGGCAGCAAGTCGTGGACGAACTCGAAAAGCATCAAGAGACGATGCAACTTGCGGACTTCGTTCGCATCGTCGAACAGCACCAACCGACCGACGTGACGGGGGTGGATTCGGAGACGCTCGCAGCCTACGCCGACGCGGTGTACTTCGACGTGGACGTTTCGGCGATAGACGAACGCGTGACCGACAGCGAGTCGTGGGCAGAGGGGGACCACTTCTACGAGGTCGGCGACGGTCGGATCAGCGCCTACCCACCGGACTGGCACGCGGCCCTCGGCGGAATCGAGGACCTGAAGCGGGTCATCGAGGTCATCCAGACCGAGACGACCGAGCCGGAGGGCGACGACAGAGAGGCAGTCACCGAGCGCGGCGTCCCCGAAGAGAAGGTGCTCCGCGTCGCGGAGGTGGTCGCGGGCATCGACCGCGAGACGGCCCGCGAGGAACTCAAGCGACTCCGCCAGAACGGCGAGATCGAGGAGTTCGCGTCCCAGCATCGGAATCCGACGATACGACTCGCGTAGCCGGCTACGACTCCCCGCAAAGGTTTATTACTCATTCCGTGCAACCCCAACGTGGATGGCCACTGTTAGCACACCACCCGCCGACCAGGCGAGGACCATCTTCAACGACTTGGGGTACACCGTCTCGGGCGACGGCGACGAGTTCCGCGCCGAGCGAAAGTGGCGGGTCGTACGCGTCACGGCACTGGCTGGTTCCGAGGAGACCCCGGACGAAGGCGACCTTCGTTGCTTCGTCACGTGGGACGAACACGCACCCGAACTCCGTCGGAAGCTCCGACGGACCGACCCCGAATACGAGTGGGCGATCATCGGCGTTCGCGAGAGTGGCGACTACGAGGTACTTCGAGCCCCGTCGGACCTGCAGACCGCGGTTTGACTCGGCGTACCTGATTTTTCTGCGGCAAGTGCGACGTGGATGGTTCGACCTATTCGATTCGAATCCGAGGACGTGGCGGTTAACGCTCGCCTAACTTCTGGGCAGTCGCGGCGAGTCCGGCCTCCACGTCCACGTCCGCGCCCTGTTCGTCGAGTGCGTCGCCGAGCGCGCCCATGAGGAACGAGACGTTCTGGGGTCGGGCGGAGTGACCCATGCAGCCGATGCGGAAGATGTCGCCGTCGAGGTCGCCAAGCCCGGTGGCGATTTCGAGGTCGTACTGCTCGATGAGGTAATCGGTCACGTCGGTGTCGGTGACGCCCTCGGGGACCGTCGGGCGCGTTCATCTCCAGTCCCATTGCCTCGACGCCCGCCTTGAGCGCCCCGGCCATCTCGCGGTGGCGCTCCCACCGTTGCTCGATGCCTTCTTCGGCGACGAGTCGCAGGGCCTCGCGGAGCGCGTAGACGTTCGTGATCGGTGCAGTGTGGTGGTAGGCGCGCTCGTCGCCCCAGTAGCCCTCCAGCAGCGAGAGGTCGAGGTACCACGACCGGGCGGGTTCCTCACGGCTCAGCACCTTCTCCATCGCGCGGTCGTTGAGGGTCAGGGGGCTCGCGCCCGGCGGACACGAGAGGCACTTCTGCGGGCCGGAGTAGGCGACGTCTATCCCCCAGTCGTCGGCCTCCAGTTCGACGCCTCCGAGCGAGGTCACGGTGTCCGCGATCACGAGGGCGTCGTGGTCGTGGGCCGCGTCGGTCAGTTCGGGTACGTCGGGCTGGAGGACGCCCGTGCTCGTCTCGGCGTGGCCCCGCCGGCACGGGTCGCCATCGCCTCCATCCGCCCGCCGAAGTAGCCGTTCGTCGGCACGAGCATCGTATCTCCCGGTTCCACGACGTTCCCGATGGCGGCTTCCATCGCGGCCGACCCCGTGCCGGAGACGGGGATCGTCCACTGGTTGTCGGTCCGGAAGGTGTACCGCAGAAGCTCCTGCACCTCGTCCATGATCTCGACGAACGACGGGTCGAGGTGGCCGACCAGCGGGGTGCTCATCGCCCGGAGCACGCGCGGGTGGACCTCGCTCGGTCCGGGACCCATCAGCGTCCTGTCCGGCGGGGTCAGTTCACCGACCTCGGGTGCGTCCTCCGCAGGGGTGTCGTGGTCGTCTGCCATGTCGCGTGATATCCACTCCCGACGACTTAAAAAGTTGCACACCGGCATCCTGACGTATCGGTCTGTTGTCCCGGTTCGGACCGGGAGAAACGACGCGTTGACCGAATCGGGCGCGACGGAGCTATCGGAAACAGCCCATTTCGGAAACTGAACGGAGGAAACGGTCGCCCCCGTTTATTCCACCGACAGGCGTACGAGTGGATGCCCTGTCGGATGCGACGGGGGCGCGTCCGAGGGCAGAGGATTTCGAAACGGCACGACCGGACCCGCGGCGAACCGACCGCGGGAGCGACCGACGTGCGGCCGTGATCCCGGAGCGCGCACGCGGGCATCACCAAAACAGGGGGAGGTTGGTGGTGCCCCGTCGGTCGCTACCGCTTGCGCGGCGTTCCGAGCCGTCATTCGAGGCCATCGGCGGGCGATTTCGTCCCGCCAAAGCGCGCTGTTTTCGCGGCTCCGTTCGACCTGGAGACGACCGTCTCGACCAGCTAAACGCGAACTGCTGTTTGTTCCACGGACGAAGTTTAATAAAACGAGAGCGAATACCTCGGACAATGGCAAGTCGAACCCTGGATCCCGCGACTGTCCGACAGAACCACCCGATGACGACGGAGCTAGGGCTCATCGTCGTCGTGGCCGCCGCGTTCGCCTTCTGGCCACGCGTCGCATCCACCGTCTCGACGCCGGTTCTGGACTCGCTGGCGCTTCCGGACAGCCTTCTGGTTCATGGGCTGGTCACGGGTAGCGTCCTGCTCGCAGGGCTGAGTCTGTTCACCGGGGCGTACGCGACGCTCCGCGACATCGAAGTCAGAACCGAACTCCCGTCGGGCGGCGACCTCCGACAGGTCGGACTGGCGCTCCTGATACCGGCCGCACTCGTCGGACTCACCAAATCGGTCGGCGCGCTCACGAGCGTCACGTACGGTTCGCTGACCAAGACGTTCGTCGCTGCCGACCCCTCGCTCGAACCGTACCTCCTCGTCACCGGTCTGGGACTCTTCATCGGCGTCCCCAGTTTCCTGTTGCTCTGTCACGTCGTCGTCCAAGGGAGCTTCGAGAAAGTGGTGGACGGCGACGTTGCCGTCGTCGCGACGACGGTGGTGGCCGGGTTCCTGTTGACGAGCAATGCCGGGAACCTGTCGGCGTTTCCCGACCGGGGGAAACTCGCCGGCGCGGCGCTGTTCGTCGTCGCGGTCGGCGTCGCGCTGTACGCCACCGAGCACGTCCGTCGCCAGTGGCTCCGCGTGCTGGCGGCCCTTCCCGCGGTACTGCTCGTCGGGGCCGCCCTCGTCTCGGGAATCGCCGCGGTCGAGTCCGTCGCTGGAGCCCTGTTCGCACTCACGCAGGTCGCGGTGCTCGGGTTCGCGGCCTACTCGTACGAGCGAACCGACTCGCTGCTCGTCCCGGCGCTCGCGTACGCGAGCTTTTATCTGACCGGAAGCGCGGTCGTCTTCGTTTTCGAGGCTGGCGTCCACGCCTAGTGACGGGAATTCCCCGCCTGTCCGGGAAGAGGCTTATATCTGCCGAGCGCCAACTTTCGGGTCCATGATGGTCGGCCACGCGATGCTGGCGTTCGCCCTCGGAGCCGCCGTCGCGGCGCGCTGGTGGCCCTGCGAACGAGCGCTGGCGTTCGGCGTGGTCGCCGGGGCGTTCGCGACGGTGCCCGACGTGGACATGCTGTACGCGACGTTCGGGCTCGCGCAGGCCGGTCTCGGCGGCCTTATGGGCGTCTGGGAGATGAGCGCCGCGTTCTGGGGGAGTTCGAGACTCGTCCACCGGGCAGTGACCCACTCGCTCGTCGTCGGCACCATCGCGGCCGCGGCTTTCGCCGGAAGCGCGACCGACCGCGACCGCTTCCGCGCCGTCTCGACCCTCCTGCTGGCAGGACTCCTCGTCGTCGCGTTCGCCGAGAGCGGTCTGCTGGGCGGCGCTATCATGCTCGCGTTTCTGATCGGCGGGGTCGTCATCGCAACCGTCGCCGCGCGGAAGACGGACTTGGGCCCACGGGGACTGCTGGCGGCCGCACTATTGGGCCTGCTGAGCCACCCGTTCGGCGACGTGTTCACCGGTGGGCCGCCCCGATTCTTCTACCCGTTCGACGTGGTGGTGCTGAACCGCCGCGTCACCGTCCTCGCGGACCCGACGCTCAACCTGCTGGCCATCTTCGCCATCGAACTGGCGACCCTCTGGTTGGCGGGGTACGTCTACCTCCACGTGACCGGCAGGGACCTCCTCACGCACGTGGACGCCCGCGCGGCGGTCGGGGTCGCCTACGCCCTCGCCGTGGTGGCAATGCCCGCGCCGACCCTGCAGGTGTCCTACCACTTCGTGTTCACCATCCTCGCGCTCGCCATCGTCGGCGTCGCACCCCACTTCCTGCCGGGGCGGCCCCTCCTCTCGGCGGAGTGGCACGAGACCATCACGTGGGGCATGACCGGACTGGCGGCAGTCACCGTCGCCGCGCTCGCCTACACGCTCACCTACGTCGTCTTTCCGGTTTGAAGCGGGAATCTTCTATCTCGGCTGAACTTCGACTGAGGGTTCTCGTGACCGACCACTCCCCGAGATGAGCTTCGTTCTACATTGAACTCCGGCGCGCGCTGGCGAGGCCCTGTGCCGAGCCATTACCGTGCGAGGGACGAGGACCGCAACGCAGTGAGGACCGCAGGAGGCTGGGGAGGCGTGAGGCTTGCGCTCGGTGCGACAGACCACCGGAAGCGCCCGGCGAAACGGTCCACGCCGGGAGGATAAAGGGGCCGCCCGGTCGCGCTTGGCTTGGTCGCCTCTGCGAGCCACTATGCGGACTGCGCCGCAGGGGCGGGGGCTTTTGAACCGTTCTTGACGACAGCTACTCCAGCACTTCTTCGAAAACCGCGGATAGAGAAGCTTATTCGTGAGCCGCGTCCCATTCAGTAGGCTTCCGGACGTTCCCGCAGACGTTGCACTCGATGCGGCCCATCGGGTCCATGGCGTTGTCGATGCGCTCGCAGTTCCCGCAGAGGTAGCCGTATCGACGGTCCCCGCGCTCGCCGGAGTAGACGACGAAGAACGGTCCCTTCGACCCGCGCTCGCCCTGCTCGCGGGAGACGTACACCGTCTGCCCGTCTGTCGTCGTTATCGCGTCCATCATCGCCGGGTAGTCTCTGAAGGGGTTTAGGCGTACTGTCTTCGGAGGAATTGGCGATGATGACTTCGTTTGCGAGTTGTTGGGAGAAGCAGCGAGACTGACATCCTGACTGCGTTGTCGTAGAAAGCCCCCGCCCGGTCGCGGTCGCTCTGCGGGATATCCGACGGTTCTCCGCACCGCCCACCGTCGGATACTGGCCCGCAGAGCCGACCACGCGATGCGCGACCGGGCGGCCCCTTTCAGTCCACCCAAACCGGTGTACAGGAGGGCCACACCCTCCCCAGCCGATTGCGCGTCTCGGCCTCCGTTTCACTTCGGCCTGCGATGCTCATCCCTCGCGCGAATGACGGCGCGACACGAGGTCGCGCCCTCGCACGCCAGAGTTCTTTGCGACACCGAAGTACCAAATGTAAAGAAATGCAAACGTTTCTTTAGAAAATGAAAAACTGTCCGGTATGAGTACGCCGTTCCATCCCGAAGGAACCAAACCGTCGGCCTCCCAACCCCGCGCCAATGGCTCCCCGTCTCCTCCACTACTCCGATCTGGAGAACGTCTACGACACCCCCGAGCGCGCGGGCCGGCTCGCCGGACTCCTCCGGGAGTTGAACGGCGAGGACGCGATACTCGCCGGCTCAGGCGACAACACCTCGCCCGGCGTGCTGGCGCTGGTCGAGGACGGCGCGCAGGCGCTCGACTTCTTCGCGGCCGTCGAGCCGGACGTGGAGACGTTCGGCAATCACGAGTTCGACCACAGTCACGCGGCGCTGAAGGACCTCGTCGCAGACTCGCCCCAGACGTGGGTCAGCGCGAACGTCTGGTCTGACCGCGAGTCGGGCGACCGCTTCGGTGCCGACGCCGGGGTCGTCCCCGGCACGGTCGTCGAGACCGACGGAGATTCGGTCGGGTTCGTCGGCGTCACGACCGAGCGCACCGCGTCGATAAACCCCTTCGCCGACGACCTCGAATTCACCGATCCCGTCGAGGTGGCCCGCGACGCGCTCGGGGACCTCACCGACAGCGACGACCTCGGCCTCGACTACGCGGTCGTCCTCTCGCACCTCGGACGCGGCGACGAGGAGCTAGCCCGGGAAGTCGAGGCGGACGCGATTCTGGGCGGCCACGTCCCGACCGAGCGCGAGGACGAGGTCGAGGGAACTCTCCTCACCCGGCCCGGCGACGGCGGTGCCGTGGTGCTGGAGGTGGACCTCGAAACCGGCGCGGTGACCCGCCACCGGGTCGCGGACGCCCCGGTCCACGAGGGGGTCGCCGACGCCATGCGCGAGCGACTCGCCAGCGCCGGACTGGACGAGGTGGTCGCCACCGTCGAGACGCCCATCGACCGCGCGGAGACGACCCTGTTCGGCGGCGAGAGCCGGCTGGGCAACTTCGTCGCCGACGCCTACCGGTGGAAGACCGGCGCGGACGTGGGACTCCAGAACGCGGGCGGAATCCGGACCGGCGACGCCCTCGAAGGCGAAGTCACGGCCGCCGACCTCGTGAGCGTGACGCCCTTCGAGGAGTCAGTCGTCGTCGCGGAAGTCCCTAGCGAGGAGTTGCGGGCCGCGTTCGAGTGGGCCGCCAGCCCCGACCTCGGATTCGCAGAGGACGGGTGGTGGCACGCGCAGGTCAGCGGCGCGACGGTCGCGTGGGACCCCGACGACCCCGCCGTCGAGTCGGTCCGCGTGGGCGGCCAACCCCTCGATGCCGACCGGACCTACTCGGTCGCGGTGTCGGACTACCTGCTCCACACCGACGACGAGTTCCCCTCTCTCGGCGAGGACCACCGGGTCTCGGTGGTCGGAATCCAGTACGAGATACTGGTCGAGTACGCCCGCGAGGAGGGCGTCGACCCCGAAGTCGAAGGTCGGGTCGTCGAGGTGGACGCCGAAGCCGAGCGCGAGGAACTCGGCTCCGCAACCGAAACGTAGAAGGCTCCGAGTGCAGTTACACGAAGCAACGACCAGCGTCGTCGTTCCAGTTCGGTATCCGCTGACGGACCACTCCAG
>PXSM01000104.1 GCA_003023465.1 Halobacteriales archaeon SW_6_65_15 | reverse complement strand
TCAGGGTCGCCGACTGGGTCGGTCGCCCTTCGGCGTCGTAGGCCCGCGCGGCCCACGAACCGGCGCGGACGCCGTCTTCGACGGTGAGTACCGACGGGGCGACCCGGTCGCCCACCTCGAAGGGGCTCGACCCGAAGTACGCCGAATCGACCTCGAGGTAGTGGGCCAACTGGTGGACCAGTTCCCCCGCGGCCGGCGGTCCGAACACCACGTCCGACCGGCCGTGGTCGTCGAGCGTCGTCCGGTCGGCGGCCGCCACCTCGCGCGCCCGGTCGCCCAGGTCCGCGAACCGGTCGGGGATGCCGTCGAGAAACGCCCCGCCGGTCGTCGCACCCGCGTGGTCCCGGATCTTGGGCCCGTCGGCCGGCACGACGACCGTCTCGGTCGAGGCGCGGTGGATGGTCGTGGTGAGCGACGTGCCGGTGGTCGTCAGTAGCGCGGTCTCGACGCGCTCGTCCCGGTACGACGACCGCGCCCGGTCGAGGTCCAGGTCCGCGAGCGAGTCGCGAAGGGCCGACCGGACCAGCCCGGCCTTCTCGTCGGCTGTGCGGTCTCCCAGCGCCGTCTCGTCCGTCGCCCACCCGGGATGGGTGGCCCGGTGGGCGGTCCCCCGGTCGTAACTGGCCGGCGTCGACTGGTTGAGCAACTTCGCGGCCCGGACCGATCGCGCTATCAGGTCGTCGAGGTGGTCGTCGTCGAGTGAGGTGGTGTACCGGTAGTCGGCGGCCCCCTCGACGAACGCCCGCCACCAGACGCCGGTCTGGGCGAGGTCGTTGGCGCTCCGGACGCCGTCGCCGGTCACCACCGCGTCCGCGACGTCGCGCTCGACGCCGCCGACCTCCGCGTACGCCACGTCGTCGTCACCTTCGAGACGGGAGAGGACGTCGTCGGTCGCCTCGATGAGCCCGTCGTCCATGTCCTCCGTAGCGGTCTCCAGCACAATAATTTGACACCCCGAAATGCGGATAGGCCATCCGGAAGCGCGGATCTGACGACACGAAGCGCGAATCTGGCATCCCGCATCGGGCCGGGTCGGCGGTCGACGTACCCGATTGCGACGTCCACAATCACTTTCCTATGTTTGAGAAATATTTTGATACTCCTCGCCGGACTTCCGGGAACCAAATACCCATGTAGGTCGTTCCCGATACGTTGTCCACCTTCGCACTATGCCAACACTACCCAAAGAAGTGATCGGCGACGCGTACACCAGCACCCACTCGTGGGACCTGCTCTGCGACCTCGTCGACCTCGACAACCGGATGGCCGGACAGGCGGGCGAAGCCGAGGGAGCCGAACTCGTGAGGGCCGCGTTCGAGGAACACGGCCTTCGCGACCCGACCGTGACCGAGTTCGACATCCCGGGCTGGTGGCGCGGGCCGTGCTCGCTGACCGTCGAGCGCGACCGGACGCACGCCTTCGACGAGGGGTACCAGCTGGTGGAACTCCCCGGCACGCCGAGCGGCGAGGTCGAGGCCGATATCGTGGACGTGGGCCACGGGCTCCCCGAGGACTTCGAGGACCGCGACCTCGACGGGAAGATCGTGATGGCCTCCAGCCTGACGCCCGACGACTACGACCGGTGGATCCACCGGGGCGAGAAGTACTACGCGGCCGCGAACGCCGGCGCGGCGGGGTTCCTCTTCCGCAACCACGTCGAGGGCTGCCTGCCGCCGACCGGGAGCGTCGGCGAGGACGACGGCCCCGGCCCCATCCCCGCCGTCGGCGTCTCCAAGGAGGTCGGCGACCGGCTCGTCCGGTACTGCGGGGACGGCGAAGTCGAAGCGCGTCTCTCCGTGGAGTGTCGCAACGAACCCGCGCGGTCCCGGAACGTCGAAGCCGTCGTCGGTCCGGAAACGGACGAGGTGGTCCTGCTGACCGCCCACGTCGACGCCCACGACGTCGGGGAGGGCGCGAACGACAACGGCGTGGGCACCGTCCTCGTCTCGGAGGTGGGTCGGTTGCTCTCGCAGGTGGAAGACGACCTCGAAACCCGGGTTCGCCTGCTCGTCTTCGGCGCGGAGGAGGTCGGCCTCTTCGGGGCGTACCACTGGGTCGACGCGCACGACCACGGCCGGGTGAAGGCCGTCGTCAACGTCGACGGGGCCGGCTACTCCCGGAACCTCGACGTGTACACCCACGGCTTCGAGGCCATCGGCGACGCCTTCCGCGAGACGAGCGACGAACTCGGGGTCCCTATCGAGGTGAGTCGCCGAGGAGAGCGGTCGCGGGTGGGGCCACACCCACGGCGACACCCTCGACAAGCTCGACGTCAGGGACCTGCGGGACCTCGCGGTCGGGCTGGCGACTGGGGTCGCGAAGCTCGCCGAAACCTACCGGACCGTCGAACACAAGCCCGCCTCCGAGGTCCGGGCGGCCACCATCGAACAGGGCTTCGAGGAGGGGATGCGAAACAGCAACAACTGGCCGTTCGACGCGCCGGAGGAGGAAGCATGACTGTCTCGCTCGACTACGAGGAGTACGACCTCGGGAGCAAGACGTGGGAGGACGCGGAAGCCGCCTTCGCCGATGCGGAGTTCGTCGTCCTTCCCTGCGGCAGCGTCGAACAGCACTCGATCCACCTGCCGGTTTCCGTCGATACTCTCCGGGCCGAGAACCTGACGCGAGAACTTGTGGAGGCCGCCGCCGACCGTGACCTCTCGATGGTGCGGTTGCCGACGCTTCCGTACGGCTACTCCGAGCACCACATGAGCTTCCCCGGGACCGTGACGCTGATGCCCGACACCTACCAGCAAGTGCTCGAAGACGTCGGCGCGTCGCTGGCCGAGCACGGCGTCGAGCGCCTGCTGTTCGTCAACTGCCACGGCGGGAACCGCTCGCCGATGAAGCTCGCGGCCGACCGCATCCAGCGCGACCACGGCGTCGATGTGTATCCGGTCCACTGGACGAACTACGCCCGCGAGCAGTTGGAGGAGAAGTTCGACGGCGACTGGGGCCACGCGGGCGACCACGAGACGAGCTTCACGGAGCTGTTCCACCCCGACCTCGTGAAGGAGGAGAAGAAGGAATCCCAGACACAGAAAGCCGACTTCGACGCCCGCCAGTACGAGTACTTCGGCGATATCACCGACCAGGGCGGGACGGGCGATCCGACAAATTCGGACCCCGAGTTCATGGAACAGGTGGTCGCGGACACCAGCGAGCGGATTCTGGACGCGCTGGAATCCGATCTAGGGGAAGTGGGTGACGACGGGGAGTAGGGACGACACGGGGAGTGGACACGCCCACCAGCACCAACAGCTAACAATTGGTTCCTCGAAGTCAGAGATATGACCGGGAAACCGACGCAAATCGCACGGATCGGGTCCGAGGAGGACGAGTCCGCGCTCCGAGAGCTACTGGCGGAGTTCCACGAGTGGATGGCCGACCACGCGAGGGAGTTCTACGGCGTGAACACCGAGATATACGATCCCGACGAGGAACTCGCCGAGGACTTCGACTCGCTGACCGAAGAGATCGAGAGCTGGGCGTGGGTCGCCCGCACCGAGGGCGAACCGGCGGGATGCGTCCTACTCTACGGCGAGTCCGACGAACTCGCCGAGTTCCGGCGGCTCTACGTCAGACCGGCCCACCGCAGCGCGGGAATCGGGCGGCGACTCGTCCGGGAGATTATCGACCGGGCGCGAACCGAGAGCTACGAGACGCTCGCGCTCACCACGCCGCCGTGGAGCGAGACGGCGCGGGCACTCTACGCGTCGATGGGATTCGAGCGCGTTCCCCCCTACCCCGAGACCCGCCTCCCCGAGCGGTACCACGACGAGGCCATCTTCATGCGGTTCGACCTGAGCGCGGAGGCGTAGTAACTCACGTCTTTAATAGTCATCTTGTAATAAGCTAGCACATAGCAATGTCGAACCCGACTAACTCACCGCTGGAGGCCGCCGCGGGGGTCGCCGGAACCGATGCCACCGAAGCCTTCGGCCTGTTGGCTAACGAGACCCGCTTGGCCATCCTGCTGGCACTCTGGGAGGCGAAAGAACCGGAGAAACCCCGGTCCGAGCAAGCGGTTCCGTTCTCGGAACTCTACGAGCGCGTAGCCATCCGCGACTCGGGCAACTTCACGTACCACCTCGATAAACTCGACGGGACGTTCGTCCGCTCGACCGAGGAGGGGTACAAACTCAGCAACACCGCGGCGCGGGTCCTGCGAGCGGTGTTCGCTGGCACGTTGACCGAGGACCGATCCTTCGAGGGGAGACTCTCTGAGTTCGAGTGCTACCGCTGCGGGTCGTCGCTGATCGTCGATTACACCGACGAGAACGAGACGATTCAGCGGTGTACCGGCTGCGGGGGGGCGTACGAGTGGCCCGAGTACCCATCGGGAATGGTGGCCCACGCCGACCTTCCGCCGGCCGCACTGGAAGACCGCACGCCACAGGAGATGCAACGCAAGGGGAACACGTGGATTCGGAACCGGCTAATGACGCTGCTGAACGGCGTCTGTCCCGACTGTGCCGGAAGAATCACCACGACCACGCACGTGTGCGAGGATCACGACGTGCCCGAGGGAGCCGTCTGAGACGAGTGCGGGTCGGTCTACGAGGTCCGGTTGCTCCACGTCTGCGAGGTCTGCAAGTTCGACTGGTGGCTGTCGCTGGGACTCCACGTCATCACCGAACTCCCGGTGAAGGTGTTCTATCACGACCACGGCATCGACCTCGAAACGGCCATGGACGAGTCTTCGATAACGGTCCTCTACGACACTATCGAGGAACAGACGGTGGTCGGACGAGACCCGCTCGAACTCCTGGTCCGAATCGAACTCGACGACACGCGCTCTCGTCTGTGGACCGCGACGAGACGGAACCCCACGAGAGCGTCGCGACCCACCTCGAGCTACCGAACCCGGTGGATACCCACCAGTTCACGTTCGTGGGACTCCACTACAACCCGGTGGGGCACGCACCCCCGGGCATCTATACGATTCCGCACTTCGACTTCCACTTCTACGTGGTCGGAGAGGACTTGGTGGAGGGGATCGGCCCCGGACCGGGCATCGCCACCTACGAGGTCCCGGATCGACAGATTCCGGAGGGGTACGTGTTCGAGAATCCACGGCTCATCGTACCCGAGATGGGCGAACATCTGCTCGACGAGACAGCCCCGGAGTTCGGGGACGGCGAGTTCACGCACACCTACGTCTATGGAGCCTACGACCCGGGCATCGACCCGGAGAAGCCTTCCGGAACGAAAGAAGTCGAGATGCAGGGCGAAACACAGGAATTACCCGTATTCGAGGGTGACGGCGAGGGGCAACTCCACTTCGTGGAGGCGATGGTCACGAACGAGTTCATGACCGGCCTCGGCGAAGGGGTCACGACGGACGTGGCGACCCCGGAGGCGTTCCAGACCGAGGGCCATTATCCGACGGCCTACAGCGTGACGCCCAACGAATCCGGCGCGACAGTCTCTATCGAGGGCTTCGAGGCGTTCCCGGGAACGGCGGAGTGAGCCAGAGGGAAAACCCCTCTTCCGGGACCGCGCCCTCG
>PXSM01000103.1:967-14922 GCA_003023465.1 Halobacteriales archaeon SW_6_65_15 | reverse complement strand
CCGTGTTCGTCGTCTGGGTGTTCGACGAGCAGATATTCGAGGAGAGCCCGCGCTACGCCATCCTGTTACTCGTCGCAATCGTCGCGGTCGGTCTCGGCCCCGGCACGCGGGACATGCTCAGGGCGACGTTCGGCGTCTGAGTCCTTCCCCGTCGTTCCCTGCCCCCGACCACCGCTACTTACGTCTCTAACCGCTCTAACGTCGTCTCGGGGAAGTACCGATCTCCGCAGTCCGGACACTCCGCGACCTCTAGCGAGCCGTGGGCGTCGAATCCGAGGGTCTCGGAAGTCACCTCGCGTTTGATCAGCGATTCACCACAGTTCGTACAGTCGAGATCGTACTCCGATATCATCGCCGTACACCCCGATAAACAAACATTATAAATTGTGGCATACGTTAGCAGATACGACAGAGCGCGACATAAAACCCCTGTTTATTCAGGTCGGAGGAGTTGCGAACGCAGAACGGGCTTCGACCCTCGACGGCTCGCTACTCGTCCCACGCGATCCACGCGCCGTGCTGTTCGTAGACCCCGAGGCGTTCGGTCTCTCCGTCTGTTCCGGGCGTTCGCAGGGTGAGTTCGATACCCTGGTCGTACTCGTCGGCCGACCGGTCGCCGGACAGCGAGTACAGCTCGCGGTCCGCGGCCAACTCGGCGACGAGCGACTCGAACCGCTCGCGGCCCCCGTCGTCGAGCTGGTAGCGAACCTGCGTGTTGAACAGGCAGATCGGACGGTCGGCGGGAATTTCGGCTACCACGTCCGGGAGCAGGTCGAGCGCGTCGCCCTCTCGCAGGTCCGGCGGGTTCCGATGGGCCACCTCGACGGCGGCGTCGAGGAGCCGGTGACGGTCGTCGTGCTCGGGCCAGACCAGCGCCTTCAACCACCGGGCGTCGTCAGGGTCGGTCACGTCCAGCGGGTTCATGACCGCCGACTCGATCCGGACCGGCGAGTCGAGGTCCCCGCACCGGCCAGCATCGCCGTAGTCGTAGCCGTACCGGTCCCAGAGGAGGTTGAGTCCGGCGCTCGGCCCGACCTCGACCAGCGCCAGCGGTCGGCGGTCGCCGTCCGACGGGTCGGTCGTCGCACGCCGCAAGACCTCCTCGAACGCCGGATAGAGTGCGGCGCACCGCCGGACGCTGTTGGTCTGGGTCCGGCGCGTCGTGACGAGTGACCGGATTTCGTCTGTGTTCGACAGGCAAAAGTCGCGGAAGGCGGAGAACGCGTCCCCGTCGGGGTTCGCAGGGTCTACCGACTCGTCGGGGGCGAGCGGGTCGTCCGTGACGGTCGGGTAGTAGTCGGCCAGTCGGTGCTCGCGCCCGTCGAGGAGCAGGAAGTGAACCGCCCCGAGCAGGAGGTGGGCGGGCGACCGCCCCTCGGGCGTCTCTGCCGCGAGGTCGAGCAGGTCGGCGTCGTCGCCGATCCTGCGCGCGAGCCGTTCGTACAGGGGCGAGGTGCCGACGCACCAGTCGGCGAACCCGTCGAAGTGTTCGGCGTACGCGTCCCGGGTCATCGGTAGACGTTGGTCCGCGCCGATATTTCAATGTACGGGTAGGAAGGTGGCCCGTACCCTTCGGCCGGAACGCACTGAACCCGCCAATATACTACGGAAGGCGCGTCTTCACCCGACTATCTCGAACGTTGGTTAAGCATAGACGTGATAGACACATCCCAAAAAAATATATAATGATAGATGATGTCCTTCTGCGGGTGGTGAGACCATGTCATCAGAGGAAGACGCCACCGACACCGAGGAATCGAACGACGAATCGACTACTCCGTGGCCGACGTTCGAGCGGCGACCGTTGCTGAAAGCGCTCGGCGTCGGTGCCGCCCTGTCGCTCGGCAGTGGCGTCGGCGCTGGCGAGCAGGATGAAGACGAAATCCACCCGATGTACGGCTACTCTGTCCAAGACCCGAGCGAGATTCCGGAGCGTCTCCAGCCGGATCACGAGGTCGACTTGGCAGCCGCCGAGGGTCCTCCGGAACCCGGGGAGCCGGTGAGTTTCTTCTTCTTCGACCCGGTCGGGCTCCACGTGCAGAGCGGTGACATCGTCCAGTTCACGTTCAGTACGCCCGACCACACGGTGACTGCCTACCACGAAGCCATCGGCTTCCAGCACCGGGTGCCCGACGAAGCGCCGCCGTTCTCCTCGCCCATCGTCACCGCCGGTGGGGCGTGGCTCTATCGATTCGATACCGAAGGCGTGTACGACCTGTACTGTGGACCCCACCACATCCTCGGGATGGTGATGCGCATCGTCGTCGGCGACCTCGACGAATCGGAGTATCCGGCCTATCTGGAGACGACCGAGGAGATACCACCCTTCGGCGAGGAGTTCGAGAACATCCTCGTCCAGTTCAGCGACGAGACCGAGACAGTCGAGTGGGTGTTCCCGACGCCGAGAGAGGTTCTCACGGCGAGCGCACTCGATCCCGGCCGAATCCAAACCGAAGGGTCGGTGCCGTATCGTGCGGTTCCCGAAGAACTTGCAGCAGGGAGCGCCGAGACCACGACCCATTAGCCGGGGGCGTGAACCGCAGGTCCCCGTTCCTGGCAGTCAACGAGCCCTGTAACCAGTTTCAGCGGGTGAAACGAGTCGATTGGCAAGTCCTAACCCCTTTAACGAATGTATTTATCGTTTAGGAAAACATCGTATTGTTTTATATATCACCAAATGCATCCGGAAGCTCAGGGATACGGGTGCTGGGGCCGGTCCGGCCGGAACTCGAATCCCAGCTCCGACGGCACCTCGCGGGCGCGTTCGCCGAAGTACGCTTCGCCCGTGAACAGCGGCTGGGCCGCGGGCACGAGTACCCGGACCGCCTCGAACCCGAGCTGTTCCACGTCGCGGGGCGTCAGCCGGGCGGCGTAGGCCGACAGGTCGGCGTCGGTGAGCCGGTCCAGCACGGCGTCGAGTTCGGCCTCGCCTGCGAGCGAGTCGGCCGGACCGACGCTGGCGCTGGGCACCGTCGCCTCGGGGTTCACGAACGCCCGGGCAGCAGCGGGGAAGTCGGCGTACTCGCCGATGGCACCGCTCGCGTCGGCCGCGTCCTCGGTCCCCATCGAGCGCAACTCCATCCAGTTCTGGAGCGCCTCGGCGAGCGCGGCGGTCGCGGCGGCGTCGGGATCGAGGTCCGCGCCGGAGCCGACCGCGAACCGGGGCCACTCCTCCTCGCGGTGGACCGCCGCGGCGACCACCGGCACGTCCACGTCCTGCGTGACCAGCAGGGCCGTCACGTCGAGGTCCTCCGCGCGGGCGCGCCGCCGCAGGGCGTCGAACTCCTCGCTTCCGACGGCCAGTCCGAGGGGTTCGAACGACGAGTACCACGCCAGCATCGTCGCGTCGCGCTCGATCACCTCGTACAGGCCCGACAGCAGGGCCTCGACCGTCGAGTTCCCGAGACCGAGCCCGGTAGTAATCGACGGCTTGTGGCGGGCCTCTGGCGGCGGAAAGTGGACGAACTCGGCAGGGAGGTGGACGGGCTCACTCGTCCGGAGGTCCTCCCCTTCGACCCACGCCAGCTCCTCGTCAGTGTCGGAACCAGACTCGGAATCGGTCCAGTCGTCGGGACTGACGAACTCGTCGGGCGTGACCGCGGCAGTCGCCCCCGGCGAGCCGAGGTCGTTCGGGCTACCGTTCGAGCCGAGGTCGCTCGGGCGGGCGACCCGGAATCCGGACTCGCGGTACACTCCCGCACTGTACCGTTCGAGCGCCTCGCCGACGGCCTTCATCAGCGCCGCGTTCCAGTCGGTCGCGACGCCAGCGGCCCGTTCGGCGGCCTGCGCGTCGGTGAAGGCCGTGGTGTCGGCGAGGGTCGAGAGGTAGTACGGCGCGGGGAACGACTCGGCCTCGCCGACCGACGAGACCACCCCGACGCGGTCGTCCACCGCCTGCTCGGCCCGCGCGAGGGCGTCGTCCAGTTCGGTCTCGGCGTACTCGCGGTCGAGGGTGGCGTCGCGTGCCCCCGGATTCGAGTCGTCACCGCAGACCGCACAGCCCGGGACGGGGAGGAGCTGACGCTGGGCGTGAGGTACTTCGAGGACGCCCCCGAGAACCGGCGATTCGCCGCCCGAGAGGAGTCTCGCGGTCTCCCGGCCAGCCAGCGCGCCGGCGAAGCGGGCGGTCGCGGCGTCGGCGTCCCGTCCCTCGCTGGCTTGGTCGCTCTCGTCGTCCAGATTCGCGCGGACTCGCGTCCGGAGGCACTCGTAGCACGCGGTCGTCGGCGCGAACCCGGAGACGGCCGCCTCGACGCTCCGAACGGGGACGCCGCCGACGCCGCCGAGTTCGACCGCGAGCCACGGCGTCCCGCCCTCTCGCGCGGACGCGTTCGTCGCCACAAGCGCGTCCGCGCCCGCCGCGTCGGCGACGACCGCGAAGTCGGCGGTAGCGACCTGCTGGGGGTCGCACTCGACGGACTCGGCTTCCGCGTCGGCGAGCGCTGCCCCGACTGCGTCGATTCCCGGACCCGCCCCGACGAGTCCGACGGTAGGTGTACTCATGCCTCGACAGTCGAAAGGAGACCGGAAAAACGCAGTGCTATCGCTCGCGAGCCGGCGGGCGAAAAATAGCTGGTCGGGTCGTCAGTGCAGGAGGCTCTGGGCCGCGCTGGCGAGCTGGTCGGTCTCGGCCTCGCGCAGGTCGTCGTTGGCCAGCTTGAGGCGCAGGCGCGGTCGGCCCACGTCGATGGGCACCTTCTCGGTGCCGATGAGGCCCATGTCCTCGAGCTTCGTCTTCGTTCGCGAGAACGTCGCCTTGCTGGCGATGCCCACGTCCTCGCCCCACTTGCTGATGTCGTACAGCAGGGCCTCGTTCTTCGCGGCCACGAGCAGACTGATGGTCACCTCGTCGAGGCCGTCGCCGTCGCCACGCGCGGTCTCCATCGAGGAGAGCACCTCGTCGAAGTCCTCCTGGGAGTCGGGGCTGATCTCGTCGCCGAGCGTGTCTCGCACGCGCGAGAGCGGCGGCGTGCGCAGCGAGAACTCGCTGGCCTCCTCGAACTGCTCGGAGTAGGAGTCGTACGCCTCGGCGACGAACTCCTCGTCGTCGGCGGTCAGCCCGCCCACGCGGTCGTCGGCGGTGACGAGCGCGATGACGACCTCGTCGGTGACCAGCAGCGAGTTGCTCGGCACGTCGTCGGTGGTGCGCAGCTCCAGCGTGCCCGCGTCCACGAGGTCCGCGGCGTTACTGGCGACGATGAAGTCCTCCATCACGTCCTTCAGCGTGCCCGACTCCGCGAGCATGCGAAGGGTCGGCAGGTCGCCGTCGTGCTGCGTGGCGACGTTGATGAGCTCTTCGATGGCGTCCCGCGACGGGTTGACGACGAGCACGGACTCCGGTGCTTCGTCGACGACGGTTCGCAGGATTTCGGCTATCTCACGGTCGAGTAAATTCGATTCGGTCTCCATGTACCGACAAACGCTTTACCCCTACTTAATTTTAACGTTAGTAACAAGGGGAAATCACGGATTATACGGACGAGTCTGGTAGGGGGTTGTACAATTCTAAGTGGTTCCCGGCGTCGGTTTTGGGACTCGTACCATCTTGACAGATTCGCAATATTCACGTCGTGAAATCGGAAGCCGTCACTGTACTCTCGAAACCAGTGGCGGAAATCAAGGCGAACTGAGATAGATTTAACGGGTCCTTTCCGCGGTTATTCTACGCATACTGACTGATGAAAGATACGAAACAATAAAGTGGTGGGGTTGTGTAACACGAATCACGCCATGCGAGGCAAAATTCGACAATGGTTCGTTGACAATCCGCGTGCGATGGACGCTGCATACGTGCTAGTCTTGGGCAGTTCGATACTGTTCGAGATGGCACCGCAGGACTCAGCAGGCTACACGGCTGGGCCTTAGTTACCTAGGCCCTCCACTAACTCCTCAGACCAGTACAGTTCGCCGTCGTAGATGACGGGCGCTTTCGCCCGGTCGAGGAACGCCAGAAGTTCCGACTGGGTGAATTCCAGACGTGTTCTCGTTCCCTGTAAGTGACACTCGTCGTAGCCTTCGAGATAGATCTGTCCGGTCATTCCGTTGGTTTCGGCGGAGATGCTCTCGTGTATCATCTCGAAGGTTTCCTCCGACTCTTCTTCGAGCGTCATCAGCGTGGGCAGTCGATTGTCAGCCTGCGTAAGAACGTGTGTCCCATCACCCACGACCGCGTAGTCTTTCCCCATCATGATGCGACGACGGGCGAACCGGAGCGCGAGGTCGATGTTGAACCCGTTTATCAGTAATCGGGCGAACGCGACGCCCACCTTCGCGGCCTGCTTGTTTAGAACCTTGGTGAACGTGACTGCACCCGCGACGCTCCCTTTCTTGACGAGGTCTCGACCCTCGTAGTACGACCCGCAAGCGTTGAGGAAGAACGTCTGAACGTTGCTCTCCCCGATGGACGAAACCGAGAGATTGCCGTTCGTGCAACGCAGGCCGTCCTCCTCGCAGTGACCGATGTAGTGGACGAAGTCGTGGCTCGATTCTAACACCTCGGCGAGTTCGTCCTTCGCCAGATGTTCGTGAACGGTCACCTCGATGGGTAGCGCCGTCGAGCGTTCCTTGTAAATCTCGGCAACTTCCTCGTGTTCGTCCACCATCTCCTCGTCGTTGAGAATGACGGTCACGTCGATGTCGCCGCCATCACCTTCCAGGAACCTCGTTCGGTTCTCGTACGCCTCGGGGACGACTTTGAACACGTCTATCGGCACGCCGTCGGCCAACCAGCCATTCACTCGCCCCTGGTGGAGCACCGGATCCCGTCTGTCCACCGACTTGACTGGACCCGTACTCGAACGAGCCATTGCTGGAGCGGTCCGCGCCGGAGTTCGGTGGGGGTCACCGTCCCGATAGAAGTCGTCGATAGACTTGTTCAATAACTCGTCCTTCTCGAGATCGGACGACTCTGGGCGATAGATGAGACTGAGACTGTCGAGAAAGTACGGAAGAGAGGTGGCATTGTCGGGAATCGGTTGGACGTGCATGGCGAGATGCCACCCGGGTAACTCGTCGTCGATACGCTCGTACGGCAGATCGAGATACGCCGCCAACTGTTCGGCCGGGGTGGTCTCGTAAATCGCTTCGGCGTCGACGTCGAGTTCCTCCAACAGGGACATCTCGGCCAAGTCCCAACTGTACTTGCCTGCGTTTCGAACGAGACAATCGAGGAAGAACACTCGACGGAGGAGATCAGCCACCTCGTGTTGGAACCCCGGAAGCGGCGTGAACGCGTACTCGACACCGGCCTCCGGCGCGCGCAGAACGGGGGCCCGGCGGTCTTCGACGGTCATCTCCGCCTGCAGGTAGTATGCGAGTGGAGCGGCCACGAAGACGTACTCGAAGTCGTCGGGGACGACCATCTCGATGCCCACGTCGAACCGGGTCTCGCGCACCCGGTCGGGAATGTCGGTCCGGCCGCCGAGTTCGACTCGCGGCGGGGGACCTCGAAGCGTCGGATACGAGCGGTCGGGGCCGGTAACCTTGTGCGACGAGGAGAGGTGGCTAACTGCGGTCGCCACTCCCTCGGGCGTCGGAGGGACGGTGATTGTCTCGACGGGCTCCTCGTGGTGACTCCGGAACCCGAAGGTCACGAGGGTCGTCTCCGGGAACGACACGTGGAGTTCGTTGAAGTCCTCTGTCTTCCAGATCGTCGCTTCCCCGGAGAATCGAAGGTACGTCTTGACGTTGAGACTGATGTTCAACAGATGCTCGTCCTCGGGAAGGTCGAGCGGTTCGGCATCGCCACCGTGCTCGTGCTCCTCGCCGGACGTGAGATTGGTAGCCTTCAACAGTGCGGCGGGGAGTCGTAGCTCCGACGCGTAGCCCGACACCGTCTCGTCCAGCGGACGGTCGATGTCGTGGGCCGCGTCGGCCGTCTCCCAGTCGTCGGTCTCTATAGATACCTCCGTCTTCGTGCGGTCGAACACCCGCAACCCGGACTCCGTCTCCTCCCACTCAATCATGTCGGCGTTGTACAAGGTGTCTCACCCGGAGTTTATATTTTTGTCGCCCGGAGCGTTTACCGGAAAGGTAAGCTTATACTCCGGGACGCACCGATTTTTCCCATGAAGTACGACCGCGTCCGCGACGCCGACCCGCAAGTCGCAGATGCCCTCGAAGCCGAAGTAGAGCGCCAGCGCGACACTCTGGCGATGATCGCGAGCGAGAACCACGTCAGCGAAGCCGTGCTGGAGGCGCAGGGGAGCGTCCTCACCAACAAGTACGCCGAAGGGTACCCCGGGTCGCGCTACTACGGGGGTTGTGAACACGTAGACACCGTCGAGGAACTGGCCATCGAGCGCGCGAAGGAACTCTGGGGCGCGGAGTACGTCAACGTCCAGCCCCACTCCGGATCGCAGGCCAACATGGCGGTGTACTTCGCCATGCTCGACCCCGGCGACAAGATCCTGTCGCTGGACCTGACCCACGGCGGTCACCTCAGCCACGGCCACCACGCCAACTTCACCGGCCAGCTCTACGAGGTCGAACAGTACGAGGTCGATCCGGAGACGGGCTACCTCGACTACGAAGTCCTGCGCGAGCACGCCGAGGAGTTCGACCCGGACATCGTCGTCTCGGGCTACTCGGCGTACCCCCGAGAGGTCGAGTGGGACCGGATTCAGGAGGCCGCCGAGGCCGCCGACGCCTACCACCTCGCGGACATCGCCCACATCACCGGCCTGGTCGCGGCCGGCGAACACTCCTCGCCGGTCGGCGTCGCCGACTTCGTGACCGGTTCGACCCACAAGACCATCCGGTCGGGGCGGGGCGGCATCGTGATGACGAACGACGAGGAGTACGCCGACGCCGTCGATTCGGCCGTGATTCCCGGGATGCAGGGCGGTCCGCTGATGCACAACGTCGCGGGCAAGGCGGTCGGGTTCGAGGAGGCGCTCGAACCGGAGTTCGAGGAGTACGCCGCCCAGACCGTCGCAAACGCCGAGGCGCTCGGCGAGAGCCTGCAGGAGCACGGCTTCGGCCTAGTTTCCGGCGGCACGGACACCCACCTCGTGCTGGTGGACCTTCGGGAGTCCCACGAGGACGTGACCGGCAAGGACGCCGAGAAAGCGCTGGAGGCGGTCGGCATCGTCCTGAACGCCAACACCGTGCCGGGCGAGACGCGCTCGCCGTTCGTCACCTCGGGCATCCGCGCGGGGACGCCCGCGCTCACGACCCGCGGCTTCGACGAAGACGACTGCCGGTACGTCGGCGACCTCATCGCGCGCGTGGTGAACAACGTGGACGACGAGGACGTGAAGGCCGAGGTCGCCGAGGACGTACAGGAACTCTGCGAGGCGAACCCCCTGTACGAGTAAGACCGACCTAACGTCCGCGTCAGGCGGTGATGGTGATCACTTTCTCGGCGGTCTGTCCAGCTTCGTCGGTCACTCTGAGCTTGATGTCGTAGTCGTTGCCTTCGACGAACCGCTCGTAGAATCCGGGGCCGGTGTAGTCGATGCCGGTCAGTTCGTTTCCGGCGGCGTCACGCCACCACTCGTACTTCACGATGTCGCCCCGAGGCGAGGTCGAGCGCGTGCCGTCGAAGGTGATGTCGCCGCCACCGTTCCGCTCCAATTCGATCCGCGGCGTGGGGTCCGTGACGCTGCTGTCTCCGTACACCTTGAACGAGAACTGGCTGGTGTCGGTGTTACCGCTGCTGTCGGTGACTCGCAGTTTGATGGTGAAATCGCCCTGTGCGAACGTCTCGGAGAAGGTCTCGCCCGTCCCGTCTACGCCAGTGAGGTCGTTCCCGGCCGCGTCGCGCCACCACTCGTACGTCGTGATGTCTCCGGTCGAGCCGCTCCCGTCGAACGTTATCTCGGTCCCGTCCGTCGCTGGCAGGGGCGCGGTGTCGATGACTGCCGTCGGGCCAGCGGCGGACGCGTTCTCGGACGCAACGGACGCTCCGGCGAGGCCGATACCCGTCGCGCCCATCGCTTTCAGTGCGTTACGTCGACTACAACCTGTCTCGTTTTCTTCGGACATCAGTGGTTTGCTCCTCGCCAAATAATTAAGTTCTTTTTTAATAAAAAATATCATGTACTAATTTATTTTGGATGATGGTCGATTTCCGGCTGGGTGGAGAACAGAACGCAAGTACGTGCATATTTCTGGCTTAGAAACGTAGGAAATGGGCACGAACCCGAGGGTTGAAGGGGGTCGGCGTCGTGGTTCGAATTGATGACAGAGGTGATCGACGGCAACGCCGTCGCCGAAGACGTTCGGGGCGACCTCGAAGACGGTATCGAGACGCTGGCGGACGCGGGCGTTCGGCCCGGGCTCGCCACCGTATTGATGAGCGACGACCCCGCGAGCGAGACCTACGTCTCGATGAAACAGCGCGACTGCGAAGAGGTGGGCATCGAAGGCATCCACGTCGAACTCGACGCCGACGCGCCCGCCGAGGACCTCTACGACACCGTCGCGGACCTCAACGCCGACCCCGAGGTCCACGGCATCCTCGTCCAGATGCCCCTGCCCGACCACGTCGAGGACCGGGAGGTCCTCCGGGCCATCGACCCCGAGAAGGACGTGGACGGCTTCCACCCCGAGAACGTCGGGCGACTCGTGGCGGGCGAACCCCGGTACCGACCCTGCACGCCCCACGGCATCCAGAAGCTCCTCGACGCGACCGGCGTCGAGACGGAGGGCAAGGACGTGACCATCGTGGGCCGGTCGAACATCGTCGGCAAGCCGCTCGCCAACCTCTTCTTCCGGAAGGCCCACGACGGCAACGCGACGGTGACGGTGTGCCACTCGCGCACGACGGACCTCGAAGCCAAGACCCGCTGCGCCGACGTGGTGGTGGCGGCCGCCGGGGTCCCCGAGATGATCGACGGGTCGATGCTCACGGAGGAGACGGTCGTGATAGACGTGGGTATCAACCGCGTCGATGCGGACAACGAGAAGGGCTACGAACTCGTCGGCGACGTGGACTTCGAGAGCGCCAAGGAGAAGGCCAGCGCCATCACGCCCGTCCCCGGCGGCGTGGGACCGATGACTCGCGCGATGCTCCTCTACAACACGGTGAAGGCCGCCGGGCGGCAGGAAGGCGTGGCCGTCGATCTGCCCTGAGCGTACTCCTCGGCGCTTATTTTCGTCTCCGCTCGTACGCGTCGCGTTCGGCCTCCGCGATCTCCTCGGCGCGGTCCCGGATTCGCTCGCTCTCCCGCCTCGCCGCCTGCTGATTGTTGTACGCGTAGGGGGCGTACACTTCGCCGGACCCCTCTACGCGTTGGTCTCGTTGCCCTCGTTGGCCTTCGGGCTGTTCGGGAGTGCCGTCGCTCGCCTGCTGGCCACGGGACCGGCGCTTCTGCCGGACGAGCACCACGAGGACGAGGAGGACGAATCCGAGTCCGACGAGTCGGACCAACAGGTCGGCGTCGACGCTCGGGACGAACGCGACCGAAGGCGCGAGCTCGACCCCGACGAACCCCAGCTGGACGAGGAGGGGACCGACGACCAGCAAGACGACAGCCAGTTTGGCTGCTTGCCGCACGCGCGAAACGTCGGTCGCCATACCTAGTGAACTGGTATCAATCGACAAAAACGTTGGCGGGAGTAGAGCGCTCGCGCGGATTCAGAGGGCCATCAGGGCCTGCCACGTGTCGTGACCGATGATGCCGTCCACCGTGATGCCCGCGTTCGACTGGAAGTCCTTCGTGGCGTTCTCGGTCTCGGGACCGTAGTAGCCGTCGACCGAGATGTCGTAGCCCTGCCCGTACCTGAGGTGGTGCTGGGCACCGTAGGTCGCCCACCACGGGTCGTCGTTGGCGTCCCAGACCGTCACGTACAGCTCCTCCCACGTGTTCGGGCCGACGACGCCGTCCACGTAGAGACCCTTCGACGACTGGAACTGCTCGACCGTGTTCTGAACCTCCGAGCCGTAGATGCCGTCGTGGTACTGGAGGCTGTAGCCGTGCTGTTCGAGGAGGTACTGGATGGAGTAGACCGCCTCCTCCTGGTCGCCGTACGAGTACGTCGGCCAGCTGTACGAGCCGCCGCCACCGCCGCCATCGTCGTAGTCGATGTGCGAGGCGAGCTGGTTCATGATGTCTCGAATCTTCGAGTCCCAGTTCGAGTCGGTGGCGTAGTGGGTGTTCATCCCGTTGAGGTGCGGACCGTCGTAGTACTGGCCGTCGGGCGAGAGGTACCACTCCCGGATGCGGGGCATCACGTGGCGGATGCAGTGCTCGAAGGAGTCGAATCGCTTCGCGCCGTCGTACGGGTCGCTGTCGTACGCGTCCCAGCCGTAGATGTTGTTCTTGTCCTGCGCGATGTTGCTAGTCCCCCACGCCGACTCGTGGGCGGCGTGGCCCGCCATGTAGACCGCGTCCATCCCCTCCTGCGCGGCCACGTCCTTCCACGTGCTTCCGAGGCCGACGAGGGGACAGTCGCCCGCTACTTCGAGGATGGCGTTGTCGATCTCGTGGGCGGTGACGCCGTCGTGGTAGTTCCGCAGGTCGGTGTAGACGCTGTATCGCGCGGCGGTCGCCGAACCCGAGAGGGTTCCGACGCCGCCGAGCGCAGCGATTCCGGTACTCGTCGCTGTAAGGAATCGTCGTCTTGATTGTTCCATCGCGCTCTATACACTATCCGTGAGGATTTATATTTGTCTATAAAAGTAGAAATTATTATTCGAACCGACGCGTCACGCGAGCCTGTCGAATCGCTCACGGGCACTCGCCAGCGCATCGTCGTCGCCGTCGCGGAGGTGTCGCCCCACGTCTCGGGCCGCCTCGACGAGCAGTTCTGCGGTCCCGGGGTCCACGTCGCCGTCGAGCGCCTGCACTCGCTTGACGTGTTCGCGGAGGGTTTCGAGCGCCGATTCGGCCGGACCTCTCGTTCGCGGCTCGTCGGTCGAGTCGTCGCTCTCCACATCCGCCAGCCAGTCGGCCATCTCCCGGCGGTACTCCGCCACCGCGTCGGCGTAGGCCAGTCCGCGGATCGGGTGCATCGACTCGGGAACCTCGTCCGGACTCGGTCGCAGGTCGGCGTCGTCTCCGCGGACCTCGGCGTCCGCGTCCCGGAGGAGTGCGAGGAAGTACAGTTCTTCGTCGTCGTCGAGTTGCAGACCGCGGCCCACCACGTCGGCGGCGTGGCGGAGTTCTGTCGCCGCGAGGTAGGTGTCGTCGAGCGCGAGGAGGTCGCCGCCCCGGACGAACCCGCGCTTGCGGACGTACTCGCGGGCGATCTCGCCCGCCCGGTCGGCGGCCTCCCGGAGGGTCTCGGTCTCCGTGGCCTCGCGCGCCTCGGTCAGGTCGAACTCGGCCGGCCCGTCGGTGTGGAGTCGGCGCTCTGACTCGACCCCGACGCTCCGGAGACTCCCGCAGTCGGGACACTCCACGCTCCCGGTCTCGTAGTAGGACCACCGCGCGCCGCAGTCCTTGCACTCCCGCTGGCCGCGAATCTTCATGTCCGAGGCTTGGCGGCAGAGACACAAAATCCCCGGGGACGACTCTCCGCCGAGGAGACGCAATCCGACACCTTCGTTCGCCTGAAGACTTATATTACCCAGATGCGACGTGTCGGTCATGCGAGAGGGTGGCAAACGGCGGCCCCTCAAGTTCCGCGTGCCGGTGTCCGAGGACTACTGGCACGACTACGGCGTCCCCCTCGCCGTCCTGCTCGGAGTGCTGGCGCTCGCGGCGGTCCTGCTCGCCCGACGACTCGGGGACGGTCTCCTCGTCGGCGCGACCGTCGTCGGCCTCTCCGTCGGCGCGATTCTGGCGGGGTTGGTCGTCTACAACGTGGTGGTGGCCGCATTGATCGCTGTGAAATGGTGAGAAATCGTTACCTATCACACGGAGTGCGCTCGGTTGGGCAAACCAACGTTTGGGTGGATGAAAGGGGCCGGTCGCTCGCGTTTAGCCTGGTCGTCTCAGCGCGGCCACTATTCGGCTCGCGGGCTGTGCGGAGAGCGCGCCGAATATCCCGCTGAGCGACCGCGAGCG
>PXSM01000103.1:0-755 GCA_003023465.1 Halobacteriales archaeon SW_6_65_15 | reverse complement strand
GAGGCGCTGACCGAGCGCCGCGAGTTCCTCCAGACGGTCGGTACCCACCGCGAGGACGGGAGTTACGTCGTCGCACGCAGACGCGCGGACTCGTCGGGCCACCGGAAGGTGTTCGAGAGCTTCGCCGCGCTCCGCCGGGCGTACGACCGCTTGCCCGCGGAGTTCACCGCCGCAGACGTGGAGCAGACCGGAGTGACCGGCGGGCGTCGGCACATGCTCGTCCACCACTTCGCGGAGCATCCGGCCTTCGACTGCGAACTGGTCAAGCGCCAGCCCCTGACGGCGCGGAAGCGAGGAGCGAGTCGGGAGGGAGTCGAACCAGACGCCGGAGGTGGAACCGGCGACTGATACCGTCGGGCGAACGCTTTTCGGCCTCGCTTGCGAGGATTGGGGCATGGAACCGCGACCATCCACCTTCTCCATCGTCGCGCGCGACCCCGAGACCGAGGCGGTCGGCGTGGCCGTCCAGTCGAAGTTCGTCAGCGTCGGCTCCGTGGTGCCGTTCGCCAGCGCAGACGCTGGAGCGATAGCGACCCAGAGCTTCGCCAACGTCGCCTACGGCCCGGACGGACTGGACCTCCTGCGCGAGGGTAAGTCGGCCGAGGAGGTCGTCGCGGAACTCACCGACGACGACCCGGAGGCGGAACAGCGACAGGTCGGCGTGGTCGGTCAGGACGGCTCCGTGGCCGCCTTCACGGGCGGGGAGTGCTTCGATTTCGCGGGCGACCTGCAGGGCGAGACCTACACCGTGCAGG
>PXSM01000102.1 GCA_003023465.1 Halobacteriales archaeon SW_6_65_15 | reverse complement strand
GGGGCCGACGCGGTGCTCCTCGGGCGACCGTACGTCTACGGTCTCGCTATCGACGGCGAGACCGGGGTGCGCGAGGTGGTGAAGAACTTCCTCGCAGATCCCGACCTGACGCTGGCCCTGAGCGGGCGAGACTCGGTTGAGGGGTTGGACGAGGACGTGTTGGTGGAAACGGATCTTCCCTGACCTTCGACCGCGTTGGGCACGACGACGTACCCGCAGAGGCCATCGAAAGCCCCAGAACTACAGTAGCACTCACCAGTGGGAAAGATGTATGCTACCGAATAACATACTCTTTCCCGAGATGGAGTGGGGAACAGACTGGGAGCGGGAGGCGGTCCGCGAGCGATGGGCCGCGATGGAGCGAAAGCGAGCGCTACTGACCCGACTCCTCGGCGGACTGATCCTCACTGGCGGCGGAACGATCTTGCTGTTGCTCGGCATGGCCGAGGACGTGTGCTTTACCACTGCGGGAGGCGGCGTCATCGAGTGCACCCAGCTGACTCGACCGCCCGTCGGACTTCTGTTGGTCCTGCTCGGGGCCGTCGCGCTGGGCGGTGGCCTGTGGCGGTGTTGGACCGTTCTCCGGGAGTGACGGTCGGAATCGCTACCCGGTCTTCGGCCTCGCATATCGACCTGCCGACCACTGGCTTAACACTTAACCCAGTGGCCGTTGCCCACGGTACGGGGGAGAGAACTATGCCAACTTACGAGCTACCGGAACTACCGTACGACTACGACGCGCTCGAACCCGCCATCGACCAGCGCATCATGGAACTCCATCACGACAAACACCATCAGGGGTACGTGGACGGCGCGAACTCCGCGCTCGACAAATTGGAGGAGATGCGCGGTTCGGGCGACTGGGCCGACGTACGCTCCGTCAAGCGGAGCCTCGCGTTCAACCTCTCGGGGCACGTCAACCACACCGTCTTCTGGGAGAACATGCACCCCGACGGCGGGGGCGAACCCGGCGGCGACCTCGCCGACGCCTTCGACGAGCACTTCGGCGGCTTCGAGGGGTTCAAGGAGGACTTCTCGCAGGCCGCGAAGGGCGTCGAAGGCTCCGGGGGGGGCATGCTCGTCTACGACCACATCGCCGACAAGCCCATCGTCGCGGCGGCCGAGAACCACCAGAACCAGCACCCGCAGGGTGCGACGCCGCTGCTCGTCTGTGACGTGTGGGAACACGCCTACTACCTTCAGTACGAGAACAACCGCGGCGAGTACGTGGACAACTTCTGGGACGTGGTGAACTGGGACGACGTAGAACAGCGCTATATGGCGGCCCAGCAGGCCGACGCGATTCCACAGATGACCCAGTAGGCCCGCGCGGCGATTTCCGAAACGCCGGTCAGTGAAACGGGGCCGGGGTTGTCAGTGGAACGGGGACCAAAGCTTTGCGGCCGAATTAGCGACGGCCAAACAGAAATAACAGTTTTCTTACTTTAACGTGTTTCACCAGTCGCGGTCTATCATGGCCGGAGAGACGCTATCGACTCATTTTTGTCGCTCCTAGTGCCGTGTTACCAATCGACTTCTCAAGGTTTAACACCGAGAAGTGACAAGTGTACCGTGGAGGCCTAATCATGTCCGAGCGATCCAATCCCGAACTGCCACCGCTCCCGTACGACTACGACGCGCTCGAGCCCCACATCAGCGAGCAGGTGCTGACGTGGCACCACGACACCCACCATCAGGGCTACGTCAACGGACTCGACAGTGCCGAAGAGACGCTGGCGGACAACCGCGAGAGCGGTGACTTCGGCGGCACCGCGGGCGCGCTCGGCGACGTGACCCACAACGGCTCGGGTCACTACCTGCACACCCTGTTCTGGGAGAACATGTCCCCGAACGGCGGCGGCGAGCCCGAGGGTGACCTCCGCGACCGCATCGAGGAGGACTTTGGCTCCTACGAGGGCTGGAAGGGCGAGTTCGAGGCCGCCGCCAGCGCCGCGGGCGGCTGGGCGCTCCTCGTCTACGACCCCGTCGCCAAGCAGCTCCGCAACCTCGCGGTAGACAAGCACGACAACGGCGCGCTCTGGGGCGCACACCCCATCCTCGCGCTCGACGTGTGGGAACACTCCTACTACTACGACTACGGTCCCGACCGCGGCGACTTCGTGAGCAACTTCTTCGAGGTCATCGACTGGGACAACGTCGCGGAACAGTACCAGAAGACCGTCGGCAACCACGAGTAACGACGAGGCAGTCGCCGCGTCGAGTCGCAGAACCGTTCTTTCTTTCGACCGCACTCACCGGATAGCCGAAGGTTCGAAATCCGCAGACTGGAAGCGAGAGCTTGGCCAACCAACCGCCAGTAGAACTTGGCCTATCAGCCGACAGTAGAGCTTCACCGATCAGCCGACGGAAACGCTCGACCGACCAAACCACCGTCTGGCAGCGACCGCGACCGGGCGGGGGCTTTCGAAAACGTTCTCTTCCTACGAATCTCTCGTAGTTAGTTCGAGTCAAGAGCGTTCACGAGTCCGTCCAAGACAGATTCGAACGAGGCCGACACAGCGACCGTCTTCTTCGAGGACGACCTCCCTTGCGCGAGTCGAACCGAAGTCCCGAACAGTTCCGAGAGTTCGTCGGTCAGTTCGGCGTTCGCGCGGCCGTCCTGTGCGGGTTCGGAGAGCCGGGCCTCGAAGCGATTCCGCCACTCGTTGAACCCGCTCGGAACCCGCGTCTCGGCCGCGCCGGGGGTCACGTCGAACTTGACCAGCGTCTCGTTGCCGGACTCGGTGAGCGCGTCTTCGGGGTCGCCCGTGGCCATGCCGGAGGGTTGGATTGTGGTCGGGATGAACACTCCGTTCGTCGGTGGAGGGCACGGACCGGACGGCGTTGCTCTGGTTCGACCGTCACTCCGGCACGAAGTCCTCGATGGGGTAGTCGGCCACGACGGTGGCGATGGACTCCTGGAGTTGGCCGAAGTCGTACCCGCCGTCCCGTCGGTCGAAGCTGGCGAAGATGCCGACCTTGGCCTCGCCGTTCGTCAGGAACGTCCGGAACTGCTCGTAACCTTCGAACCCGCGGACGGTGTACTCGTAGGAGGTGTAGTGGAGGTCGGCGTAGGTGTCGCGGGTGACGTAGCCGTACCGCTCGTTGTCCACGAAGGTGGACACGTCGATGTCGTCGATCTTGCGCTCGACGTCCGCCCGGAGGTACATCGACTCGTGGCCCTTCTGGTCGAACAGCCACACGTCGCGGAGGGCGTCGCCTCCGAACGAGTCGAACGCCTCTACGAGCGCCCGCTTGCCGCCCGGTCGTCGCTCCCTGCTCTGGTCTCCCATGTGATAATAGTTCTCCGTATGCCGTTGACATAAAATTTGGCCCGCTACTCGGAACGACGTGTCGATACTCGGTATCGAATGGTCTCCGAGTGTCGAAATTCTCACCTTCACCCTTACGTGCTGGCGAAAATGGAACCGGGAACGCCTAGAAAGTTCCCGTCGAGTCGCTCTATATCCCCGAAGACGGCAAGAACAACTTCGTAGCCGGGAAGTCCTCGAAAGCCCCCGCCCGGTCGCGGTCTCTCCGCGGCATATCTGCTCCTCTCCGCACCGGAGGAGCAAGCTCCTCCGAGCCTTCGTTCGCTTCGCTCACGAAGACACCGCCCGTCGCAGATAGGGGCCGCGGAGACGACCAAGCCGAACGCGACCGGGCGGCCCCTTTATCCTACCCGGTGATACGTTTCGCTGTCGCGCTACTGGTGGTTCGCGTCACCGAGCGCCTCCTGTCTGGCAATTGTAATTGTATTTTAGAAACACGTACACAATCCCCTAAGACTTGTATAGATATGTTTCTGTCCGGCGCGACCACGAGACGAACGATTTACCCGCGGTTCGGTCGTACGTCCGGCCATGCCCCGACCGAAGTCCGACTTCGACCAGTTACACCCCTGCGACTTCTACGAACCGGACGAACTGCTCGAATCCGACCAGATGTACACCGTCTACGAGATCGCCCGACTCCTGCAGGAACTCGACCCCGACGCCGAGTTGGAGCCCGAAACCGAGGACATCCTGCTCGACTGGGCCATCCCGTGGGTGATGTACAACTCCGAGGAGCTCATGATCGCGGAGCCGCCGAGCGACGAGGAGCCCGGCTACTACGGCCTGAAGACCCGCGATGAGTGACGAGAACCGATGGCGAGCGACGACGGATCGATGAGGATACTCGTCGCGGGCGGTGCTCGGGTGGATGCGGGCAAGACTACGTTCACCACCGGCCTGCTCGACAGGCTCGGCGCGGTCGGGTTCAAGCCACGCGCGGGCAACGACTACTGGTTCGACCACGACGATTATCGGCGGGCGGTCGAGGCCGGCCGTCTCTACGGAAAGGACGCCAAGCGACTCGCCGACGCAAGCACAGGAACCTTCGCCCCCGAGGACCTGAACCCCGTCCACCGGCTCTGGCGTCCCTCGCCCGGCCCGGGCACCGGTCTCGTGGGAGCGGCCCACCGCCAGTTCGTCCTCGACCGCGTGGGCGAGTCGTTCGTGGTCAACGCTCGCACCCACGTCCCGAAATCGGCCCGCGAGCACCTGCCACTCGACGACGCGCCGACCGTCTCCTCGGTCGAGGAGCTGAACGAGGTCACCCGGCGGCTCCACCTCCCGATGCTCGACGGGTTCGCCGACCGCATCCGCAGGGTCGAAACCGAAACGGAAGCCGGAGCCGCGGTCGTGGAGTCCTACGGCGACGTGGCGGTTCCGATTCGCGACCTCTCGTTCGACGCGGTGGCCGTGGTCGAACCCGGCCGGATGCGCGCCTACGAACCGGCGACGTGACCGACCTG
This sequence comes from Halobacteriales archaeon SW_6_65_15, assembly GCA_003023465.1. GTDB lineage: Archaea > Halobacteriota > Halobacteria > Halobacteriales > Haladaptataceae > Halorussus. Next base: position 4,999 of record PXSM01000102.1, on the reverse strand, counting down.
ACCGACCCGAAGGCGACGGCGACGCTTCCGGCACTCCCGGACGACGACCGGCGCGACCCCGCCGCGGTCGCGCGAGCCTACGCGGACGCCTACGACGAGTTGCTGGCAGTCGCGGAAAGCTAATAACTGTCAGAACCCGATGTGGGAGGTCGAACTCGGCACGCCGTCGTCATCGTCGTCTGCTGATTCGTCGCTCGAATTCCCGTCCTCGATGCTCCCCTCGTGGGCGAAGTCGTAGTCGTCGTCGGTGAGATAGACGTCGCCGTTCTCGACCCCGATCTCGACCGAGACGAGGGTGGTGTCGGCGGCCTCGCCGTTGTCGCAGTAGCCCGAGCAGGAGTCGAACATCGACCCGTGCTTGGGGCAGATTATCTGGCCGTCGCGCATCGCCGCGCCGAACCCGCGGTCGAGGCGCTGGGCTTCGTGAGTGCAGCGGTTCACCCACGCTTCGATCTCGTCTTTTTCGTCATCTTCGCAAGGAACGAGGATGACCTCGTCGGGTTCCCCGTACTCGTCGCGGACAGTGAACAGCCACGACCCTACCTCCCGGACCGTCTCGACGGTCGTCAGTCGCGTTCGTTCTGACACGACGGGACGTGAGAACCGCCGGAAGATAAACGTTTTCGACAGGTTCGGTCCCTCGAAGGAGCGCGACCTCTGCCACTCAGAGGTACCGCGACATCCGGTGGGTCGGACCCATCGGGTTGACGACGGTGAATCCGGCCCGCCGATAGAGGTTCTGGGCTCCTCGCTTCCACGGCTCGACCGTCAGCCAGACGTACTCGACGCCTCGCTCGGCCGCGTACCCCATGCCGCCGCCGAGCAGTTGCGTGTCGATGCCCGCGCGCTGGTAGTCCTGATGGACGAAGATGGCGAGTTCGTGGCGGCCGGTTCCGTCCGGGACGAAGGTGACGTGGCCGACGATACGGTCGTCGTGGACCGCCACGACGTTCACGCCATCCTGCAGTTCCGACAACCACTGCCGGACCGCGTCGGAACCCAGCGGCGGGGTCCCCTGCGCGCGCTGGGTTGGATCGAAGTCGTCGTACATGGCCGCTAGCGCCTCGAAGTCGTCCTCGCGGTACGGACGGACGCGTATCGACCGGCCCTCGGCGTCGGTGAACGAGAGCGGTAGCTGACGCGGCGCTATCCGCTTCGGTCTGACCGCGGAGATGGCGTCGCGCACGACGCCGAACATCCTGTCGAGCACGTTCGATGGTACCGTTACCCACACGTGCGGGCCGACGCGCCATAAACGTACTCGTGGTGACCAGTAACGAACTAGGGGCGAACAGTGGCCAGTTCGGACGGGCGCGGGGTCACCCCATCCGGGCCGCGCGAGCCGCCAGTTCCACGTCGTGATAGGGGTTCGTCGTGACGCTCGGGCCGTGGCCGACGTGCATCTCGGCGAGAGGCTCCGCTACTCGATCTTGCACACGGTCGATGCTCTGGAGCAACTGCCGGCGGTCACCCTCTTCGAGGTCCGTCCGGCCGAAGCCGCCGTTCTGGAATATCAGGTCGCCCGCGAACAGGACGCCTGCCCCCGCCGAGTGGAAGCAGAGGTGGTCGTTCTTGTGCCCCGGGGTGTGGAGCGCGACGTAGTTGTGATCGCCGAGCCGAACGGTCTCCTCGTCGGCCATGGGGTTGTCCACGCCCGGCTGGTCGGTGTCGAAGCCCCACGCCTCGACGGCGAAGGCGTCTTTGACCATCTGGAGGTTGCCCACGTGGTCCGGGTGGGTGTGGGTCAAAATCACCGCGTCGAGGTCGGCTCCTCGGTCGCGTATCTTCCCCACCGCGTCGAAGTTCGACCCGGTGTCCACCAGCACCGTCCGGTCGCCCTCCACGAGGAAGGCGTTGCTCGTGAACGCCTGCACGCCCTGTGCGAGGTTGGTTATCATGTGGAGTCGTAGGACCGGGAGTGGTTTGTGCGTGTCGTTTAATCACAGAACGATGTTTTAATTAAGCTATATAAACAATATAGTCAAAAATGACGCTGGAGCGTGTCCTACTTGTGGCGAAAACTACGAGCGACTTGGACAACGCTGGGCGATGTCGAGTAGTTGTTGACATCCATCAATACCAGAGTCATGGATGGATATTCTCACGGGATTCTGATGGGGGACGGGAGTATTCACAATCCTCCGTCGGCGAAGAACACCCGAGTTGACGTGACGAACATCAACAGAACCTTTCTCCAATGGCTGGACGACCATCTTTCTTGGCTATCAAATGGATGTAGAATGAAGCGAACCGCCGAAGAAATCCGTGAGGAGAACCGTGGGTCAATGTACGAGCGTTTCGCCAATCTCGATTACGATATCCGGGACCAGTACATTCTGACTACTGCCCGTCATCCAGAACTGAACTGGTTTGCAAACTGATACGGGAGCGAGCAAAAGCGTTTTCCGGACGAAATCGATCTGTCACCGACCGTCCTGAAATTCTGGTACGTTTGTGACGGGCATTTGATCTGGGGGAACAAAGGACACATACGTCCACAGGTCTGGATATCTGTAGACAACGAAGCTGACCGACCAGATTACGTGGCGTCACTGTTCAATTCCACTCCGATACGCCCGACGTTCAACGAAGGTCGCCTGATGCTCACCAGTGACGAGACGGAGTGGTTTTTCGATTACGTCGGCAAGCCTCCCTCCGGATTCGAGTATAAATTCGTCACCGAGAGCAAGGAGAAATACCGAGAATCGAAGAGGGAGTTTTATAGGAATAGTACGACACAGACTGAATAACAGACCCATGAAAGTTCAATTACTCGAAGCCACAGAGGACCCCGAGGAGGTCATCTGTTCCGCGGCCCGCAACGACTACATGGAGGAGTTCGTTGGCGAAAAATCCTTTTCACAAATAATGAACACGGTTGATGGAGATACTATCGAGGAAAAAAAAGAGACTCTCATCGGTCATCTTCTAAAACATGGCCATTTTGGCCCGTTTGAACACCCACAAGCGACCTTCGCGGTGAAGGGAATCAGTCGCTCCTGCATGGCCCAGATCACTCGCCATCGACACGCCTCGTTTGACGTTCGGAGTATGCGCTACGTCTCGTTCGACGACGTGGACCCCGAGGACGTGGCCCAGGGCGAGATGGTTGTCACGCCCCCGTCGGCCAACGACCCTAACTGGATCGGCCGCAACCAGAAGGGCGGCGCGGTGGACGAGGAGACCGTCGAGAAGCGCGAGACCATCTTCCGGGAGTCGGTCAAGCGGTCGGTCGAAGACTATCAGGAACTGCTCGATCTCGGGATGCATGCTGATGCACGTCGCGGACATGCGGGCGGCGGCGGACGCCCAGTGGGAAATCAGGGAGATGACCGAGGGGATTCTCGACTTGGCGAAGGAGTGGTGCCCCATCACGTTCGAGTACTACGAGGAGAACATGAAGAACCGGAAGAATCGCCTCGCTCCGTAGGCGCTGGTCGGTGCTTCTCTCTGCGGCAGCCTCCCCCAACACAACTGATCATTTCTAAAGAAATCATTTTTATTCCCCTCGCGTTGACGACCCGGTCGCGACACTTCGGATTCTCCGGCAGGCTTCCACCCCGAACGCACCATTTTTCGCCCTTCCCTTCCAATGCCGGAGTATGGCTACCCCTGACGCGGGAGACCCGGCGCGAGACGCACGCGCCGACTACGATTACGCGTCCGAGGACGTGTCGGCGGTGATGGCTTACTGCGCCGAGCGCGAGATACCGGTCCTGCCACGGGGCGGCGGCACCAGCCTCGCCGGACAGGCCGTCAACGAGGCTGTGGTCCTCGACTTCACCCGCTACATGGACGAGGTGTTGGAGTTGACCCCCGACGCCGAGACCCCGACCACCCGCGCCCAACCCGGTGCAGTTCTGGCCGAGTTGAACGGCGAACTCGCGCCCCACGGCCTGAAGTTCGCGCCCGACCCGGCGTGGGGCGACAAGTCGGCTCTCGGCGGAGCCATCGGGAACAACTCTACCGGGGCGCACTCCCTGAAGTACGGCAAGACCGACGCCTACGTCGAGGAGGTCGAAGCGGTGCTCGCCGACGGCACCGTGACGACCTTCGGCGAGGTCGGACTGGACGAACTCCGCGAGAAGGGGGACCCCGAAGGAGACCTCGAAGCCCGCATCTACGCCGAGGTCGCCCGGATACTCGACGAGGAGACGGACGCAATCGAGGAGGCGTACCCTCAGCTCAAGCGGAACGTCTCGGGGTACAACCTCGACAGGCTGGTCGAGGAGGCCGACACCGGCACCGTCAACCTCGCGCGACTGCTCGCCGGGAGCGAGGGCACCCTCGCCATCGTGACGGAGGCGACGGTGACCCTCGAACCCGTCCCCGAGACCAAGTCGATGGCGCTGTTCGCCTACGAGGACCTGCTGACCGCGATGGAGGACGTGGCTCCCGTCCTCGGCCACGATCCCGCCGCGGTGGAGGTGCTGGACGACGTGCTCCTCGACCTCGCGCGCGACACCGAGGAGTTCGCGGACGTGGTTGGGATGCTCCCCGAGGGGACGAACGCGGTCCTGCTCGTGGAGTTCTACGCCGAGGACGACGCCGAGGGCCGCGAGAAAGTCGCCGACCTCCGGGCCGACCGCGAGGGTGAACTGGCCTTCGCCGCGTTGGAGGCCCACGACGAGGCCGAGCGCGCCCGGTTCTGGAAGCTTCGGAAGTCCGGCCTGCCCATCTTGCTCTCGCGGACCTCCGACGCCAAGCACATCTCGTTCATCGAAGACGCCGCGGTGCCGCCGGAGAACCTCCCCGAGTACGTGGCGGACTTCCAGCAGGTGCTGGCGGACAACGACACCTTCGCCAGCTTCTACGCCCACGCCGGGCCGGGGTGTCTCCACATCCGACCCCTCGTGAACACCAAGAGTCGGGCCGGAGTGAACCAGATGGAGGCAATTGCGGATCAGGCCACCGACCTCGTGGTCGAGTACGGCGGGTCGGTCTCGGGCGAGCACGGCGACGGCCGCGCCCGGACCCAGTGGAACCGGAAGCTCTACGG
>PXSM01000101.1 GCA_003023465.1 Halobacteriales archaeon SW_6_65_15 | reverse complement strand
CGAACGTCCTCGGCATCCGGAACGCGGTGGACTTCGAGAAGGGGTGTTTCGTCGGGCAGGAGGTCGTCTCCCGCGTGGAGAACCGCGGCCAGCCGAGCCAGCGACTCGTGGGACTGGTGCCCGAGGCGGTGCCCGGGGACGGCGCGGCCGTCTTCGCAGGTTCGCTCCGCTCACCTGCGAGCTCGTCGGATTCGGAGAATCCGACGGTGTTCGCGGGCGAAGAGGCGGTCGGCGAGGTGACCCGCGGCGTCGAGAGCCCCACCCGCGAGGAACCCATCGCGTTCGCCGTGGTGGACTTCGAAGTCGAAGCGTCGGACGTGACCGTCCGCGTCGGGGGCGAGGAGGTACCCGCCGAGATCACCGACCTGCCGTTCGTTGAGGGAAGTGACCGGTCGGGAAGGATTCCGGAGTACTAGGTCAGAGAAACGTATCGCATCCGGTTAGCGGCTGTTCAACGTAGAGTGTAGACCGATTACTCTGCTAATCACGTGTTCCGGACATAAAGTCGGGGTCTCCGAGCACCACGTACCACCAAAAGAAGCCGAGACTCAGCCAGAGAACACTGAGCCAAACGTATTCTCCGATACCGAACCAAAACCAATCACCAACTCCTATAGTGGCGGCATATACGGAGAGAAGTCCTGCCACCGTAGATACAACTGCCATACTTCCGTAGAGGAGTTTTGCCGGCGTCTCCATTCGATAGTGGTTATCAACGTCCATAATGATAAACCCCCAACACGTACGTAGTGGCCAGAGTATGTACCCAAATCCGAAATCGAAACCGACGAGTTAGCTCAGTTGCCCTCGATGGCGTCCACGACCATCGCGGCCGCGACGACCGCTTCCTTGGAGACGCCGCTCGCGTCGTCGATGGTGACGTCGTACGTGTCCTTGAGCGAGAAGCGGCCGTCGATGATGCCGACGTGCCGACCGTCGGGGGTCGTTATCTCGTAGCCGTGGGGGATCAGACTGAACAGTCCGTGGACGTGGCGGAGGAGCGAGACCAGCTTGCTCTTCGAGGCGATCTCCGCGACCGGGTCTCCGGTGTCGGGATCCCGGAGCGTCCACCTGTCGGTGAACAGGGTGAAGTTTCGGTCCAGCACGACCACCGTCTCGCCGGTCGCGTCGTCCACGAGCGCGTAGTCGCCCGCGAAGTCGAGGACGCCGCTGGCCTTGACGGTGAACGCCGGATTTCCGTCGGCGTCCACGAAGGGGAACTCCTCCTTGAGCTTGAACATCTTCTGCTTGCCCCGGAGGACGGTGTTTCCGGCGGCGTCGTAGGCCCTGTACTTGTTTCGGACGAGCGACTGGACGACCGTGTACTCGTCGTCGGTGAGGTCGAGGGCGGCGATGGCGTCTGCCATGGAGAGGTTTTGCGCGCTCTCCGGTATAAACTTCGGGGCGGTTCGTCTCGGAACCGGTTTCGCGACCCTCGATAGACCACGGGGTCGCGCCGAGGACATCTCCTTCGTAGGCTCAAACGACAGCTAGCACCGCGCCGGTATTAGAAATATATGTGTTTCTTAAAAATATTATTGTATTTTTTATGCACGTATAAATATTTCTGAACCCCGCATCAAGCGTACTCCCGCGACACCACGCCCACGATGGCGCGCGTGAACCCGAGGACGATGGGGCCGACGAAGATGCCGGTGACGCCGAACACCGCGAGGCCGCCGAAGATGCCGACGACGAGCACGCCGGGATTGAGGTTCGCGCTCCGACCGCCGACGACCGGGCGGAGGTAGTTGTCGGTGAGGTTGACCACGCCGAAACTCCACGCGAGGAGGGCCGCCCCGCCGACGAGGTCGCCGATGGCCAGCAGGTAGACCGACGCCGGGATCAGGATGAACATCGCCCCGACGAACGGGAGGAGCCCGAAGACGACCGCGAGGACCGTCCAGAAGAGGACGTTCGAGAAGCCGAGGACCGCCAGCGCGAGCCCCGTCAGCACCGCCTGCACGACCGCGATGAGTCCCTGCGTGATGAGCACGGCGTAGGTGAGCCGGTCGAGTTCGGCGAGGAGTTCGTCTTGCACGTCCGGCGAGAGCGGCGTCACCTCGCGGAACCACGCCACGACCGACCGGCCGCCGACCAGCAGGTAGTAGAGGAGGAACCCGAGGATGGTGACGCCGAGCGCGATGGTCGAGGCTCCGCCGACGACCACGACCGACTCCTCCAGTACGGTTCCCGCGCCGGACTGCACGGCGTCCACGATGTCCTGCCCGAGGTCGCTGGCGACGAACTCCTGGAGGAAGCCGACGTCTATCGCACCTGAGCGGACGCCCTCGACCACCGCGAGCGCCTGCTCCACGACGACCCGTAGCATCAGGACGAACGGCAGGACGAACAGGAGCGTCGCCGCGAACATCAGGACGACCGCCGACTTTCGCGGGCCGATCCGCGGTGCGAGCCGTCGCTGGAATGGAAACAGCGCGTACGCCAGAAACGCGGCGAGCGCGACGTAGGTGAAGAACGGCCGGACGACCAGCACCGAGAGGTACAGCGACACCGCCAGCAGGGCGAGCGCGAACGCCTTCTCGGCATCCATGCCGACGTGTACGCGAACTGTGGGGAAAAGTGCCGCGGCGACGGGTTGGGACGCGAAATCGTCGGGAGTGGCGACGGAACGGGCGTGAAAGCGCCGGGAGTTACGAAAGTCTCGAACGATGGATACTTTGAAAACGACGAAAAGGTGGGGTCGGGCCCGTCCCGCAGACGTTGGTTGGCTGGCTCAACGTCGTCGTCCAGGGTTTCGACCGTGGTTCGGGTCGGAGGAGGCAACGGTACGAAAGCTCGTTCGCCGACGGAGCGAATCGCGGTCCCTGTTGCGTCGCCTCCTCGTTTGGTCCAAGGCACGCCATGCTAAAAAGTGACACGGCCAGACCGTCGCCCTCCTGCGATTTCCGGATTTCTGACTGTCCATTCGAGGTGGTAGTATCGGAACTCGCTCGACCTCACTCCGGTCTCGATTTCGATTCCCGAACTTCGTTCGCTCTATTTTCGGGCTGCTCGGCCGTCAACCAGCGTTCCGTCCGCCGCGCCGAATATCGATTTCTCACTACATCTCCCAGTGGCTCACGTGCGCGAACTGACTCGTCCGGGAACGCGTCGGACAGCAGAGAACTGCGGCAGGTTCGACGCGAACCGACAGGGTTTCACACCCCAAGTTCCTATCCGGACTCAGATGAGCAAGGACTACAAGAACACAATCTGAAGGACCTCGACGTCTCCATCCCACGCGAGCAGTTCAACGTGGTGACGGGGCTGTCGGGGTCGGGGAAGTCCTCGCTCGCGTTCGAGACTGTGTACGCCGAGGGCCAGCGACGCTACATCGAGAGCCTGTCGGCGTACGCACGCAACTTCCTCGGCCAGATGGACAAGCCGCAGGTCGAGAACGTCGAGGGGCTGTCGCCCGCCATCTCCATCGACCAGAAGAACGCCGCCAACAATCCCCGTTCGACGGTCGGGACCGTCACGGAACTCCACGACTACTTCCGCCTGCTGTACGCCCGCATCGGGACTCCTCACTGCCCCGAGTGCGGTCAGGAGGTCGGCGAGCAGAGCGCCCAGAACATGGTCCGGCGAGTGCTGGACCTCCCCGAAGGGACCAAGGCCAAGATCGCGGCCCCCGTGGTCCGCGACCAGAAGGGCGCGTTCGAGGACCTCTTCGACGACCTCGTCTCCGACGGATACAGCAGGGTCGAGGTGGACGGCGAGGAGTTCGACCTCACGCTCGACCGGCCGGACCTCGACAAGAACTACGACCACGACGTCGACGTCATCGTCGACCGCGTCAGCGTGTCCGCGGAGGCCCGCTCGCGCATCACCGACAGCGTCGAGACCGCCCTCGAAGCGCTCGTCCTTCTCTCGGATGCCGTTCTTGGTCCGCCACTCGAAGTGGACGCGTTCACTCGTGCCCCAGCGGAAGGCGTCCTGCACGT
>PXSM01000100.1 GCA_003023465.1 Halobacteriales archaeon SW_6_65_15 | reverse complement strand
ACTTCGAGGAACGGGCCGGGGTGCTCGGCGTGGGGCAACAGCTTCGCGTCGTCGAAGACCACCAGCTTCGCGTCGGCCCGTTCTGCCAACTCCTCGCCGTCTTCCAGTGGGGTCACGGTCGCATCCCGACCCCAGACGAGCGTGACGGGGATGTCGAGTTGCGCAAGCTCTGCTCCGAGGTCCACGTCGGGGTCGAGATACCCGGAGACGAACGACGCGGGCGCGAACCGCGCGCCGGGCTGGTGGGCGGTCTGCCACTGATGAGCCACGTCGTGTTCGGTGTAGGACGCCTCGGTCGAGTAGCCCTCTCGGTCGTCGAAGAAGCGCAGCGACGACCTGCTGGTCAGGAGGTTGAACAGGCCCTGCCCGACGACGGGCGACCGGAACAGCGACCGGAGCCATGCTGGGCCAGCGCGGCGTAGGACCCCGTCAGCGAGGTCGCGACGCAGGTGGCATCCTCCGTCAAATCCTCGGCGAAATCCGTGACGAAAGCGGTGTACAGCGCCGCGGAGTAGGTCAGCGGCGGCCGGTCCGAGCGACCGAATCCCGGCAGGTCGGGCGCGACGACGTGGTGGGTCTTCGAGAGTTGCTCGAATATCTGGTCGAACTCCTTGTTCGACGCCGCGGCATGGACGCCGTGCAGGAGGAGGACGTCCGGGTCCTCCGGGTCGCCCGCCTCCGTGTAGGCCACGTCGAACCCCCGCCACCGGTAGGTGTTCTGGCGGCCGTCCAGCGCGGGTTGCAGGTCGCTGGCCTTCCACGACAGCAGTCGATTGGCGAGCGCGGCGGTCCCGAGGCCGCCGACGACTCCGGACACGGCTCTCTTCAGCTTCATACACGACTAGTCACCGTCAGGTAAGTTAGCCGTTGTGCCGGGAACGATGCGAAGAAACTACTGTATCCATAGTCGAGAACAGTTAGAAAGCTCTCGCCCGGTCGCTGTGAATCACAAGGATTAATGTGAGCAAAGAGCTCGTAGCCAAGAATGCCCAGAAAGCCCGCGACCGGGCGGCCCCTTTCATCTACCGTCGGAGGCGCGCTCCGACGAGCCTGCGTTCGCATCGCTCACTTAGACATCCAGACGGTGTTTGTTCGGCTATCGCGTATCCGGTCGAGGGCTAATCCAGCACGCCCAGTTGGTCGTAGAGGAACCCCCAGCGGTCGAGTTGCTCGGCGACCTCCATCGAGGTGGGCTTGCCGACGCCGTGGCCCGTCCCCGTCTCGCTGCGGAGGAGAACGGGGTCGTCGCCCTCGTTGTTGGCCTGCATCCGGGCGGTCATCTTCCGGGCGTGGGACGGGTGGACCCGGGTGTCGCCCGCCGCGGTCTCGAAGAGGACGGCCGGGTACTCGCGAGATTCGACGTTGTGGTACGGCGAGTACTCCCGGAGATACTCGAAGGCCTCGGACTCGTCCGGGTGGCCGTACTCGATGGTCCACGACTCGCCGAGCAGGAACTCGTGGAACCGGAGCATGTCGAGCAGGGGGACGCCACAGGAGGCCGCCCCGAACAGGTCCGGGCGCTGGGTGATCGCCGCACCGACGAGCAGACCGCCGTTGGACCGACCCATCGCCGCCAGTCGCTCCGGCCGGGTGTAACCCCGGTCTATCAGACCCTCGGCGACGTCGTAGAAGTCGTCGTAGACGTTCTGCTTGTTCTCTCGCCTGCCCGCTTGGTGCCACTCCTCGCCGTACTCCGCGCCGCCACGGAGGTTGGCGTGGACGTAGACGCCGCCGTCTTCGAGGAACGGCATCCGGAAGCGGTCGTACGAGGGCGTCAGGTTGATGCGGAACCCACCGTAGCCGTAGAGGACGGTCGGATTGTCGCCGTCCAACTCGACCCCCTCGTGGTGGACCACGAAGGCGGGGACCTCGGTGCCGTCGGTAGACTCGAAGAACTCCTGGTCCACCACGATTTCGGCGTCGGTCTCGGGCTCGCGCCGGTTCAGGGTTTCGAGCCACGTCGTGGCGGTGGTCGCCGGCACGGTCGTAGACGGCCAGCGACGAGTGGGCGTCGCGCTGGCGGTGGACGACCAGCGAGTCGCCCGCGAGCACGAGGTCCTTCAGGGTCCCTTCGCTCTCGGGGACGACCTCGCGCAGTTCGTCGGGGTCGGCCTCGGTGGCGTCGGCGTCGCAGGTCAGCACCTGCGAGTGCGGGGCGTCGTAGTCGGTCAGCAGGTAGACCGTCCCGTCGCTGACTCGCGGGAGGAAGGAGGCTTCGGCGTCGGCCACCAGCCGGACCAACTCGCCGTTCTGGGGTTCACTGGTTTCGGCGTCAGCGCCCGCCAGTTCCCACCGGAAGACGTCCGAGTGTTGCCAGCCCTCGTGGTAGGCGACGACGAGCGTCCCGTCGCCCATCTCCAGTTGCGGCATGACGTGCTCGCCGATCTCGTCGGTCAGCACGGGGTCGTCGGCGGCTTTCGATTCTGCCGGATCGTCGATGGTCCGCGGTTTCGCGGGTTCGGAGTCGGCTGACTCGGACGACCCGACCCCGTCGGCGAGTTCGTGATACCGAATCTCCTTGTCGAGTTGCGAACCCTCGTCCGCAGTGCCGGTGGTCACGTAGTAGAATCCCGAGTGGGTCCACGCCATCCCGTTCGGCGTCGTCCGTCCGCAGTCGCGGACGACCTCCACCGGATCGCCCGTCCTCGCGTCGAGGAGGGTCACGTCGTAGTGCTCCTGTCCCCCCTCGGCGACGCCGTAGGCGGCCAGCGACCCGTCAGGCGAGGGGTAGAACCAGTCCATCGACTCGGTCTCGTCCCACTGGTTCGGGTCCGCGAGTACCCGCGGCTCCGCGTCGAGGTCCTCCCGGACGAGGAGCTTCGCGCGGTCGTCATCGCCGGTTTCGACGCGCTGGAAGTACCCCCGCTCGCGGGCGGTTATCACGCCGTACTCGGGCACCTCAGAGCGGGCTTCCATTCGCGGGCGAAGCGCCTCGCGGGCGTCGTTGTCGAGGAACCGGTCGGCGTACTCGTTCTGGCGTTCGACCCACGACCGGACCTCGTCGGTGTCTGCTTCCAGCCATCGGTAGGGGTCGGGCAGTTCCTCGCCGTGTAGCTCCTCGACGACCTCGCGGCGTTCCGTCTCGGGCGGGTCGGGCATACCTTTGATTGGTCCCGCAATCGTACATAAATTTCCGGGAGCGGGCAAGCCGACGGTGGAGAGGATTCAGCCGACGTGAGTGTCTATAGTTGTTCCTTATAATTATAAATATTTGTCATATGGGGTAAAGATTGTTCCACTATGCCCCGGTCGTCGAAACCAGCTTCTGCCGTCGAAAGGCACGTGCAAAATCATATCGTCTCGCGGTACGAAGGACGAGATACGCAGATGGTGGACGACGCGACCGAACGAGTGCTTTGGATATGGACCGGGGCGGAACTCGCCGCCCTCGTGATGGTTCTCTGGCTCCTGTGGAATAGCGTCTTCGGGGGGTCCGCATTCCTGTCGTCGGTTTCCCGCCAAGTGCGACTGGGCGCGCTCGGGTTCGTGGTGATGGAGTTGCTCGTCCCCCTGTGAGTGTTCTTCGACCTGCGCAGGCGCGGCGACGACTCCGGGACGATGTGGGCCCACGTCGCCGCGATGCCTTTCCTCAACCTCTTCGGGCTCGTCGCCTATCTGGATTATCGGCGGCGGAGTTCCGGGGAGTAGCGCCACCCGGTCCGACCGCGTCGGCGCGTCGGGTCGATTTCCTTCGCAAACGTGTTAACCCCCGGAACGAAATCGTCTCGCATGGTCGTTTCGAGTGCTCCGGGCAAGGTCTACCTGTTCGGGGAACACGCGGTCGTCTACGGCGAACCGGCGGTGCCCTGCGCCATCGAGCGCCGGGCGCGAGTCACCGTCGAGGAGCGCGACGACGACCGCCTTCGCGTCCACGCCGAGGACCTGAGCCTCGACGGGTTCACGGTCGAGTACAGCGACGAGGCGAACGCCACGCCCGACGTCGACGTGTCCGAGTCCCTCATCCAAGCCGGAATCGGGTACATCGACGCCGCGGTCGAGCAGGCCCGCGACGCGGCCGACGCCCCGAACGCCGGCTTCGACATCACCGTCGAGAGCGACATCCCGCTCGGCGCGGGGCTGGGCTCGTCCGCGGCGGTCACGGTCGCGGGCATCGACGCGGGGACCCGCGAACTCGGCGTCGAACTCTCCGCCGAGGAGGTCGCCGAGCGGGCCTATCAGGCCGAACTCGACGTGCAAGACGGCGAAGCCTCGCGGGCGGACACCTTCTGCTCGGCGACGGGCGGCGCGGTCCGAGTCGAGGGCGACGACTGCCGGGCCATCGAGGCTCCGGACCTCCCGTTCGTCATCGGGTTCGACGGCAGCGCGGGCGACACGGGCGAACTCGTCGCCGGGGTGCGGTCGCTCCGCGAGGAGTACGACTTCGCGGCCGAGACCGTCCGGAATATCGGCGACATCGTGCGCTACGGCGAGCAAGTGCTGGCGGAGGGCGACGTCGAGGAACTGGGTAAGCTGATGAACTTCAACCACGGACTGCTCGAAGCCCTCGGGGTCTCCTCGCGGTCGCTCGACCAGATGGTCTGGGCGGCCCGCGACGCGGGCGCACTCGGGGCCAAGCTAACGGGTGCGGGTGGCGGCGGGTGCATCGTCGCGCTGGACCCGACGGAGGCGACCGAGACCGGCCTGAAGTTCACGCCCGGGTGCGAGGACGCCTTCCGGGCCGAACTCGACACTGACGGCGTGCGCGTGGAGGAGTCCTGAGATGGCAACGATACTGAAACTCGGCGGGAGCGTGATTACGGAAAAGGACACCCCCGAAACGCTGGACGGCCCGGCGCTCGACGCGGCGGCCGACGAAATCGCCGACGCCCTCGCAGCGGGCGAGGTCTCGGACCTCGTTGTCGTCCACGGTGCCGGGAGCTTCGGCCACCATCACGCTAGCAAACACGGCGTGACGAAGACCGAGGGGTCCGGGAGTGCGGGCGACGGGATGGAGAGCGCGACCGCCGTGGTCGAAATCCACGGCGCGATGAAGACCCTGAACAATTTCGTCCTCGCGCGACTCCACGACCGGGACGTTCCCGTGGTGCCTGTCCACCCCTTCTCGGCGGCCAGTCGGGACCGCGACGCCGACCTGACCCTCCCGACCGCGCAGGTCGAGACGATGCTCGGCGAGGGATTCGTCCCCGTCCTCCACGGCGACGTGGTGGCCCACGAGGGCGAGGGCGTGACCATCCTGAGCGGCGACGAGGCGGTTACGTCGGTCGCCGAGAGCCTCGACGCCGACCGCGTGGGCTTCTGCTCGACGGTTCCGGGCGTACTGGACGACGCCGACGAGGTGATTCCGGAGATTCGAAGTTACGACGAGGTGGCGGAGTATCTCGGGGAGAGCGACGCCACCGACGTGACCGGCGGAATGGCCGGGAAGGTGCGGACCCTGCTCGATCT
>PXSM01000099.1 GCA_003023465.1 Halobacteriales archaeon SW_6_65_15 | reverse complement strand
AGCACGAGGACGGCCGAGGAGCCGGTCGGGACGGTGACGTTCCCCGTCAGGACCGCGGTCGCGGCCCGCCAGAGAACCGTCCCGCCAGCCGCGAACACCCCGAGCGCGATGAACAGCGAGACGAACGGTTCGATGCGCTCGTGGCCGTGGGGGTGCGAGAAGTCGGGTGGTCTGGTCGTCAGGTAGAGCCCCGCGAGGATGACCACGCTGTAAGCCGAATCCGCGAGGCTGTTGACGGCCTCGGACCCGACCGCGAGGCTTCCCGTCGTCCACCAGACGAGACCCTTGGCGACCACGAGGGCGACGTTGACCGCCAGAATGACCACGCCGACCCGGCGGACGACCCGTTCGCTCATCGGAGCGGTGTTCGCACTCCGGGAAGAAGGTAGTGTCGTTGTCGGTGGCGGTGGTACTCACTCCACGCGAACGGCTCTCCTCCTTTTACTCCACGCGCACGGCCCCGTCGCCCGAGCCATCGACGCCGTCCTGTTCGGCGAACGCCTCGCGCACGCGGTCGTACGTCTCGTCGAGGGCTTCGACGATGACCTTCGCGTCCGAGACGACCGGCATGAAGTTGGTGTCGCCCTCCCAGCGCGGGACGACGTGAGTGTGGAGGTGGTCGGCGATGGACCCGCCCGCGCCCCGGCCGAGGGGCGGGCGTGGTCGAGCAGAGTCTCCTCGGAGAGGTCCCGGTAGTCGCCGGTGTGTTCGCGGGGCACGACCATCGCGTGCCCGGGGTTGTAGGGGTAGTTGTTGAACATGACGAACGCGCGGTCGCTCCGGGCGACCACGAGGTTCTCGCGGTCGTCGTCGCGCTCGGGGAACTCGCAGAAGACGCACCCGTCCACGTCCTCGTTCTTCTCCTCCCGCTCGATCCACTCGATGCGCCACGGTGCGAAGACCTGCTCCATGTGGGCCACGTGGGCGCGCGAGGGTTTAGCTTCCGGCGGTTCTCCTCGGCCTCGGATCGGCTTCGATTGGGTCTCATCGTCCGTTTTACGGTCGAAACGTCGGGTAATCGGTCGTTACGCGACGCGAGGGGACGTTCCACTGGAGCGGGAACGAAGAAACGACGTGCAACGGACTCGGCTTCGACGGGTTCGTGCCGTCACCGACCGTTTCGGCCGTTAGAACGCTCGTTCCCGGTCTTTTTAGGGCAATTCGGTAGCTCCAGTGTGATAGCGAGAGGAGCGCCAGCACGGCCAGTCTCTTCGGCCACCTAATTCGCTGCAGAACGTGAAAAGCGACGACGAAAGTCCATGCCCTCGGTCGTTCGTGGGGAATCCCCGAGAAGACGAACCTAAACATTCTAACGTGCTCGTTCTCCCGCGTGAGGCTCCAGAGGAACTGTTTCGTTCGTTTCGTTCCGTGTGTATCAGGAACTACAGTCTCACATCAGGTGACACCACGGTTCGTGAGAGCGGAATCGGGAGTAGATCGTAGAACCGCGAGTTTCACTGCGACGTTGATACGCGACTTCGATGTACACTCGGGCCTCCGCCGAACAGCTACTCCAACCTCGGTAGATCGCCTCGAATGCGCCGGAGGCGGCCGGTTTCTCGGTATCGCCTTTTCGGGTAGCCGGCAGAATTCGTATCGACGTCCGCCGGAAATCGAGACTACGCCGTCTACTCCAGTCTTCCGTCCGGATTCCTGTAGAACGCATTTTCGTCCGTAGCTCTCATTTTAGTATATAATAGTTCCGGCCGTTGCACGCCGTTTTTGTTTCATTACTCTCGCTAACGAGGCTATAAACAGTTTTACGCATTCTCGGACGTTTTCGGGTCAAAAACGCGGTAAGTAGTCCGGATAAACGGTTCGAACGCCCCCCAACGGAAGGGGGTTTTTATGCTCCTATCAGCGCAAGGAAAGACCGAAAGGAAGGTCACGATGGCTACACAAAACCAGAGCTTCCAGGCGATCACCGAATCGTGCGACGACTGCGAGCGCGAGACGCCACACGAGGTCTCCGTTCAGATCCGGACCGAGAGTCAGAAGCGCGAGAACGCGGAGTTCTCGCGCGAACCCTACCGCGTCACCGAGTGTAAGGTCTGTGGTGCGGAGTCCAGCCAGCGGATGAACAACGCCTAAGCCGAACAACGCGTACCGCCGCCGATCCCCCGCACGCTCGCCCGGTGGGTGGGTCGTGGGGAACGGGGTTTCCGATCACGTCCGACGCGCGAGCCGTTCCTTCTTTTTCGAGACGCTGTACGTAGTAGAGGTGTCTGCGTAATCGTTAGACTGGTATTTCGGATGGTTAGACGTACGTAGTGACGTCTCTCGGGCGGTAGTTTCCGAGCAGGTGTCGATGAGTGTTGAGGGAGCCGTGAGCGGAGTCGTAGCTGAGAACACTCAGAAAGCCCTTGCCCAGTCGCGGTCGCTCAGCAGGATATTCGCAGGCCTCTCCACACCGCCCGACCTGCGAATAGTTGCCTGCTCAGGCGACTGAACTGCACGCCGGAAGACGACCCGCGTCTGCCGAGGTCACCCTCGCTGCGCTCGCGTGACCCCGACCGGGCGGCCCCTTTCAGTCCGCCCAGACGGTGGATTGTCTCACTGGGCGCTCGCTTCCGGGGGTATCACCGGGCGCACCCTGTAGTCTGAGTCACCGGGCGCTCCTCGTGGTTTGCGTCACCGAGCGTGAGAAATGGTCCGGTCTCCTTCGTCGTCCGCCGACGCTTCGGTCGGCTCTACTCGGTCGTCACTTCGCACCCGTCTTCGGTCACGATGACGGTGTGCTCCTTCTGGCTGACGAGGTAGCCGTCGTCCTCCTTCAGGACCGGGTAGCCGTGGAGGATGTCGTTCATCTTCAGGCGGCGGAGCGCCATCTCCGGGCGGGCCGCGTCGAGCCATCGGGTGGCGAACGGGAGCGTCTTGAACTCCTCGGTGATCTGTTCGAGCACCTTCCGGGCAGACCGGTCGCGGACCGACCCCTCGCGTTCGAGCGCGTAGATCTGTTCGTCGTGGCCCTCGTTCACCTTGCCCGTGCCGTCGGTGGCGAACGGCTCGATGGCGACCACGTCGCCGACTTCGAGTTCGACGCCCTGCGAGACTTCGCGGTTCGGGATGTTCGGCGCGACGTGCTGCTCGTACTGGTCGAGGCCGTGACCGGTGAGGTTGACCACGGGGTTGTAGCCGTAGCCGTCGATGGTCTCCTCGATGGCTGCACCGATCTCGCCCGTCTCGACGCCCGGCCCCACCACGTCGATGGCGGCCTCCAGCGCCGCCTCGCTGGCCTCCGCGAGCTCCGGATTCCCCGAGAGATCGACGGTGATCGCGGTGTCGGCAATCCAGCCGTCGACGTGAACGCCGACGTCGAGGTTGACCATCTCCTCGCCGAATTCGGTGTCGTCGTCCGTACTGGGCGTCGCGTGGGCGGCCTCCTCGTCCACGCTGATGTTGACCGGGAAGGCGGGTTCGCCGCCCAACTCGCGGATGCGCTCCTCGGCGTACTCGGCGACCGACAGGTGGCTCGTCCCGACTTCGACCCGGTCGGCGGCCTCGGCGCGGACCTGCGCGAGGATCTCTCCGGCCTCGCGGTGCTTCTCGTACTTCTCGGCCTCGAGGTCCACCTCGGTACTGCTCATGGACTACGTTCGACTGAGCGGCGGAAAGAGTTTGCGTCTCCCGGAGTCGAAGACGCGACGCGGACTCTGTTCTGTCCCGGTCCGTCCGGTCGCGAGGGCAACTCCGGGCTTTCGTCCGCGATCACACGTCTCCAACAGTCCACATATCACCCAGCGATTAGGGCAGACGTACCCATACCATAAGTCCCCGATAACGGCAGTAATAGGCCGTCAAAACCCCAAACGGTGTGAAACGGTTGCTCCCGTTTATTGCCGCCTCCGGCGATATGATTGCCTGCGTATGCAACGAGAAACCGGAGTAGTGCTGATGGTCGCGGCCCTCATGCTCTCCAGCGTTCCGCTGGTGGCGCTCGGGGGTTCGACACCGTCGGCAGAAACACAGACGAACGGAGTAACACTACAAGACGTTCAGGTCGACCGACTGGAGTTGGACGACGTCACGGTCGAGAACGCGACGATCCAGTCGATGAACGCCGACACGGTCGAGGTGACGAACAAGAACGAGACGCTGGAGAACGCCACGCTCCAGAACG
>PXSM01000098.1 GCA_003023465.1 Halobacteriales archaeon SW_6_65_15 | reverse complement strand
CGTCGCGGGCCTGACCGTGAAAGGGGGCGACTCGGCCGTCGTGGGCGGACCGGTCGAGGTCGTCGCGACCGTCGAGAACGGAGGACTGGCCGACGGAACTCGGAACGTGACAGTCACCATCGACGGGGAGACCGTCGTCACCCGGAACGTCTCGATCCCGGCGGGCGAGACCAGAGAGGTCGCGGTCACCCACGCGTTCGAGGTCGCCGGGAACCACGCGGTCGAAGTCGGCGACGAGCGCGCGTCCGTGGCGGTCGAAGCCGTCGAGACGACCGAGGTCGAAACGGAGACGACTCTGGACACCACCGTACCTCCCGAGACGACGCGTTCGACCACCGATGCGACGAGCGACTCCGGGCCGGGCGTCCCCGGCTTCGGCGTTGGGACCGCGCTCGCGGCACTCCTCGGGGCGGCGCTGATAGCTCTTCGGCGCGCCTGATCTCTCCCCGCCGGTTCAGACGTTCAGGAACGACCCGACGACGACGCGGGTGAACACCGCGATGACGCTGGACGACCACGTCAGCAGGACGAAGTGCATGTAGGCGTTGACCTTGTGACCTCCGTCGGCGATGCGGATCATCAGCGACGACAGCACGGCGTTGAGCAGGATGATGATGAGCAGGAGGTACTCGATGGTCTGGATGTCGTACACGTCAGTGTGGATGATCTGGCCGAAGTCGAACTGGGCGGTGTTGAGTCCGACCGACATGCTCGCCAGCACCTCCACGATTTCGAGGCCGATGAAGAACGCGAACGTCGAGGAGGCCGTGATCCCGTAGAGGACGCCGATGAGCGTCACGGTGGACTGGGCGCGGCGCTCGCGAAGCTGGAGCACCTCGTTCATGTTGCCCGAGATGAGTTCGCCGAGCTTCTTGGGGTCGCCGCCCATCTGCCTGCCGACGAGGAACATCTCGGAGAACTTCTGGATGAGGTACGACCGCGAGTCGGCGGTGAAGTGTCGCCACGCCAGCGTCGGTTCGATGCGCATGTTGAGCCGCTTGTAGAGGTCGTCGACGTTCTCGGTCAACGCGCCGAAGTCCTTGCCCCGCAGCGACTCCAGCACCTTGGTGGTCGTGGACTGCTTCGCGCTCTCGGTCGCGCCGAGCGCGCGGATGAAACTGGTGAACTCCTCGTCGCGGTCCTTGATCTGCTCTTCTTCCTTTCGTGCGGCGAGGCCGGGTATCAGCAGGGGCGTCGTCGGGATGGCCGCGTAGAAGGGCAGGGGGATCGAGTCGGGGTCGATGCCGGTCTCGCCCAGCAGGACGAGCAGGCAGCCAGCCATCGCGAGGACCGTGAGCACCATCCCGACGGCGACCGCGATGCGGATGCGCCACTCCGAGTCGGTGGTGAACCCGTCGGGGTGGTACCACACCGGGTCGTAGGGCGCGGACGAGCGAATCATCACGAGGAAGCCGGTCTGGACGAACGCGAACATCACGACGACCGCGCTGACCGTCATCGTGGGGTTCGAGCCGGTGAGAATGGGCAGGACGGTGGCGAACACCAGCGCGAAGGTGACCGACAGCACCATCGAGAGGTAGAGGTCTTTCATCACTTCGAGGTTCTCCAGCGACCCCTCGTAGATGGTCACGTAGTTCTGGATCACCACGTCCTGCTCGGAGAGGAGGAAGTCCTGAATCTCCTGTCCGGCGTTGATGGTGTAGGCCAGCCGGTCGAGGAAGTCGGCGAACGGCTTGCTCGGAGACTTGTCGGCCCGGATGCGGAGCGCGTCGTCGAGGCTCTGGTTCCACGTGTCCACCAACTGGACGATGCGGCGCATCTCCTCGGCCAGTGCGCCGTACTCCTCCTCCTCGCCGAGGGTCCGGAACACCTCCACGCGGTCGATGTTCGCGGTCGAGAGGATGGTCATGTGTGTGATGAACAGGTGGAGCCGGTCCTCGATCTCCTTGCGCTTCTGGTCCTGCAGGATCTTCGGATAGATGATCGCGACGACCAGCGCAAGCAGCCCCAGCAGGGGAATCGGCAGCGCGATCAGCAGCGGGAAGTCGGTGACGAGGAAGACGACCACGGTGAGCACGAAGAAGAGGACGGAGGGGACGACGACGAGTCCGAGGTACTTCGAGACCTCCATCTCCATCCGCTGGTAGGACTCGATGGTCGAGGACGCGAAGCTGGCGAACAGGTCCTTCGCGTCCGTGGCGGGCTCGGCCGCCCCTTCGTTGGTCGCCATGGAGCGTGTTCGCGGGGTTTTCGTTCCACCTTCAACTCTCTTTCCCTCGGAATATTTTTATTGATACTCGGACGGGGAGTCGGTCTCGGGTATTGGTAGTCCCCGAAACGGGTACTCGACGGATAAAAATACACCTACGAAATTTGTATATATTTCCCAAAAATATATTTTCATGTCTTTGTCTCCGTTGGTGAGGGCGGACGCAACGATTTTATAACTGGGCTGATGGGTGAGCACATGGAGCTCCCGCGCTCGCGACGCCACGTCCTGAGGTCGCTGGCCCTCCCCCTCGCAGTCGGTCTGTCGGGGTGTACGGACCAACACCTCGAAGACGTGGAACGGGTGGTCGTCGAGAACTGGCACGACGACGACCACGCCGTCGCCGTCACGGTGCTGGCCGACGGAGCGGAACATTTCTCGGAGACGACCGAAGTTCCGGCCGTGACCAAGCACAGCGACAGGACCGTTCCCGGCCGGGTAACCTTCGACGAGACGATACCGGGGCCGGGACTGGTAGGGCAGACCCGCTACGAGGTCCGTGCCCGGCTCGACGGCGGGGAACCGGAGACGGAAACGAAGACGACCGGCGAGGGGTTCGACGACGTCGAGGTCCGCATCGACGACGACGGGTCGCTCGACGTCGCCTTCGTGGACGCGGTGTAGCGACTCCGCCGCGTAACTCGGCGGCGCGGCGAACAGCCCGACAGCCCTGCCGGTTATCCGTCGTCGGGAACTACGACCCTACGTGCTAATCGTGGAGTATCAGACCGATTCGCGACTCCTCGAAGAGACGCTCGAACGAGTACCAGGGGCGGTCGTCCACTCCGAAGAAGCGTACTCCACCGAGGAGGGGATTCGCTCGCTCTTCTGGGCCGAAGCCGACGACTGGGACGCCTTCGAGGCGGCGCTCGCGGACGACTCGACGGTCGCCGACCCGAAGCGACTCGCGGAGACCGACGCGCGCCGTCTGTACGGAGTCTACCTCACCGACGGCGGCCGCGACAACACCACGTTCCTCCAGTGGGGCGACCTCGACGTCGTACTGCTCGACGCGAAGGCCACGTCCGAGGGTTGGGAAGCGCGGATGCGAGTTCCCGACCGCGACACTTTCGCGCGGTATCGGAGTTGCCTTCGGGAACGGAACATCGGCTTCGAACTCGAAGCGCTGTACCGCGAGACGCGAACCGACAGCGGCCCCGCGTCGCGGCTCTCGGACGACCAGTACGAGACGCTCGTCGCCGCCTACGACGCCGGGTACTTCGACGTCCCCCGGACGGCCTCGCAGACCGACATCGC
>PXSM01000097.1 GCA_003023465.1 Halobacteriales archaeon SW_6_65_15 | reverse complement strand
CGTTCGCAAACTGCTTCAGCCACGCCAGCGCAGAAACTGCCGATGAGTGGTTACGGTCGTTCGCCTTCGCATGGAACCAGCTAATCTGAACACTATGGTACAGACAGGCCAAGAACAGTACCCCGACAGGAACCGCCAGACAGGTGGACTGATGTGACGGATGTCTGAAACGATAACTACATGCTCTGTACTTATCACGGTACTTGAAAAGCGTCAAACAGGGAGGGTTTCGACAGAGTTTTCAGTTGAAAGACGACGCGTCGTCGTCCGTCGGGTCTGGTCGTGGATCGGGAGTGCGCCAGTCGAGGCGAGTGGACTGTGTATACCTGTTCTTAAGAGATGAATTGTAGTTTCTAACCCACCCATATATTTCCATACCGTCGAGCGAGAGCGCGGCCCTTATCCGCTCGACTCGCCAACGGGAGGTATGGAAAAGCGCGAGCAGTTCCTCGCGGGCGAGCGACCCGAGGACGTGGCCATTTTCCTCGCGGACTCGTTCGTCGAGGGCGACGGCGACGGACTGGCCCGGCACGGCGAGCAGGCCGAGGACGGCGTGGTGCTGGTGGTCGAGGGCGACCAAGGACGGAGCGTCTTCAAGACCGCCACCGGGATGGACGCGATGGGGTTCGCCAAGCAGGCGATGGGCACAGAGGGTGAGATTTCGCACGACCTCTCTGGCGGGACGTGCCCCGACTGCGACGGCGACGTGGAGTTCATCTTCGCCTTCTCCGAGGAGCAGAACGAGGAGGTCGGCGGCCTCTACGCCGAGGGCGACGTCATCCACGCATACGGCTACTGCGAGTGCGGGACCGCGTACTCGGACAAGTGGGTCGCCGACGGAACCGAGTAGATTCTGTTTCTGTGTTGCTTGAAGTACTGAGCAGATCTGTGAACACCTTTTAGAAAGCCCCCGGGCGCTGCCGCGAAATAGTGGCCGCGCTGAGGCGACCAAGCTAAACGCCAGCGCCCGGCCCCTTTCAGTCCCACTCACGGTGGTCAGTCTCCTCGTAGTGACGGTGGTTAGACCCCTCTTAACGGCGATGGTTAGGGTCGGCTTAGACACGGGCAGTCGGTCGTCGGAAAGCGTTTGTCCCCGGAGTCCGTCGGTCTCGGCGATGAGCGACCACGAGGGGGCTGGCGACGAGTTGGACGTGGCGGCGGTCGGGAGCGCGGTGGTGGACCGGCTCTACTCGCTGACCAACCTCCCGGAGCCCGACGGCGGGGCGTTCGTCCGCGAGGAGGCCGACGCCGTCGGCGGGGTCGCCGCCAACGTGGCGGCCGCGCTGGCGCGCCTCGGTCGGGAGACGGGCGTCGTCTCCCGGGTAGGGGCGGACGAGGCTGGCGACCGGGTACTCGCGGACCTTCGCGAGAGGAGTATCGACGCCGAGCACGTCCGACGTGGCGCGGACGACGAGCGAACCTCCTACTCGATGATCCTGCGCGACCCCGAGGGCGAGCGGATGATCGTCGCGGGCGGCGACAGCGTGCCGAAGCTCCGGCTGACCGACGCGGACCGCGAGTACCTCGGGCGGGCCGATCTCGCGTTCACCAGTGCGTACGCCCCCGACCCCGTGGTATCGGATCTCGTCCAGATGGCAAGCGGCGACGCTCCCGACGACTTCCCGCCCCTCGTCTTCGACCTCGCGGGACCCCTCGCGGAACTCGAAGACCGCGGAACCCACGAAGCGACGGTTGACGCCCTGCTGCCGGTCTGCGACCTCTTCGTCGCCAACGAGGTCTCGGCCCGGTCGTACCTCGGCGAGAACCCCCGCAAGGCCATCGAAGAACTCCGCGAGCGGGGGGTCCGTCGGGCCGCGGTCACCCGCGGAAAAGACGGTGCGCTCCTCCTCGACGAGTCCGGTGAGGTGGTCGAGGTCCCCGCCTTCGAGGTCGAGACCGCCGACACCACCGGCGCGGGCGACGCCTTCACGGCGAGCCTGCTCCACGCGTGGTTGCTTGGTGGGGAACCCCCCGCAGAAGCTGGACGATTCGCCGCGACCGCCGCGGCGCTGAACTGCACGGCCGAGGGTGCGCGAGGCAACTTACCCACCGCCGAAGAGGTCGGAGAACTGCTCGACACCCGTTCTGGTGAACAGCGAGGTCTGAATCGCGACCTCGTGGCCGGTGCCCGCGCCGGAGACGACGATGCCGTCGGCCAGCCCCCGCTCGACGGGTTCGGCGACCGCCTCGGCGTCGAGGGGGCGGTCGGCGAGAGCCGCGGAGTGCTTCACGTCGAGGTCCGCCAGAATCGCCACCTCGGCGTCGAGTCGCTCCCGCAGGCGGACCGTCTCGTGGGCACGCCCCTCGACGACGCCTTGGTCGGTCACGCGCGCTCCCGAGTGGACGTTCACCCGGACGAACTCCGCACCGACCGCGGCGGCGACCGAGAGGGCGGCCTCGGCGTCGTTCCGGAGGACGTTGACGCCCATCGGGAGGGCCACCTCGTCGCGGACCTCGGCGGCGACCCGGGTCATCGACGCCACGACGTGCTTGGGCACGTCGTCGGGGTAGAACGGCGCGTCGCCGAAGTTTTCGAGCACGAGTGCGTCTACGCCTCCGGCTTCGAGTCGCCGAGCGTCGCGCAGGGCGGCCTCCCGGACCGCTTCGAAATCCCCGGAGAACTTCGGCGCGCCCGGAAGTGCCGGGAGGTGGACCATGCCGACGACGGGTGAGTCGGTGTCGGTGAGACCGGCGGCATCGAGAGCGTTCATGCCTTCGGAGTCGGAGGCGACGATGTTAAGCGGTTCGAAGGTGGCGGAGGTCGAGAACGCCGGCGAGCCAGCCCGCCACGCCGAGCATGACCAGCCCAGTCGCGCCGGTGATGAGCACGGGAGCCAACTGCGACGTTCCGGCGGCTCCGAGCCGGAGGGTCGAGCGAGAGCTATCCGGCGTCAACCTGCGGACGCCGGCGGCGATGACGGCACCGAGGACCCCGAGGCCGACGAGGTAGGCTCCGAACAGCAGGTCGTAGTTCTTGCCAGCAGAGCCGAAGACGGCCTCCAGCACGTCGAACCCGACCACGAGGAGGTACCACGGAATCTGGAGGGGTTGGAACTGGGCTCCTTCCCCGAGCAAGTACAGGCCGACCACGGCGACCGTGGCGATCAGGGCGTCGCGGGCGAACGTGACCTTGTGGTTGTAGTTCACGTTTACATGTACGGGGAGCGCGACATTATCGTTTCCCACGTCCGCGAGTTCCCTCAGGGTTCGCGCGCCGATACGACCGATTCTCCGCGGAGAGTGCGCGAACCCATCCACGGCTGACGATTCTTCGTCTCGACACCACGCAGGTTAAGTATCACTGCCTGTAACCACCGGGTAATGAGACGACGCACCTTTCTGAGAAGTACCAGTGCTGCGACAGTAATCGGTCTGGCCGGATGCGTGGGCGGACAGGGTGGGCAGGAGACCACGACCGACGAGACGACCACGACGGAAGCGACCACGACCACGGAGACGACCGAGGAGACCACCGAAGAGACCACCGAGGAGAGCCTCAGCGGGACGCTGACGGTCGCCACGTACAGTTCGTTCGTGGACGCGCCGAGTTCCTCGCCGGGGCCGTGGCTCAAGGAGGCGTTCGAGGAGCGCTACCCCGACGTGACCATCGAGTGGGCGACGCCCGACAACGAACTCAACTACTACATCCAGCGCCGCCAGCAGGGCGTGGACCTCGACGCCGACGTGTTCGTGGGGGTCAACGTGGACCACCTCATCCGCATCGACGACAAGTTGGACCAGCCGCTGTTCCAGTCGAGCGCTGACGCCCTCGACAACTACGGGCAGGTCCGCGACGACCTCAAGTTCGACCCCGAGCAGCGCGCGATTCCCTACGACACCGGCTACATCAGCCTCGTCTACGACGAGAACGAGGTGGAGGGGCCCGAGACGTTCGACGACCTGCTGAAGGACGAGTACGAGGGCAAGCTCATCGTCCAGAACGCCCAGACCGCCGCGACGGGTCGGGCGTTCCTGCTGTGGACCATCAAGAACCGCGGCGAGGAGAACTACCTCGACTACTGGCAACAGCTCGACGACAACGGCGTGCAGATCCTCGGCTCGTGGGACGACGCCTACACGGCCTACGAGGAGGGCGAGGCCCCGATGGTGGTCTCGTACTCGACCGACCAGGTGTACGCCAACCGCTACGACCAGGACATGAGCAAGCACCAGATCGCCTTCCTCGACGGGCAGGGCTACGCCAACCCCGAGGGCATGGCGACGTTCGCGGACACCGACAACGCCGACCTCGCCGAGGCGTTCATGGACTTCATGCTCTCGGCGGAGGCGCAGGGCGAGATCGCCGTCCGAAACGTCCAGTTCCCGGCGACCGACTCGGCCGAACTGCCCGAGGAGTTCGAGAAGTACGCCAAGGTGCCCGACGAGCCGGTCACGTTCACCTACGACGAACTGCAGGGCAACGTCGAGGACTGGGTCGATACGTGGGCCCGACAGATAGTCGGCGGCCAGTAGTCCACGCGTGACCCGAGGCGACGAGGTGGTTCGGGAGGAGAGCCAGCGACTCCGACCTACCCGCTGGCTCGAACGCCACGCCCTCGCCGTCCTCGGAGTCGTCACCGCGGCGACCCTCCTCGTCGTCTTCTACTACCCAGTTCTCACGGTGTTCGCCGACGCCGTGCGCGTCGAGGAGGGGATCAGCTTCGAGGTCTTCCACGAGATACTCACCGACCCGTTCTACTTCGGCGCGCTCGCACCTCTGCTGGAGGGCGACTTCGGCCGCGTCTCCGAGGTCGCCGCGGAGCAACCCCTCGGCCTGTTCGGATTCACGGCCTTTCAGGCGCTCCTTTCGACGATAGCCAGCGTCCTCCTCGGTCTGCCCGGAGCCTACGTCCTCTCGCGCTACGAGTTCCCCGGCAGGCGGACGCTCCGGTCGCTGACCATCCTCCCGTTCGTCCTGCCCTCCATCATGGTCGCCATCGGCTTCGTGGCCTTCTTCGGCTCGCGCGGCCCCCTGAACGACCTGCTCGGACTGGTCGGCCTCGGCCCCGTGAACCTCCTCTTCACGCTCGAAGCCATCGTGGTCGCCCACGCCTTCTACAACGCGCCCCTCGTCGCCCGGGTCACCACCGCGGCGTGGGAGAGCGTGGACGCCCGGATGGTCGAAACTGCACGTTCGCTCGGAGCGAGTCCGTGGCGGGCCTTCCGGGACGTGCTGGTGCCCCAGCTCCTCCCCGCGATCCTGACTGGCGCGCTCCTCACGTTCATCTTCACGTTCATGTCGTTCCCCATCGTGCTGGCTCTGGGCGGGTTCCGGCTCGCCACGGTTGAGGTGTGGGTGTTCTCGCTGGTCCGGGACCTCGACTACGCCGAGGCCGCGACCCTCGCCGTGGCCGAGACTGTCGTTTCCCTCGTGCTGACCTACGCCTACCTCCGGTACGAGGCCCGGCAGACCGGAAGCAGTCGGGCCACCAACCCGCCGCCGCGAAAGCGACCCCTGCCTGCGAATCTCTCGCCCCTCGCCGCGCTCGAACGCGCGGGCGTCCTCGTCTACGCGCTCGTCGTCGCGGTCGTGTTCGTCGGCCCCATTGCCACCATGGTCGCCGAGAGCCTGACCGGCCCGCAGGGGTTCACCCTCCAGTACTACGAGTTCCTCGTTCAACGGCAGGTCGAGGGCGCGTCGTTCCAGACGAAGCCCGGCGTCGCGGTCCGGAACTCGCTCGCCTTCGGGGTCGCTACCCTGCTGGTCGCGCTTCCGATGGGCGTGACGGTCGCGGTCCTGACCACCCGAGGCGGCCGGTGGGCGCGACTCGCCGACACCGCCGCGATGGCCCCCTTCGCGGTCAGCGGCGTGGTCGTCGGCCTCGGGATGTTGCGGGGCCTCGTCTTCGGCGTGGAACTGTTCGGCCATCGCGTACAGGTCACTGGCCCGGTCGCCATCGTCGCGGCCCACGCCGTCGCGGCCTATCCCTTCGTGGTCCGGAACGTCGCACCCCTCCTCGGCGGCGTGGACCGCTCCGTCGTGGAGTCCGCGCGGGCGCTCGGCGCGACCAGGGTGCGCGCCCTCCTCGACGTGGAACTCCCGCTGATCGCCTCCGGGGTCGCCGCCGGGGCCGCGTTCGCCTTCGCCATCAGCATCGGCGAGTTCGATTCGACGGTGATTTTGGCCACCGGCAGCAGTAGCTACACGATGCCGGTCGCCGTCGAGCGATACATCGGCAACCGGACCCTCGGCCCGGCCACCGCGATGGGCACGGTCCTGCTGGCGGTCACCAGCCTCAGCTTCGTCGTGGTGGATCGACTCGGCGGGAGGTGGGAGGCGTGAGGCGTGCATTCTGGTGGTTCGGAGACCGCGAGCGCGCCGAGGGCTTTCGAGGATGCCCCGTCAGTCCAAGCACCTCATCTGAACATCACAGAGAAGAGCGCGCCGAGGGCTTTCGAGGCGGTCGCGTCTACGTCAGCAACGCGAACAAACTCGACAGGAGGGAAGAGAAGTGACCGACCTCCACCTCGACGGCATCTCGAAGTCCTTCGGCGACGTGACCGCCCTCCGGGACGTGAGCCTCGACGTGGCGGACGGCGAGTTCTTCACCCTCGTGGGACCCTCGGGGTGCGGAAAAACGACTACGCTCCGGGCCATCGCGGGCTTCGAGCAGTCCGACGCGGGGTCGGTCCGGTTCGGCGGCCGCGAGATGTCGGGGGTCGCCCCGGAGGACCGCGACGTGGGCGTCGTCTTCCAGAACTACGCGCTGTTCTCGCACATGACCGTCGGCGAGAACGTCGCCTACGGCCTCCGATTCCGCGAGACGCCCGGTGGGAAGTCGAAGACCGAGCGGGTGGCCGAACTCCTCGACCTCGTGGACCTGTCCGGGTTCGAGGACCGCGACCCAGACGAGTTATCGGGCGGCCAACAGCAACGGGTCGCGCTTGCCCGTGCGCTCGCACCCGGCCCCGAGGTGCTACTGCTCGACGAACCCATGAGCGCCCTCGACGCCCGCCTCCGCCAGACCCTCCGGACGCAGGTCAAGCGCATCCAGAGCGAGTTGGGGATCACGACCGTCTACGTCACCCACGACCAGGAGGAGGCCCTC
This sequence comes from Halobacteriales archaeon SW_6_65_15, assembly GCA_003023465.1. Classification (GTDB taxonomy): domain Archaea; phylum Halobacteriota; class Halobacteria; order Halobacteriales; family Haladaptataceae; genus Halorussus. The sequence continues at coordinate 865 of PXSM01000097.1, read as the reverse complement.
GCGGTGAGCGACCGGGTGGCCGTGATGAACGACGGCCGGGTCGAGCAGGTCGGCAGGCCGGAGGACGTGTATCGCCGCCCGACCACCCGGTTCGTCGCGGAGTTCCTCGGCGAGAACAACGTCTTTGCGGGCGAGCTGCGAGACGAAGTGGTCGAGGTGGGTGATGCGGGGTTCCACCTCGTGGACCTCGACGCGTCCGACGGGAGTGAGGTCGTGTTCTGCGTCCGCCCGGAGCACCTCGTTCGGGTCGGGAAGCGGGACGCCGAAACGACCGGCAGGCGCGCGGAGACGACCGACAGCGGAGCCGAGAATGCCTTCGAGGTCACCGTCGAGGCGGTCGAGTTCCTCGGCGAGTCGTTCCGCGTCCACCTCGACTGGGACGGCCGGGACGTGACCCTGCGCGCACCTGAGCGCCCCGAGATCGAGACCCTGCGGGTCGGGTTCGACCCCGCGGACGCTCACGTCGTCTCCGACGGGCGGCGCGATCGATCGGTCGTCGAGGAGAATTGAGCCTCGCCCGAGAGCCGCAATCGGTCGATCCTCGTACATCAGTAGAAACAATTTCCTGTTTTTAACGTGTGTATTTATTTTCTAAGGGTTTTGATAGTCAAGTATTCCCGAACGGGTCCGATAGATCCGTTTCTGGTCCCTGACGGTGAGCGTTCTCGAAAAAAGCACCGCATTGGGTCAGTCGGCCGTCGGATTATCACCGGAGGGAAAGCAGTACTTGCAGTCGTCGTAGAAGACGGTCTGACGCGGCGAGAGTTTCCGCCACTCGGCGTCGTCACGATGGAGGAACGCCGAGCACGCGGGTTCGTCGCCAGCGTCGTCGGGCCGGTGGCGCTTCTTCGTATTGGGGGACGGG
>PXSM01000096.1 GCA_003023465.1 Halobacteriales archaeon SW_6_65_15 | reverse complement strand
GAACTTGGACGAGGGCGACTGACGAACTTGGACGAGGGCGACTGACGAGTACGAAAGACTGCTCGTGGACGCGGGAGCGGAACTGCTCAGACCAGTCCGCGCTCGCGCAGCGGCCCGCGGAGAACCCGGACGTACAGTCCGAGATACGGCAACATCAGTACGGCCGTCACGACCACGAGCAACAGGAACCGACCAAACCCACTGGCAATCGCGCCACCGCCCGGTGCGGGGGTGATCGGTTCGAGACCCATACCGGCGAGCGCGCCGTCGAACGCGATCCGAAACGACGCCCAGACCAGCACGAGCAGGCCGATTCCGGTACCGAACAGGGCGAGGAGGAACTCGTGGATCAGCTTCTCGGGGTCGTCACCGTCGAACATACCCGTCGTTCCGCGGGGCGTGCTTTCAAATTTTCCGTCGGAACGGCGACGAGCAGGACCTTCCGGGATGATCTCGGCGACTCCTCGGTCAGAGTCCGGCGTACGGACCGCCCTTCGCCTCGGTGAGCCGCGAGACCTGTTTGTCGGAGAGGTCGATTTCGGACGCCGAGAGGTTCTCCTCCAACTGCTCGACGGTCCGGGCACCGACGATGGGTGCGGTCACGCCGTCGCGGTGCATCAGCCACGCGAGGGCGGTCTGGGCGGGGGTCGCGTCCACTTCGTCGGCCACCGCGTCGAGTTCGTCGTGGAGGTCGAAGTTCTCCTCGGTCAGGTAGCTCTCCTGGAAGCGGCTGGACTCCGCGGCGCGGGACTCGCCGGTCAGCCCGTCCTCGCGGGAGTACTTGCCAGTCAGGAAGCCCTGACCGAGCGGACTCCACGGGCAGACCGCGAGCCCCTCGCTGCGGGCCATCTCCAAGTAGTCGCCCTCGATCTCCCGGTCCGCGAGGTTGTAGCGCGGCTGAAGCACGCTGAACGGCTCCCAGCCCTCGGCGCGGGCGATGGCGTTGGCCTTGGCCACCTTCCACGCGTTGGGTCGGTGCGTCGAGGCCCCGAGGTAGTTGACCTTCCCCGCCTCCACGAGGCCGTTCAGGGTCTTCATCATCTCGCGGGCGGAGGTCTGGTCGTCCCACCGGTGGATGTAGAGCACGTCCACGTAGTCGGTGTCGAGCCGGTCGAGGAGCGCGTCGGTGCGATGGCGGAGGTTCTTCCGGTTGGTCCCCCGGCTGTTGGGGTCGCCGTCCCGTATCTGCCAGTAGATCTTCGACGCGACGGTGAACCGCTCGCGGTCGCGCTCGGCGAGCCAGTCGCCGATCCACTCCTCGGCGACGCCCCCACCGTACACGTCGGCGGTGTCGATGAACCGGCCGCCGGCCGCCTCGTAGGCGTCGAGCAGTTCGTGGGCGCGGTCCTCGTCGATCTCGACGTTGCCTTCCTCGGTCTCGCGGCCGAACCGCCACGTACCGAACTGGAGTTCGCTGGTCTGGAGGCCGGTATCGCCGAGCTGGACGAAGTCGAGGTCGAGTGCGTCCAAATCAGTCATGGCGTTCGCAGGTAGGGAGCAGACGCTGAAAAGGATTCAGCAACCGGCAGGCGGGGAACTGGCCGACCCTCCTTCACGGTCGCCTCGCTCGGTCCGAACAGTGGATTAATAGGCGTCTGCTTCGTCGTGGCTTCCAACGACCGCCGACCGCTCAGAGGGACCCATGACTGACACCAACCGAATCACCCAGCTGGACGACGCCACCATCCGGAAGATCGCCGCCGGAGAGGTGGTCGAGCGCCCGGCCTCGGCGGTCAAGGAACTGGTCGAGAACAGCCTCGACGCCGACGCCGACCGCATCGACGTGACGGTCGAAGCGGGCGGCACCGAGCGCATCTCGGTCAGCGACGACGGCATCGGCATGAGCGAGGCCGACCTGCGGGCCGCGGTGCGCGAGCACACGACGAGCAAAATCGAGGACGTCGACGATCTCGAATCGGGCGTGACGACCCTCGGCTTCCGGGGCGAGGCGCTCCACACCATCGGCGCGGTCTCCCGGACCACCATTACCTCGAAACCGCGGGGCGGCGAGTCGTCGGGCGAGAGAGCCACCGAACTCCGACTGGAGGGCGGCGAGGTCGAGTCGGTCGGGCCCGCAGGGCGACCCGAAGGGACCACGGTCGAAGTCGCGGACCTCTTCTACAACACCCCGGCGCGCCGGAAGTACCTGAAGACGACGGCCACCGAGTTCTCGCACGTCAACACCGTGGTCACTCGCTACGCGCTGGCCAACCCCGACGTGGCGGTGTCGCTGACCCACGACGACCGGGAGGTGTTCGCGACGACTGGCCGCGGCGACCTCCAGTCGGCCATGCTGTCGGTGTACGGCCGAGAGGTCGCCACGTCGATGATCGAGGTTGGCGAGGAGCGAGACGGGGAAGTCGGACGCGAGCGGAGCGATTCCGTCTCCGTCTCGGGCTACGTCAGCGATCCCGAGACGACGCGGGCCAGTCGCGAGTACGTCTCGACCTACGTCAACGGCCGGTACGTCAGCTCCCCGACCGTCCGCGAGGCGGTCCTCTCGGCCTACGGCGGCCAGCTCTCCGCGGAGCGATACCCCTTCGCGGTGCTGTTCCTCGACGTGGACCCGAGCGACGTGGACGTGAACGTCCACCCCCGCAAGATGGAGGTCAGATGGGGCGACGAGTCCGGCGTGAAGGCGGCCGTCGAGCGCGCGGTCGAGTCCGCTCTGCTCGACCACGGCCTCGTGCGCTCGTCGGCCCCTCGGGGTCGGAGCACCCCCGACGAGGCCCGGGTCGAACCCGAGCGCGACGTGGAGGACGAATCCGGTCGCGCGCCGAGAGTCGAGTCCGGGCGCGAGTCAGGATTCGAATCCGAGGACGAGTCGAGGGGCGACTCCGAGCGCGAGCGACAGTCGAAACTCGTCGCGTCCGGCGAACCCGAGCAGTCCACGCTGGACGAGACGGCGAAATCCGGCAGGGAAACCGAAGCGAGGTCGCCGCCGACGCCAGCACGGTCGAAGACCGACCAAACAAATACTAAGACGGTCGAAAGCAATCAGAACGTTTCCAAAGGCCGTGGAGAGACGTCCGAAGATCGAGCAAAATCCCGCAGGACCCCGTCGGCGTCCGAGAGCCCAGCATCGACGACCCCTGCGAGTGAGGCCGACTCCGGAGCGGCCGACTCCGCGCCGGATTCGCCGTCGGTCTCCGTGACCCCTGGCCGAGACCCTCGCGGGCGACCCGACGTCCGACCCCGAGTTCGAGTCCCTGCCGCGGATGCGAGTGCTGGGCCAGCTACACGACACCTACGTCGTCGCCGAGACTCCCGACGGACTGGTGCTGGTGGACCAGCACGCCGCCGACGAGCGCGTCAACTACGAGCGACTGCGAGAAGCGTTCGCCGACGACGCCACGACCCAGATGCTCGCCCAGCCCGTCGAACTCGAACTCACCGCGGGCGAGGCCGCGCTGTTCGACGAGTACCGCGAACCGCTGGAGCGGCTTGGATTCCGGGCGGAACGGGCCGGGGATTCGGGCGGACGCAGAGCCGACGGACCAGAAACCAGCAGGCGAGTCGTCGTCCGGACCGCGCCCACGGTGCTGGACGCCACGCTGGACCCCGAACTCCTCCGGGACGCCCTCGGCGAGTTCGTCTCGACCGACCCCGACCAGCGCGGCGACACCGTCGAGGCCGTCGCCGACGACCTGCTGGCCGACCTCGCGTGCTACCCATCGATCACCGGCAACACCTCGCTCCGGGAGGGGTCGGTCGTGGAGTTGCTCCGCGAACTGGACGACTGTGAGAACCCCTACGCCTGTCCGCACGGTCGGCCCGTGATAATCGAGTTCGGCGAGGAGGAAATCGAGGACCGATTCGAGCGCGACTATCCGGGCCACGCGGGGCGGAGAGGTGAGGAGTGATGTGGCGCAGACGGTATCTCGTCCTGTTCGTGCTGATGCTGACCATCGCGGCCGGTTCCGTCGCCGCACCCTCGGTCGCGGCTGGCGCGGCGGACGCCGCCGAAACGACGGCGGGAACCGAGACGCCGGACGATAGTGAGACTGCGAATCCGACCCATACGTCCACCACGCCCGCCGACGGTCCGGACAGTCACGCGGACGATCCCTTCCCGAGTTGGCTCCCGTTGCTGTCCGCGGGAGGCCTACTGGTCGGCATCGTAGCGGTCGGCGGAGGTCTCAGGTTCGCGTTCTCGCGAGTTCGGCGGTTTCTCCGGCGATAGTGACCGCCCCGATTCTAGAAAATATGGTTTTTCGGGAAAAGATATTTTTGCTCTGGCTGAGAAATAGGAGTGACGACGAATCATCATGACCGACCAAAGCGAGTCCACTCCGCCGACATGGGACGGAGACGTGAACGAGGCTGCAACCGAGGAGTGGGTCGAAGAGACGACCCCGTTCGAGCGCGTGCGGGACGTGCTCGACGTGACGACCGAACCCCAGTACGCGAAGGAGATCGCCGACCGCGCCCGAGTGAGCGAGCCGACGGCTCGAAAGCACCTCTCGACCTTCGTCGAAGTCGGTCGGGCAGAGGAGATTTCGACGGGTCGGGGAACTCGGTACAAGCGGTCCGCACAGAGCGTGGCCATGAGTCGCATCGCTGCGATTCACCGCGAATGCTCCAAGCGAGAACTGACCGACTCCATCGAACGCCTCCGTGAGGAGATCGCGTCGCTTCGGGAAGAGTACGGCGCGAACGACCCCGACGACCTCGCCTTCGAACTCGAATCGGGTGACGAGGGATGGCAAGCCGTCGCCCGCTGGCGGTCCCTCGAAGAGAATCTGGACATCGCGAAGGCCGCACTCTCGCTGTACGACTTCGACCCGGACGAAGGAGGGACTGCCGCGGCAGAGGCAGACGAATCTCGGGCGAAAGACGCGTCCAGAGGTGCGTTCGGTAACGATTCGCAAGCGTACGTGTGACGGCGAGAGAAGAGAACACGGCATGTTCCACGAAGACGACTTGGACGGCGACGTAGGGTCTCCGGACGTTCGTGTACTGAAACAGGTTAGTGAGGCGTTCCTGAAACTCGATGGACTCGTCGATGAAGCGAGTACGGGGCTGAACGACCTCATTGATCCGCAGGAGCTTCACGTTCACTTCGACGATGGAATCGGCGATGCGGAGTGGGCGCGATTCGACGTCCGGTGGTATCGCAGCGGATGTTACAGTTTCCATCACATCGATTCAGAGGGCGTGAACTTTCGCTGGGACTGTCACCCAAAAGACGGAGCACCGCGACGGCACTTCCACCCCGTCCCAGATGCGCCGTCGAACGATGCCGAAGAATCCTGTATCGAAGAGCGAGAGCCGAAGGTCGTCGCCCGAGCCGTTCACAAACTGTGGCGGAGAGCCTACGAAGAAGGGTCGTTGAAGCACCTCAATAAAGCCGAGAATCCCCCGTAGGAAGTTTTACTCCCCGCTAGTCGCCGCCTCGATGGCCTGATCGATGTCCGCGATGATGTCCTCGACGTCCTCGATGCCGACCGAGAGGCGGACGAGGTCCGGCGTGGTTCCGCTGGCCAGTTGCTCCTCCTCGGTGAGTTGCTGGTGGGTCGTGCTGGCCGGGTGGATGACGAGGGTCTTGGCGTCGCCGACGTTGGCGAGCAGGCTGGCGAGTTCGGTCTCCTCGGTGAACGAGCGCCCCGCCTCGTACCCACCGCGGGAGGAGGTCCCGCGAGCAGACGAGCGTGGCTCGTCGACGCCCTCCAGCCCGAAGGTGATCATGCCGCCGTAGCCGCCATCGAGGTATTTGGTGGCCTCCTCGTGGGTCTCGTGGCTCTCCAGTCCGGGGTAGTTAACCCACGCCACGTCGTCGTGGTCCGCCAGATACTCCGCAACTGCCAGCGCGTTGTCGCAATGGCGGTCCATCCGGAGCGGGAGCGACTCCATCTTCTGGAGGGTGACCCACGCGTCGAACGGGGACTGCTGGTTGCCGAGGTCGCGGAGTCCGCGGGTCCGCGCGGCGTAGGCGAAGGCGGCGTCGCCGAACGTCTCGGCGAAGTTGACGCCGTGATACGCCGGATTTTCCTGCGCTATCTCGGGGTAGTCCTCGGCGTGTTCGCTCCACGGGAAGGTGCCGCCGTCGACGAGCGCCCCGCCGACGGTCGAACCGCTGCCGTGGAGCCACTTGGTCGTGGAGTGCCAGACGAGGTCCGCGCCGTGTTCGATGGGGTTGCAGAGGTAGGGCGTGGCGAAGGTGTTGTCCACGAAGAGCGGCACGTCGTGGTCGTGTGCGATGTCCGCGATGCGCTGGATGTCGGGCGTCACCAGCGCGGGGTTGCCGATGGTCTCGAGGTGGACGTACGCGGTGTCCTCGTCGATGGCCTCGTCGTAGGCCTCGTAGTCCAGCGTGTCCACGAACTTCGCCTCGACGCCCCGCCGGGGTGCAGTGTGGGTGAAGTAGGTGTAGGTGCCGCCGTACAGCGACGAGGCCGTGACCACGTTGTCGCCCGACGAGGCGAGGACGAAGGTGGCGAGGTTGAGCGCGGCCATCCCGCTGGCGGTCGCCAGCCCCGCGACGCCGCCTTCGAGGGTCGCCAGTCGCTCCTCCAGCGTGGCGTTCGTCGGGTTCATGATGCGGCTGTAGATGTTGCCCGCCTCTTCGAGGGCGAACAGCGACGCGGCGTGCTCGGCGTCGTCGAAGACGTAGGAGGTGGTCTGGTAGATGGGCGGTGCTCGCGCGCCGGTCGCGGAGTCGGGCGCTTGGCCCGCGTGGATGCTCTCGGTGTCGAAGCCGCGGTTCTCGTCGTCGGAATCTGTCATCGTTGTCGAAAGCCACGGCCCCGGCTCGTTTATGCCGGTGGATGTCTGCAAATACTGCATCTTCGGCGGTAAAGCGGCAATTTCGCCCTCGAAAAAGTCGAAATCAACTGTCGCCGACCGGCGGCGAGCTACTCCAGCACCGCGTCCCGGAGCGCGGGGAGTGCGTCCGTCACGTCCTCGCGGAAGACGTAGTCGGCCCGCGAATCGACCGGCGTCGGCTTCAGATCGACGACGAGCAGGGTCGCGCCGCCCCGGGCCGCCCGCGTCGGGAGCGACGCCGCGGGTTCGACCGTGAGCGACGACCCGGCCACGAGGAACGCCTCGCTGTCCTCGGCCAATCGCTCTGCGCGGGCGAGCGCGTCGGCCGGGAGTCGCTCGCCGAAGAGGACGGCGTCGGGTTCGAGGACGCCGTCGCACGACTCGCAACGCGGCGGAAGTTCGCCCGCTCGCGCTCGCTCTCGGGGCTCCTCGGCGGAGACCGTCCGGCCGCAGTCCCGGCAGACCGCCCGCCGCCCGTTGCCGTGGAGTTCGACGACCTCGTCGGCTCCGGCGTCGGTAGCCAAGTCGGCGCTTTCGATGTCGTCGGAGCCCGCGACGCTCCCGGCGGCCTCCTGATGGAGTCCGTCGATGTTCTGGGTCACCACGGCGTCGAGACGGCCAGCGTCCGAGAGGTCCGCAAGTGCGTGATGTGCGGGGTTCGGCGCGACCTCGGCGTCGAACAGGTCCGCCCGGAGGTCGAGCCAGTCCTCCCAGAACCCGCCGGGGTCGCGCCGGACGCGCCGGGCGTGGAAGGCGTCGGGGTCGTACTCGTTCCAGATTCCCTCCTCGCCCCGGAACGGCGGTACACCGGAGGGTGCGCTGATTCCAGCCCCCGTGAGCGCGACCGCGGTGCTGGCCATCCGGAGCGCCTCAGCGGCGGCCGTCACGTCGTCCATGTTCGGAGCTAACGGACCTCGCGGACAAAGGCTACCCGACGGCTCTGCTGGTCGCCAGTGCTTCGGTAGTTCGACGAGACCCCTCCTAGGCGAGAACTGTCGATCGTTAGAATCAAAATTATTTCTTTAGGATATGTGTGAATATTTTTCAACAATGTGTCGATGTTCAACCGTCTGTTCAGTGGCGGCTCAGGCCCCCTCAGAGGTTGCGTCGCCGGAGGTTGCGTCGCCGGAAGTTTCGTCGTCGGAGATGTCCTCCGGGCGCTCGCCCGCGACGACCTCCACCTCGACCACGTCGAGGTCGCCGTCGATCTCGACGTGGCAGGCGTCGCCGTCGGCGAAGAACGAGATCCTTGCTAGCCACGGGTCGCGCGAGACGATCCGGACGTGCTCGCCCGAGACGTACTGGGGTATCTCCCAGTACGGCCGATCTTCGAGCGAGGTCCCGCGCTCGCGGTGGAACTCCTCGACGGCTGGGTGCTGGGCCGCGAGGCCGCCGAACGACGTCATCGCCCGCCGGCCACAGACCGCGCAGTCGAACGCTGGGAGTACCTCGAAGTCGAGCTGGTCGGAGAACGGCTCGGTGATTCTGGGCTCGACCGGGCCGCCACATTCCGGGCAGATGCCGCGTCGGGCCTGCTCGATGCCCATCCGGGACCAGAGCTCGAACGCCGTCACGACTTCTTCGGGGTCGCGCCCCCGGACGACGGTCGGCGGGGCGCGAACGTCGAGGACGGCCTCGCCGCAACCCCGGCATTCGATGGAGAACGTTTCGTCTTCGTACGACGCCCAGAGCGCATCCGCACCGCAGGCGTAACAGTACCCGTCGATCTCGAAGGGTTCGAGTCGCGGGCTATCGGTGTAGGTGCCGGCGGTGACCGCGCGAGCCAGCCGCCGGCCCGCGGCGGTCAGCTCGTAGGCATCCTCGACCTTCGAGACGAAGTGGGGCCGGAGTTGCTTGAGGTGGTAGTTGAACTGGGCGCTGTCGGCGACCTCGACCCGGTCGTACAGCGCCGAGAACCGGAGTGGTGCGTCCCGAGCATCCTCGTGGAGCGCGGTCACGACCTCCAGCCGGGTCGCGTCGCCGAGCAGCGAGAACGCGTCGGCAGAGTCGAGCCCGGCGCTCGCCGCGGACTCGTCGGGCGGGTCCGTCATGCCTGCTTCTTTCGGTCCGGCAGACATAAATGTCACACCTGTCCGGGCGTCACCGGTCGATGGACGAGGTGTCGGACTCGACGAGTCGCGTCACCTCGTCGCGGGTGACGAAGGCCATGTCGCCCGGAACCGTTCGTTTGAGTGCGGCGGTCGCGTTTCCAAATTCGAGGCAGGAACCGACGTCCGCTCCGCGGACGTACTCGGCGAGGAAGCCGCCGACGAAGGCGTCTCCCGAACCGACGGCGTCCACCGTCGCCGTTTCGTAGGCGGGGCTTTCGAAGGTGTCGCCTTCGTGGACCGCGAGCGACCCGTCTTCACCGCGAGTGACGATGACGGTCGAGATGCCGTGTTCCGTGGCGAAGTGACGCGCCGCGTCCTCGGCGCTCCCCGTCGCGTCGAACACGATTTCGGCGTCTCGCTCTGCCACGACGAAGACGTCGAGGTGTTCGAAGAACGGTTCGATACCGCGCCGCGCCTCGTCCGGCGACCAGAGCTTCGAGCGGTAGTTCACGTCGAAGACGGTCGTGGTATCGTCGTCCGACGCCTCGGCGAGGAGTTCCACCGTCGTCTCCCGTAACGTCTCCGAGAGCGCTGGCGTGATTCCGGAGGTGTAGAAGGCGTCCGCCGACCGGACGAGGTCCACCGGGAGTTCCTCGGTCGTAACGGTTCGGACGCTCGCGTCGTCCCGGTCGTAGATGACGTCGGTTCCCCGAGGGGCGGGACCGGGTTCGACGTAGTAGACGCCCTGTCTGCCCTCCTCCGTCCAGACTACCTCGGTCTCGATACCGCTCTCGTGGAGTGCGTTCGTCACTCGCCGCCCCAGCGGACTGTCGGGGAGCTTCGACGTCCAGAGACTCGACAGACCCATCCGGTTCGCGGCCACGGCAACGTTACTCTCGGCGCCTGCCACGTGTACGTCGAGGGTGTCCGTCTTCTCCAGTCGCTGGTAGTCCGGAGGTGAGAGTCGTAACATCGACTCGCCGAACGTGACGAGTCCGACGTCGTCCGGGTGTGCGGGCATGATAGGGTATATCGGGGAACGTAGTATAAGGGCTTCGTCACCGACGAACGGGCCGAGTCAGACGAGACGCGTCCCGTCGGTTTCGAACAGCCACGCCCGTTCGATCTCCATCTCAACGGCCACTTCGTCCGTCCGTCGGCCGACGCGCCCTTGGGGCGTGACGGCGGAGAGCGACTGCCCGTCCGCCGAGAGGTGGACTGCGTCTCGATCCCCGAGCGGTTCGACGACGTCGACGTTCGCGGTGAACGCCCCGTTCGTCTCGGCGTCGTTCAGGGCGAGGTACTCCGGCCGGACTCCGAGAACGACTCGGTCGCCGACTCGCTCGCGGAGGACCGCGGCCTGTTCGTCCGTCACCGACACCTCGAACGCGGCGTTGCGGAGGCGGAGTTCGCCGCCGTCCTCGACGACGGTGCAGTCGAGGAGGTTCGGGGACGGCGACCCGATGAAGTCCGCGACGAAGAGATTCGTCGGGTCGTTGTATATCTCGTGGGGCGTCCCGATCTGCTGGACATTGCCGTCGTCCATGACGACGATCTTGTCGCCGAGAGTCATCGCTTCCTCCTGGTCGTGGGTGACGAACACCATCGGCTTGTTGAGTTCCCGCTGAATCTGCTTCACCTCGACCCGCATCTGGTCGCGCAGATTCGCGTCCAGCGCGGAGAACGGTTCGTCGAGCAGGAAGGCGTCGGGTTCCATGACCATCGCACGGCCGAGGCTGACGCGTTGCTGTTGGCCACCGGAGAGGGCCTTGGGTTTCCGGTCGAGCATCCCGTCGATTCCGAGCGTCTCGGCGACATCCTCGACTCGCCGGTCTTTCTCCTCGTCCGGCAGGTCCGTGTTCATGTCGAGACCGAACCGGATGTTCCGCCGGACGGTCATGTGCGGGAACAGCGCGATTGACTGGAAGACGAACGCCAGATTCCGGTCCTTCGGCTTCGCATCCGTCACGTCGTCGCCGTCGACGACGATGCGTCCATCGTCCGGTTGTTCCAGACCGGCGATACATCGAAGGGTCGTCGTCTTCCCGCATCCCGACGGGCCGACGAGGACGACGAACTCGCCTTCGTCGATGTCGATGTTCACGTCCTCGCAAGCGACGACGGAGCCGTCGTTGAACGTCTTGCGGATCTGTTCGACTCGGACGTGACTCTCGTCCGCTCCGGCCGAATCCCGCTGGCGGTTTCGGACTGGGTCGTCGGTGCTGTCGGACGAGGGCGCTGTGTTAGAGGTGTTTCCGCTCATTGTTGGTTCGTGGCTGTAGTCTTCGTGATCATTTTACGGCGAACGCGTTTTCGAGGTAGTTCCGCGCGAACAGGTAGAGGACCGTCGGTGGGGCTCCGATGATGAGTGTTTCTGCCATCAACTTCCCCCAGTAGACCCGTTCCCCGGAGCCACCACCGATGGTACCGTAGAGAACGGGTACCGCTGGCACCGGTCCGACCCCGGTCGTCAGCAGGTTGCTGAACAGGAAGTCGTTCCAACCGGTGAGGAACGCCAGGAACCCGACTGCGACGATTCCGGGAGCCGCTAACGGGAGGATGACCCGGACGAAAGCACTGAACTGCGTGCATCCGTACACTTGAGCGGCCTCTTCCAGATCCTGCGGCAACTTCTGGAAGAAGTCCCGAAGGATCCAGATCGCGAACGGAGTAACGAATATCTGATAGGCTATCCACATTCCCGGTATCGTGTTGTACAGACCGGTACTGTTCCAGATGTCCATCACCGGAATGACGAGCAGGATGTAGGGGAACATCATCGCGACGATGATCGCGTAGAAACCGACCTTCTTGCCGTAGAACCGCTTTCGGGCGAACGCGTAGGCTCCCGGAATAGTGATCGCCATGGAGATGACGGCGGTTCCGGTGGCGATGATAGCGGAGTTGACGAGGTTGTCCCGAAGATCGGCGAATCCCTTGGTCCACGCCTCCAGCGTCGGGTTCGCGGGAACGAGCGACGGGTCACCGAAGAACGCCTCCGGCGGCGTGAACGAGACGGAGATGATGAACAGGAACGGCACGAGATTCACCATGACGAGGAACGTCAGGACCACGTACGTCATGAACCGGGTCCAGACGTCTCCTATCTCCACGTCGCCGAGTCCGAGTGACGACCCCGTACTCATGCTGTCGCCTCCTCGCTAGCCTTCTCGAACTCACGGATGAATACGAACACGAACCCGATGGTCACGACGAAGAGTACCAACCCGACGGTGTAGGCGACACCCATCTGCCCCCGACCGTACGCGAACCGGTACAGCAGCACGGCGAGGACGCTCGTGTCGTACCCCGGACCGCCGTTCGTGAGCTGTAAGACCTGACTCACCTTCGTGAGGTTCCAGATGAGGCGGATGCTCACGGCAACGAGGATGGCGGACTTCATGTGTGGTAGCGTAACGTTCCAGAACGTCTGGAGTCGGTTGGCACCGTAGATCTGCGCGGACTCGTAGAGTTCTTCGTCGATGTTCTGGAGGCTGGCCGAGAGGATGAGGAACATGAACGGCCAGAACGTCCACGTCGTGACGAACGTGATGACGGCCATCGAAGCGCTACCGTTCGTTCCCCAGTAGATCGTCTCGGAGAGTACGCCCCACTCGGTCAGAAGCGTGAAGAACGGTCCCAGGTCCGGGGCGAGCAGGTACGCCCAGATCGTCCCCGTGACGAGTGGCGGGACCGTGTAGGCGAGTAGGAAGATGCCCGTTATCGCCTTGGTAAACCGTGATATCTCTCGGACGGAGAGCGCGGCTACGAGGGCCACGAGTAGCTGGAACGCCGTGGTCAACGAGAACCACAGTGTCGCTTTGAATGCGGTGTAGAACGGTTTCCATTCCAGCAAGGACGCGTAGTTTTCGAGTCCAATCCACGTCGGACTCCCGCCAAACGGCCACTCGTATAACGTCATCCAGACTCCTCGGAGGAACGGAATCCACATCAGCAATACGAGGAATACCAGCGTCGGCATGATGAGGAGATACGAGAATCGGTTCTCCTCGAACGTCTCCCAGACGCTCGCCATTCGGGACTGGCCTTCCGTCTCGGCACTCGCGTCGGACACTTCCGTTGCCATTTATAGATTCAACTGTTCGTGGATGCGCTTTGCTGCCTTGTCACACGCTTCCTCCGGCGACAGCTTTCCGAGCATCGCCTTCTGGAAGATCGGTCCGGCGATGTCGTACTGGACGGAGGTCATGTCCGACTGAGACGACCAACCGAGTTCGATGTCGCTGGCCATTGTGTCGAGGGAGTCGATGAAGTTGGACTTCGCTATCGCGCCGTCGCTGTTCAGGAGTTCCTTCTGGACGTCCTGTCGGACGGGGAGCGTGGCGAGGGAGTTGGGGACTTCGCGCTGGAAGTCCTTCGAGAGGAGCTTGTTGATCCAGTCGTAGGCGACCTCCTGTTTATTCTCCCACTCCTTCTCGTCCGCGCCTTCGGGCGGTCGCAGGACGGCGATACACTGGGTGAAGAAGTCACCCCGGTTTCCGGCGCTTCCCTTCCACGACGGACCGAAGACGATGGTCCCGTCCTTCAGCATGTCCTCTGCACGGGACCGAAGGAGTCCGAAGTCCTTGGTGGACCCCTGGACCATGCTCGTATCACCGCTGATGAGCATCTGAGCCACGGACTCGTTGCTCGCCTTCGGCGCTTTGTCGCTCGAGAAGCCGTATTTCTTGTGGAGGTCGACGTACTTCTTGAAGTTCTCCTTCCAGACGTCGTTGTCGTAGTTCACGTCGGACCAGTCCTGATTGAGATACATTCCGTCGGTACCCCCTTCGCTGGCGGTCCACGTGACGAGGGCCTCGTCGGTGACGTCGCCGGTAGCGCCGTACACCTGGAACGGGGTGTCCGACGGGCCGTCCGCCTTGAGCTTTTCTGCGATGCGGACGAGATCCTGATAGTCCTTCGGCGGGAAGTCGTCCTCGATCGAGAGTCCCGCCTCCTCGAAGTGGTCGGCCCGAGCGATAAACGGTGCCCCGACTTCCATCCCGATGGGGACTTCGTACACGTCCTCGTCGTAGCCGCGGTAACACGAGGACACCATGTCCAGCGCATCCTGGATGTTCTCGAGAGCCTCGTCGTCGAGCTTGTCCTTGTACTCGCTAAGGGGTTTGACCCAGTCCCGTTCGATGAACTGACCGTCGAGGCTGTTTGTGGAGTCGTACATCACGGGTCGATTCCCGTTCTGGATGTTGTTCTGCCACTTTCCGCCGTTGATGTCGCTCCACGACGCCCAGTTCGTCTGTATCTTGACTTCGTTGTTCTCCTCGAAATCCTTGACGTTGGATTTCAGTAGTTCGCTCGCGACTTCGGATTGGGAGTGGAAGTACTCCCAGTACTTGATACTCTGTTTTCCACCGGACGATTCACTAGATCCGGTGATGCAACCCGCAAGTCCAGTGATTCCTGCTATCCCGGCAGCTTTCACGAAGGTACGTCGACTGTTCTCAGACGCCATCGTACCCCAGACCGAATTCATCTGAGTATATAAGACTTGGGAAAAAGATGTTGAGGGTTTGTTATTCCGGAGTTACGCGCGCGCTATTGCTTGTTTTGCGCGCGAATCTCGCTCTCACCAACACTTATTTATATAGCGAGGCCACCAGTTGTGTGGACGCGGTCCGTAAGGGGCCGCTACCCTAACCATGAGTGACATTGACGTACTCGTACTTCGACGGGGGACGCACGGAATGCCAGCCGCTGACTACGCTACCGAACTCCGTGACCGCCTTCCGGACCACACGGTCCGACTGGCGGGAACACCGAGCGAAGAACGAGAACTCGCGGAACGGGCCCGTATTATCACGTCCGTTGACATCGACCCCGAACTCGTCGAACGAGCGACGGACATGGAACTATTTGCGGGCGTGGCTGCCGGATACGGTCATCTCCCGTTGGACGAGATGGCGGCGCAGGGGGCCGCCGTCACGAACGCGTCCGGAATCCACGCGCCGAACATCGCGGAACAAGTTCTCTCGTACGTCCTGACCTTCACGAGGAATCTCCGAGAGGGTCTCGAGCGACAGAATCGCCGCGAATGGCGACACTATCAGGCCGAGGAGTTCAAGGACAGTACGGTTACCGTCGTCGGTCTAGGTGCCATCGGTCAGGCCATCGTGCAACGGCTGAACGGGTTCGAGGTAGAGACCATCGGCGTCCGCTACACGCCGGAGAAGGGTGGTCCGACCGACGAGGTCATCGGATTCGACCGGGACGAGGTCCACGACGTACTCTCTCGGACCGATTACCTCGTCGTTGCCGCCCCTCTCACGGATGCGACGCGAGGTCTCGTCGACGCCGACGCGTTCGAAACGCTACCACAAGACGCGTATCTCGTGAACGTCGGGAGGGGTCCGATAGTGGACTCAGACGCTCTCGTATCGGCGCTACAGTCGAACGCCATCGGCGGGGCGGCGCTGGACGTCACCGATCCGGAACCGCTCCCGCAGGACCACCCCCTCTGGCGGTTTAGAAACGTGATCATCACGCCCCACAACGCGGGCCACAGTCCCGCTCACTGGGACCGTCTGGCCGACATCGTCGCCGGGAACGTGCGACGACTCGACGAGGGAGCCACCCCCGGGGAACTCGAGAATCTCGTTCGGGCCCCCGAGTAAGCGTTCACTCTTTTCGGATTGGCGTGCTCCGGGACGATACGTCACCTTTTAGCAGGAGTAGCCTCGTTTAGTCGTTCATGGTCGAAGAGGCGCCGGACGGCGCAATCGGATCAGTTCTCCGTGCGTTCGACATACTCGAACGGATGGTGGAGCAGGAAACGGTTAGCGTCACTGAACTCGCTGACGAACTCGACGCTCCAAAGAGTACGGTCCACGCGTATCTCACGACGCTCGACGAAGCGGGGTTCGTCGTCAACGAGGGGAGTAGCTACCGGCTCGGTCTCCGGTTTCTCGAATACGGTGGTGCCGTCCGTAATCGCTCGAAACTGTACGAGGTGGCGAAACACGAGGTCGACAAACTCGCGGCCGAGACCGGCGAAGTCGCAAACTTCGGGATCGAGGAGGAGGGGTTTCGAGTCCTCCTCTACAAGTCGGCGGAACCGGACGCGATCCACGATAACGCCCCGGTCGGCGAGTTCACGAACATGCACTGGACGGCACTCGGTAAAGCGATTCTTGCACATTTACCGGACGAACGGGTCGAAGAAATTGTCAACGCGCGCGGGCTCCCCCGCGCGAATGAATATACTATAACGGAGAACAGTGACCTCCTCGAGGAGCTGGCCGAAATACGCGAACGGGGGTACTCCGTCGAAGACCAGGACCGGCGGCAGGGTGTCCTCACGGTTGGCGCGCCCATCTTCGACCGCACCTCGGACGAGGTCGTCGCGTCCATCTCTGTTTCGGGGCCGAGAAACCGACTCCGGGAGAACACGTCCGTCGAGGAACTGGCCGAGCGCGTGAAGTCCGCGGCGAACGTCGTCGAACTTCGGTACTCCCACTACTGACGTTCGAAACTGTTGAACGCGCTTTCGCCGCCCGGCGAAGTACGAGACGGGACCGATACGATGGACTGTCGGCGGTGGATCACCGGTTGGCGTCGCGCGACCGTCAGTTCGCGGTCCCCGATGGTGGACGTCGCCGGGTCCGAGCGGCCCCGTCGTACACGACACTCGACGTCACGAGCCGCTTCTGGCACTTGAATCTTGGGGCTGGCATGCGAAAGAGCCCCACTGTTCGATTTCACCTATCGGCACCCAACGTTGCCCATCGGTGTCCCGGTATTCCATCACGAGACTGCGACGAAGCCAGAAAACGTATAGCGAACTACTGGGTCATACCCGACCGCATGAAGCGACTCGCAACCACCCTGACGGTACTCGTCCTGACGGCGAGTATCGGCCCCTCCACAGTCGCAGCGAGCATCGCCCCCATCACCGCGGGACAGGCGTCCGTCACCTCCCAGCATGCGTCCGGGCAGCAAGCAATCGCTACGCGGTCCACGGCGAGACGATGCTGGACTCCGTGGCGGTCGAGTCCCAGAGTAGCGTCGAAGACGGCGGCCTCGTGGACGTGGGCGCGTCGGTGTCGGCCGTCACCCAGATCGAGGGTGCTGGCGTCGCCCTCGACGCGACGACCGAGACCGAGGCCCGCGTCGCCGCCGAGAACGGTGCTACGATGACCGCCCACGACAACGGCCACGGCATCCTCGTTGTCGAGTCGGGCGATCAGTCCGACTACGTGGTGGCGAACCTCTCGTCGGGCGCGAACGCCTCGGCCGAGAGCGACTCGCAGGTCGAGGTGGCCACCGAGAACGGCACCGAGGGTACCTTCATCGTCGTCGGCGAGGGCAACGCGACCGTCAACGACGACGGCGACGTGACCGCCCACCTCGGCGAGGACGGCCGCCTCGTCTTCCGAGCGTACCCCGAGGGGAGGGACGACAACGACGACGAGCAGGAACGGCTCATCGCAGACGGCGACGCGAAGGCCGAGGCCTACGTGATGGCCGCCAGCGAGCGCGCCGACGGCAACGAAACCGGAAACGAGAGTGAAGGCGACGCCGGAAACGAGACCGAAACCGGCGACGAGAACGACAGCGAAAACGGAACCGAAGGTGACGGCGAGCAAATGGTCGTGGACACCGTGAGCTACGACGACAACACCACGGTCGAGACCGCCGAGTCCGCCGAGGGCGAGGTCGCCTTCACCGTGAACCGGACGACCCACGAGGGGACCATCCTCGTCACCAGCGTCTCCGAGGAAGCTCTGAACGCCTCCGAGGACCTGACGGTGCAGGTGGACGGCGAGGCCGCAGTCGAGGCCGCGACCTACAGTCAGCTTCGGAGCGCCATCGGAAGCGAGCAGTCGCGGTACACCGTCGAGAGCGCGGGGAGTGGCTCGGCCAGCGCGGACGTGCTGGTCGCGGTCAACAACTTCTCCGAGCGCACCGTCTCGATGCAGTCGGAGACCGGCGACGAGTCGGGCGCGGAGACCACCGACGGAGAGTCTGGGACCAGCGCCGGCGAGACCACTGACGACGAGACCACCGATAGCGACCCCGCCGACGGAACCACCGACGCCACGGACGCCGAGGACAACGACGGCGGCATCCCCGGCTTCGGCGTCACTGCGGCCGTCGTGGCCCTGATCGGTGCCGCACTCCTCGCGCGACTTCGGTAGTCGGTAGCCTCTGCAGGTTCCCGTTGCCCTCCCGATTCTCTTCTCACCCCGCAGTTCTCGACGGAGTTTGGATATGGCCCGAGAAGCGTCGCATCCCCGGGATGCACTCGGTGACACCAATTACGAGGATACGCCCGGTACGACTAACCACGGAATGCGCTCGGTGAACCGAACCACCGGGTGGGACTTTCTAAACAACCTCAGTTCCGAATCGTCTCTATCTCGTTTACCACTGATTCGAGACGGGTGTAGCTTTTCCCTGATACGTATCTCGGACCGAACACTGAATGGAAACGCGACCGTCAGTCCTCGTGTGACAACGCACGTCGTCATCATTGGGGCTTACGGTAGCGCGGGAGTCGCCGTCGCGCAGGAGCTGGCCGACGAGGAGGGCGTCGAGTTGACGCTCGTGGACGACGGCGACCCCGGCGGTGGCCTCTGCATCCTCCGGGGATGCATGCCGTCGAAGGACGTGCTCTCGGCCGGCGAACACCGGTTCGAGGCGCGCCACGACCATCGACTCGACGGCGTGCCCGAGGTGGACCTGGAGAAGGTCGTCACCACGAAGGACGACCACGTCGAGACCTTCGCGGAACACCGACGCGCCGCGGTCCGCGAACTCGCCCGGCGCGACGACGTGACGTTCTACCACCGGACCGCCCGGTTCGTGGACGACCACACCGTCGCGGTCGGCGACCGGGAGGTAGAGGCCGACTACGTGGTCGTCGCCACCGGCTCGACCGTCAACGTCCCGGACCTCAACGGCCTCGACGAGGTGGACTACGTGACCAGCGCGGACGTGCTCGACGCGACCGAGTTCCCCGACTCCGGGGTCGTGATGGGCTTCGGCTACGTCGGGCTGGAGATGGTGCCGTACCTCTCGGAGGCCGCCGGGATGGACCTCACGGTGATCGAGCACGACGACTATCCCCTCGACGAGGCCGACGAGCCGTTCCGCGAGACCATACTCGACCTCTACCGCGAGGAGTTCGACGTGGAGGTGCTGACGAACACCCACGAGCAGTCGGTGGAGCCAATCGGGGAAAGTTCTGTCGAGAGCGACGGGGACGGTGGCACGTCGGGCGAGGAGGGGATTCGCCTGCACGTCACGCGCCGGGACCAGCACGAGACCGTCGAGGCCGACCAGCTGTTCCTGTTCACGGGGCGGCGTCCGGAGGTAGAGAACGTCGGACTGGAGAACACCGCGCTCGACCCCGGTCCGGACTGGGTCCGGGACACGATGCAGGCCAGCGACGACGACCGAATCTTCGTGGTCGGCGACGCCAACGGACGCGAACCCATCCTGCACGTCGCCAAGGAGCAGGGGTTCGTCGCGGCAGAGAACGTCCTCCGGCACCGCGACGGCGAGGAACTGCGGGAGTACCACAACGTCCACCACCACGTCATCTTCTCGGGGCTGGGCGTCTACCCCTACGCCAGAGTCGGCGTCTCCGAGGGCGCGCTGGCCGCCGAGGACCGCGACTACGTGGCCGTCACCCGACAGGCCAGCAGCGACGGCGTGTTCAAGACCAAGGACGTTCCGAGGGGACTGGCCAAACTGGTCGTGGACGCCGAGGACGGGACGGTCCTCGGGTATCAGGGCCTCCACTACGACGCCGACACGATGGCGAAGACGATGCAGGTCGTCGTCGAGACGGAGATGGACGTGCGAGAGATCCCCGACCGCGCGTACCACCCCACCACGCCGGAGATTCTCGACGGGTTGTTCCGGGACGCGAAGGCGAAGTTGGAGTAGGACTTTTCCCCGACTATTTCATTCGTTTTGTCCACTATATCGGCCAGAATTATTCCCGCCAAAAATTAAAATATAATATTATATTAGATTCCTTAATATTTTATTATTATATATCAAACTGATACCGAGAGTGGTGGGAACTCCATGGAGTACATTGAAGACCACTTGGCACTCACAGTCTGATAGAGTACATGACACGTTTGTTCCTGTTGATAGCCCTCGCACTCGTCGTCACGCTGTCGGCATCCGGTTGTCTGTCGGACGAGTCGGGAACGCCGACGACGGAGGTTCCGGACAGCACTTCGACAGTCGGCACGACGGCAGGGGACGAACCGACCGCCTCGGGAACGGTTCCGACGACCGCTTTCGGTTCGGACGAGGGTGGAAAGCTCTCCACGTATCTCGTGCAAAACCCACCGGACGACGCGACGGTCGTCGATTCGGCGGACTCTCGAATCGGGGACGCGACGTACGTGCAGGAGCTTCTGCAACGAACCGTCGAGAACGGGCCGATAACCACGAATATAAACGGCAGTCAACTCGACCGCCTCGACCGAGAACTCGAAGACGTGCCGTACACCAGCGGTGGGAAGTCGGGCTACTACATCCGGTACGACGGAACGGTGGTCCGGATCATGATCGCGCGGTACCAGTGAGGCGGCGGGCGGTCGTCTCCGATGGCCGGAGCACTCAGACGTACTCGTCGGGATTCTCCTCGAAGGCGTCGCGGTGCTCCTCGCAGCAGAAGACGTAGGTCTCGCCCTCGTGTTCGACCTGCGTCCCGCCGAAGGCCTCCTCGCGGTAGTCGGTCTCGGTCGGGTTGCCCTGTTCGATGTCGCTCCCGCAGACCGGACACTGCGCCATGGCGGGCGTTCGGCGGCCAACGCGGAGAGGATTGTGGCCGGAACGGGATACTTTGATATAACTATACGTTCCTAAAGACTGTTTTTTCATTCCTAAGACCTGATTTTCATTTCCTTGACGCACTCGATGCCACGAATAACTCCGGCGCGCGCTGGCGAGCCCTCGTGGCGAGCCAAAGCGTGCGAGGGTCGAGGACCGCAACGCAGTGAGGACCGCAGGAGGCTGGGGAGGCACGAGGCTCAAGTCGATGACGCAACCCACCGGCAAATGACCAGTGACACGAACCACCGGGCGGGATAAAGGGGCCGCCCGGGCGCGCCCGAAGGGCGTAGTCGGCTCTGCGGGCTAGTATTCGCGCCGGGCGGTGTCTTCGTGAACGGAGTGAACGAAGGTTCGAAGGAGTGGAGCTCCTTCGGTACGGAGAGGCGCGAATATCCCTCAGAGCGACCGCGACCGGGTGGGGGCTTTTGAAACGGTCTTAGGTCCGTTTTCGTCTGAAGTTCTTATCAACTGTCGATCCTAGTAGCCGCAACCTATTCCTGTGTGTCCGCCGAACTGAATCACATGGCAATTCTGGAGATAAATCTCGATAGGCCAGCGCTGATAGAGGAGTACCGGTTCCCCGACGAGATGGACGGGTCCACGGGCCGCACCGGCTCGAAGTCCGCGAAACGGACCGGATCGAAGTCGAAGTCCTCGGGCGGCATGAAGGGCAAGCTCGTCGGCCTGCTGGTCGTGGTCGCCGCCGTCGGCGTCGCGGTCTGGAAGCTCAAGAGCTCCAGCGGGAGCAAACAGACCGACTTCGACGAGTTCGACGAGGAAGGTGACCACGAGGAGGGCGAGTACGAACACGGTCCCGACCCCGACATCGGTGCCGACAAGAAGTACGAGGTCAAGCGCAAGGCCAAGGGTAAGGTCACCGGCCTCCTCGGTCTCGCGGTCGCACTCGTCACGGTCGTCACTGTTGTCCGGAAAGCTCGAAACTGACCGGTCTCGTTTTGACTCGGTTTTCGTTCTGGTAGAACAGTCTTGGTTTACTAGTTACTGCTCAACGCTCGCCACTCCTCTGGGGCGTTCCTCGACGCTAGCTACTCTTCGGTGCTAGCTACTCCCGAAACCGAGGGGAGAGAAGCCCTCGCTCGGTTCGGTTGCGGAGCGACCTCACCGTCGCTCGCCCTTCATCCGCCAGGACAGCACCGCAACCGCGCCCCCGTGCCTCCCCCGTCCTCGTGAGCGAAGCGAACGAGGGCTCGTCGGAGCTTGCCTCCGACGGCGTGCTCGGCCACGGGGGCCTCGCGGCGCATCCCATGGTTGGTGGAGAAAAGCAATCCGATAGTCGATTTGCCGATTTCACGCGGCGGGTCGGGCAAGAAAGCTTAAATGGTCGGTGTGAGTTAGCCAGACGTACCCGAACATGCCGCCGACGCCCGGAGACTACGACCTGCGCGACCTGCGCCGCCTCGCGGACCCGAACCGGGAGACGCCCGCCGAGTTCGAGGACGGCGGCGAGCAACTGCCAGCCTCGCCCGACGACGTGTTGCGCCACAGCCAGCACGAGGAACTCGTCCGGCTCCAGAGCCAGTTCTCGACCGCGGGGGCGCTCCCGGAGAAGCCCTACCTCGACGGACTGCCCGACCGGTACGGCGCGGAGGTGGTCGTCTTCGAGTGGCTCGACTTCCTCATCAACAAGGCCGGATTCGAGAACACCGGCAACGCCCTCGAATACTACGAGGAGGTCGGCTGGCTGACTGAGCGAACCCGCGAGGACCTCCGGGAGTACATGCGCGGGTTCTCCGAGGTCGAGAGCTTCGACCCCGACAAGCCCGGTCCGGCCGACCTCGACGTAAACGACCACGTGCTGAGTCTGGTGTACATCGCCCGCCTCGCGTCGGTGTAAGCGGGCGGCGAGCGGTTCCTCGAACCGGTTCCGATTGCACGGGCATGAAGCTATTTACCTTGCCGATACAAAACGAAGGGACGGAGACTGTATTATCTCATGAGGGGTCACGAGAACCAGCCGTCCGGGAGAGACCCTGCGCCGCCGAGTCGCCCCGACTTCGACGGCGAGTTCTTCGAGGGGATGGTCGCGGCGGCCAGCGACGCCGTCGTGACGGTGGACGGCGACGGCACCGTCGTCTACGCCAACGACGCCGTCGAGGACCGCCTCGGCTACGCGCCCGACGATTTGCTCGGCCGGGCGTTCGACGAGTTCGTCCCCGAGCGGTTCGAGGACCGCGACGGCCGATGGTATGAACACCCCGAAGGTGGGAGCAGGGACGGAGATGGGGACGCCACCAAGCGCGAGGACGCCGCGGAGAGCGACGGGACCTTCGAGGTGACGGTGCGAACAGCCGACGCCGACGAGCGCCGCCTCACGATGTCGGCCTTCGAGCACCGGAGCGACGGCGAGCGACTCGTCACCGGGTTCCTCCGCGAGGCCCCCGAAGCCCCTGAAACCCCCGATACGGACGCGACCGACGAGCGACTGCGCGAGGAGGAGGCGCTCGTCCAGGAGATATTCGACACCAGTCCCATCGCGATCTCGGTCCGGGACGCCGACGGAGAGCTGTTGCGGGCGAACGACCGGGCCGCGGAGCTGGTCGGCGTCGGTACCGACGACATCCCGTCCGACGTGGACGACTACGAGAGGACGAGCGAGTGGACCGTGTACGACGAAGACGGCGACCCCCTCCCGCAGGAAGC
>PXSM01000095.1:1700-6705 GCA_003023465.1 Halobacteriales archaeon SW_6_65_15 | reverse complement strand
GGCTCCGTCGAGCCGCCCGACTCCCCGGACTCGTCCGACCCCTCGGTCTCGTAGGTGTAGAAGTCGATCACGTCGGCTCCCGCGTTGGTGAACCCCCACGCTCCGGCGTGGTTCTCACCGATGACGACGAACGGGACGCCCGGGAAGGTCACTCCGCGGACGCTCACGTCGTCGGTCCGGAGGTTCATCTCGTACCAGACCGGCGGAGCCATCAGCGTGAGATGGGGGTCGTTGGCGACGACTGGCGCGCCGCTGTCGGTGTGCTCGCCGGAGACGACCCAGCTGTTCGACCCGACGCCCGGCGGCGACTCGAACTCCCCGAGCCAGTCGAGGAGGGCGGCGTCGTCGAAGGCTCCGGAGGGCTGGACCCGATTTCGGTCGGCGGACTCGCCATCGCTCCCGCCCCGGAGTATCGGCGCGTCGTGGTCCATCCGGAAGGGGTAGAGCTCCTCGACCGCGTCCGCGCCGAGCTTCTCGGCCACCAGTTCCCGCCGGAGGGTCCAGAAGCTCCCGGTCAGCCCCCACGATATCTGCTGTTCCATGAGCATCGTGTCGGCGGGCGTCCACGGGTCGGGCTCGTAATCCAGCAGGCCGAATTCGAGGGGCAACTCCTCGTTCTCCCGGCAGGCGTTCACGCCTTCCGCGAAGGCCTCGATGGCGTCGCCCGTCGGAGTGTCTTCGAGGAGTTCGAGGTTGGCCTCCGCGCCGCCCACGAAGTCCATCCGGACGTGGAACTCGTCGGAGTCGAGCGTGGCCTCGCCGACCACCGCCGAGAGTTGCCCGCGCATGACCCGACGCTGGAGGTCCATCTGGAAGAGCCGGTCGGCTGCCTGCGCGTACCCCACCGCGAAGTAGAGGGCCTGCTCGCCGCCCGATTCGCCCACGCTCTCGACGTGGGCCGTCCCGTAGTCGTCGTAGCTGACTTCGGCCGAGCCGTAGGGGCTCTCGACCCGGCGGTCCGTCCGGTCGGTCGCGTCCCGCCACGCCGACCCGGAGAACGGGGCGAACCGGTCGAGGTAGCCCCGGACCGGCGAGAGCGACCCGCCGACGACTCCTCCGCCCACGATGGCGGCAAGCAGGGCGCGACGGGTGGTGTCGGTGTCCATACCGGGGTGTCGCAACGCTCACACAAAACTGCTGTTCCACTGGACGTGGGTTGGAAAGGGTTGTTTCGGTGGAGTTCAGTGGTACGTTTCGACATCGCGATACCGGCCTCGATGCGAGGAGGCGTCTAAGGCTATTTGAAACATATACAGGCGTGTTTAAGAAATATATAGTTGTCTTAGACTGCCCACTAGTGGCACTCAGTGACAAAATGGCAGTCGGCGTGCGCGAGGAACGCGCGAGGGACGAAGTAACGCAACGAAGCGACAGCGAAGTGCCAGGCTCGTCAGAGCTTCGCTCTGACGGTGCGGGTGCGGTCTCTCCTAGGCTCAAGCAACAGCTAGCACTTCTGAATTAGGGGATCGTGTGGATAACATCGGTATCCTAGAGATGTTCGTTGCCGAGAAATTCCGTTGGTGATGAGGATAGACGTGTACCGAAAATCGAAGCGAAAACCGAACGCTACCTTACTCGTACAGCCACGTCTCGTCGATGCGCTCGTACTCGACCAGTTCCTCGTCGTCGAAGAACAGGTCGATCTCGCGCTCGTTCGCGCCGGGGTCCTCGTGGTCGGAGCCGTGGATGACGTTCCGACCGAGGTCCAGTCCGTAGTCGCCCCGGATGGTGCCGGGCGCGGACTCGGCGGGGTCGGTCTCGCCCATCATCTTGCGGACCTGTCGGGTCGCGTCCTGGCCCTCCCAGACCATGGCGAAGACGGGACCGGACGTGATGAACTCGACGAGGCCCTCGAAGAAGGGCTTGCCCTCGTGTTCGCCGTAGTGCTCGTGGGCGAGCTCCTCGTCGATCTGCATGAACTTCCCGGCGACCATCTTGAGGCCGCGCTCCTCCAGTCGGGAGACGACCTCGCCGATGAGGCCGCGCTGGACGCCGTCGGGCTTGACCATCACGAAGGTGCGCTCGGTCTCGGTCATTCTTCGGTACCCTCCGCCGCGCTACCGTCTTCGGTCCACTCCAGATCGCGGGCTTCGCGCCCGAGGTCGGCGTTCTTCTCGCACTTCGCCGAGCAGAAGTGGACGGTACTCCCGTCGGTGCGGACGAACATCGTGCCCGTGCCGGGCTCGATGTCCGACCCGCAGAAGTCACACGCTCTCGTCTGGGGCATCGGTTACTGACCTCCGATGGAGTCGGCTTCGCGGGCGGTCTCGCGCAGTTGCAACACGTCGCCCTCGCGGACGGGGCCGAGGCAGTTCCGCGTGATGATGCGGCCCTGGTTCTCGCCCTCGCGGATGCGGCACTTGACCTGCATGGCCTCGCCGTGCATCCCCGTCTTGCCGACGATCTCGATCACTTCGGCGGGCGTGGATCCTTCTTCTTCGGTCTCTTCAGCACTCATGGTTCAGACCTCACCGCAGTTCCTCGACCTTGTCGGCGATGTCGTCGACGTCGTCTCCGGCCTCACCCGAATCGGTGACGGCCGCGGCGGCGCTGCCGACCTCCAGCCCGGCGGCGTGACCGATGTCGTCCTGCGTCTCGACGAAGATGAAGGGAATCCCCTTCTCGTCGGCGAGCTCGGGCAGGTGCATCACGATCTCCTCGGGCTGGACGTCCTCGGCGATGTAGACGAGTTCGGCGTTGCCGCGTTCGATCGCCTTCGTGGTCTCGTTCGTTCCTTTCTTTACGCTTCCCGTGTCTCGGGCGACCTCGAGCGCCTCGACGGCGCGGTCCTGGAGGTCGGCTGGGACGTCGAAGTTTACGTACACTGGCATAGGTTGTTCACCTCCCTGCACGTCGGCTCAGGCTCCCCTGCCGGAGTAGTCCTGTGCGGCTAGGAGCATCATCAACCGCGTGCAGGTCGTATCCTTGCGTAGTTCGTCACTCCTTAAAAGCGCTTTCAAATGCCCCGGCAGCGTGCGAAACGAACGCAAGGGAGTCCGGGTCACTCGCGGCGGTCTCGCTCCTTGGATTGCCTCACGTCTCGCGACCGTCCCACTCCTCGCGCAGGAGGCCGGACACCACCTCGTCGCGGTGCTCGCCGTCGAGGAACAGGTGCTCGCGCAGGCGACCCTCCTCCGCGAAGCCGAAGCGCTCGACCATCCGCTGGGAGCCGTCGTTGAAGTCGGCGATCCGGTTGTACACGCGGTGGAGCCCCTTCTCCTCGAAAGCGCACTCAACGAGGAACGAGAGCACCTCGGTCCCGTACCCTTCGCCGTGGACCTCCGGGACGAGCCAGAGGGCGACCTCGCCGCGGTCGTGCTCGACCCGGAAGAGGTTGGCCTCGCCGATGGGTTCGTCGTCGCCCTTCTCGCAGACGATGAATCGACCGTCGTCGCCGTTCGAGGCGATTCTGTTCTCGTAGAACTCCTCCATCTCGTCGCGGGTCCGCGGGACGGTACACACCAGCGGGAGCCGAAGCTCCGGGTCGGAGCGACCGTACTGGAGGAACTCCACGTCCTCGCGCTCGGTGACGCGAAGATCGACGTTCTCGCCGGCAATGAAGACTGGTCCGGGCATGCTTCGACGGACGAACTGGTGGAACAAAGAGGTTCGGACAACGACGTACCTTCGATACCGTCTTCCGCCAGCAAACGACCGGAGGAGCGCACGGCTTTTTTTTGACCTAGATGTTCGAGGAGTGGTTCCTACAAGTGGACACCCGACGAGACAAGGGTGGGACGTGCCCGACTCCCCCGAGAGGGCCGAGCTAACCGACACATCCATACCCACCTCGAAACTATCGTCGGACATGACACTCGGCGAGGTCGCGGCCGCGCTCCGCGAGGAGGCCCGGGCCGCGAACGAGCGCCGCCTGCTGGTGCTCGTTGGCGAGCGCGACGCCTGCTACGAGGCGGCCGACCGGGCGCTCGACGCCGCCGGAATCGACCGCGGAGCGACCACCCTCGTCGGGACCGGCCACCTCGACTGCGAGTGCGTCGGTCCGAAACGCGCCGACCGCCTGCTCGGGACGACCCGCGAGTGCGTCGTCTACGACGCCCACGCCGACTTCCGGCCGAACGCGGTCGGGCGCATCGTCGGCGCAGTCGATGGCGGCGGCCTGTTCGTCCTCCTGTTGCCCTCGCTCGGCGACTTCCCCGACCGGCGGACCGACTTCGACCGGACCCTCGCGGTTCCGCCCTCGGACCTCGGCGACGTGACGGGAAACTTCCGACGCCGGTTCGTCGAGACCCTTCGCGCCCACCCCGGAATCGCCATCGTCAATGTCGATTCGGAATCCGTCGAGCGCGACGGCCTGACCCACCCCGCGCCGCGACTTTCGAACGCGACCGAATCGGCCGAACTCCCGGCTGACCACGAGTTCCCCGATGCGGCCTACGAGGCCTGTCTCACGGGCGACCAGATGGCGGTGGTGCAGGAACTCGAAGCGTTGCAGAACGAAGACGCCGACTCGCCGACCGCGGTCGTGGTCGAGGCCGACCGGGGCCGGGGCAAGTCCAGCGCGGCGGGCATCGCGGCCGGAAGTCTCGCCGCGGAGGGGGCGGACGTGCTGGTCACGGCCCCCGAGTATCGGAGTTCGCGCGAGGTGTTCGCCCGGGCCGAGGCACTGCTGGAGACGCTCGGTCTCGACGTGACGACCGACCACGACCCCCCGCGAGACGTCCGAGTCGCGAGCGCGGGAGACGCCGACGGCGGCCGGATTCGGTTCGAGAGCCCGAAGGCGGCCGCCGAGCAGGTCGGCGGCGCAGACGGAGAGACGACTCCGGACGCCGTGTTCGTGGACGAGGCCGCGGCCCTCTCGGTTCGACTGCTGGAACAGTTCCTGGCCGCCCCGCGAGTCGCCTTCACGACGACGATTCACGGCTACGAGGGTGCGGGCCGCGGGTTCTCGGTTCGATTTCGCGACCGACTCGCGGAGAGCGACCACGCGGTCGTGGAGGCGCGACTCGACGAGCCCATCCGGTACGCCGCGGGCGACCCCGTGGAG
>PXSM01000095.1:0-1600 GCA_003023465.1 Halobacteriales archaeon SW_6_65_15 | reverse complement strand
CCGGGCGCTGGTCGCCGAGAGCGAATCTCCGAACAGGGACGGCCACGTCGTCGCGGTCGCCCTGCTGGCCCGCGAGGGGAATCTCCCGGCGGACGTGCGCGAGCACATGTACGAGGGCGGGCGCGTTCGGGGGAACATGCTCCCGGACGTGCTGACCTCCCAGCTACGGGACGAGGAGGCGGGGATTCCCGAGGGACTACGGGTCGTGCGCATCGCGGTCCACCACGCGGTCCGGTCGCGGGGGCTCGGCTCGCACCTGCTCGCGGCGATTCGACGGGAGTTCGAGGGCGCGCTCGACTGGCTGGGCGTCGGCTACGGCGCGACCCCCGAGCTCCTCCGGTTTTGGCGCGAGAACGGCTACCGGGCGGTCCAGCTCTCGACCACCCGAAACGACGCCAGCGGCCAGTACTCCGCGCTGATGCTCGACCCACTGAGCGAGGCGGGGGCCGACCTCCGTGACCGCCACGCGCGGTGGTTCGCCTCTCGGGTCGCGTCGATGCTCGCCGACCCCTTGCGGGACGCAGACCCCGACGTGGTGCGGGAACTCCTCCGGTCGGTCGAGGCTCCGGTCGAACTCGACCTGTCGGCGTGGGACTGGCGGACCGTCGCGGCCAGCGCGTACGGGCCCGGCCTCTACGACGCCGCACCCAGACCGTTCCGTCGGGTAGTGCTCAAGCACTTCGTGGACTCCGAGGGACGGAATGAGACGTTGTCCCCGCGCGAGGAGCGACTACTGGTCCGGAAGGTACTACAGGGACGCCCGTGGCCGGTGGTCGCCGACGAACTGGGGTTCCACTCGGCGGGCCAGTGCATGCGAGCGCTCGGCGACGCCTTCGAGCCGCTGGTGGACCGGTACGGCGACGAGGCGGCGAGAGCAGAGAAACGGCGATACGTGGAGTGAGTGCGAACGCCGGAGTTTCGATGGCGCGTTCGCACAGGAGACGAGAAGCGAATCCGACCAGCGGTCCCGGTCAGTCGTCAGGGTCCACGACGACGGTTCCCATTCCCGACACGGTGACGGTGCAGTCGCAGTACTCGAAGACGAGGTAGCCGCCGTACCGGGGCGCGGCAGATCCATCGGATCACAGTCCCGAGCGTCGGCGACCGCGTCCACCACCGCCTCGGTCGGCGTGGCGTCCACGACGTCCCGCTCGACGGCGGCGTCGTTCCTCGAGGAGAAGGGTGACTCGTCCATACCCGTACTACTCGACCGACCGGGGTCAGTCGTAGGGTTGTCCTTTCATGGCCTTTAAGTAAATCGTCAAAACGATGTGACTCGACTCCGTAGCCGCCGCCGATGGAGTGCGCCGAGTCCGACTGTTCGGAACCCGCCACCGTTCGACTCCACGTCCCGTGGGACGAGAACCGCGAGGTCTGTGCGGCGCACGCCCGGGTGCTGGCCCAGCAGGACGGCGTCGTCGCGGACCCGCTGGCGGACGGCGACGAGTGGCCGTGACCCTCCGAAAGTCGGCACAACGGTTATTTGACCTGTCGTAGTTCTAACTGTATGGTGGGTGACGATCTCCGGGTTTCCAGGCGACAGTTCATCGGGATTTGCGGAGTGACGCCTCTCAGCGGGTGCGCGTCGGTGTTCGGCCAG
>PXSM01000094.1 GCA_003023465.1 Halobacteriales archaeon SW_6_65_15 | reverse complement strand
CGTAGGCGTTCGATCCGATCCAGCGGCGTTCGCGTCCGATTTCCAGCAGTAGCCAATCGATTTATCCGGTTAAACGTCCAACTGAACGTGGGGGAGAGACAATGAGCGAAACCACAACGAGAAACCGCAACAACCACTCGACCGGATACATCTCGGCGGTAGTGGCGCTGATCGGTGGGTGGATAGTGATCTCGGCGTTCGTCTACTCGCCGCCGGCGGCCAACTTCTGGAACGACATCATCGTCGGTGCCGCAATCGGCATCATCGCGGGCTACAACGCCCTCAGGGCCGACGACGTGGAGGGCATCAACACCGGGGCCGCGTCGCTGGTCGCCCTACTCGGGCTCTGGATGGTGATCGCGCCGTTCATCTTCGAGGTGTTCAGCGACGGGGCGTTCTGGAGCGACGTGGTGAGCGGCCTGCTGGTCGCCGCCCTCGCGGGGTACAACGCCTACCAGTCCCGGACGACCGAACGGCGCACGCGGACCGCCGAGCCCGAGACCCGGTAGCGATTCGGACCCGTTCGAGTCAGTCGTTTTTCGTCCGCGGGTCGGAGTTAGGCCGCTTTTAGTCCGAAAGCAGTCGCGAGTATCGCGTTTCATACTTATACGAACGAACGCCGTCGGTCGGCACGACCAAGATGGCCGAACGCCCGGTCGGCCGCGGGACACTCGCGGCCGCGTGGCTCGGCGGCGGCGCGGTGTTCGTCGGCGTCGCACTCTGGGAGCCATCCGAAACCGCGGGACAGGCTCGCTTCGTCCGGCTCGGCGTCGTCTGGATGTGCTTCGGCGTCGCGGCCCTCGCGGCCGGTTCGCCGTCTACCCGGTGGGTGGCCGAACGACTCGACTCGGACTGGTCGGCCGTCCAGAGCGCCCTGCTCGGATTCGGCGTCGCGCTCGTTGCGACCGGCTTCGTACTGAGCGGGCAGTTCCTCGTGGCACTCGGCGCTGGAGGGCTGCTGCTGGTCGCAATCGCGTTCCTCGCGGACGCGTGAGCCTCCGGAGCCCGGTATTCTCTGCCGTCACTTCTACACCTTCGGCCGGGGTGGCGTCGGTTGCTCCATGGAGAGTTCCTCGGCCACGACCTCGCGCATCTTCCGGTGGAACCGCCGCTTGCCGAAGCGGTCCTCGATTTCGGGGGTCGCCCGGCGGAGTTTCCGGGCGCGCT
This sequence comes from Halobacteriales archaeon SW_6_65_15, assembly GCA_003023465.1. Lineage (GTDB taxonomy): Archaea > Halobacteriota > Halobacteria > Halobacteriales > Haladaptataceae > Halorussus. The sequence goes on along the minus strand of PXSM01000094.1, from coordinate 5,302 downwards.
CGGAGTTCGACAGCACGCGGTCGATCTGCTCGGCGACCTCGTCGGTCGTGCCGTAGGTGAGGTCGTCGCTGCCGACGATGTCGGGCTGGCTCCCCCTGTCGGGGACGAACGGGAGCGTGCCGCCCGCGACGAGTTCGGCGACCGCGGTCGAGAAGCCGTCGTGGCGTGCGGCGTGGAGACCGTAGCGGTGAGTGGAGACGAGTTCGACCAGTCTCTCGCGGGACACTTCGCCGTCGAGGTTGACGTACTCGCGGTCGGCGGCCGCCCGTTCGACCTCGCGGGCGTACTCGTCGTCCGCCTCCGGACCGACGAGGTGGAGGTGGACGTCGTGGCCCCGGTCGCGCACTCGGTCCACGATCTCGACGTTCCGCAGGACGTCCTTGTCCGGGGCGACGCGGCCGACCGCGACGAATCCGGGTTCGCGGCCGCCCCACGGAACGGCCGCCTCGTCGAAGCCGCGGGTATCCACCGGCGGGTGAATCACGGTGGGGCGCTCGTCGTAGGCGTCCTGCACCACGTCGGCGGTCCATCCGGAGTCGGCGAGGAGCGTACTGGATCGAACCAGTTCGGGGTCGTAGTTTCCGAACTTCCACGTCAGTCGGTCGGAGAGGTGGTCGCGGGTCCGCGGACGCTGAGTTCGTCGTCGGTGCCGACCACGAGGTCGAACTCGTCGCGACAGTCGGCGACGAACCGGTTCAGCAGAGCGTTCCGGAGGCCGCCCCGCGAGGCGTCTACCCGCCGCAGGAGGAGCGCCGCCCACCGCGGACGGCGCACGTCCACGTCTCTGACCTCGGTGCGGAAGTAGCGGTTGAGTTCGTTCAGGTCGGGCGAGGTGAGCGTCAGCAGGGTCACCTCGTGGACGCCCTGCAGGGCTTCGAGGGCGTTCATGCAGACGGCTTCGCTGCCGCCTTTCGCCATCAGATCCGCGTGTGCGACTGCGATTCGGGCCATGATTGGGAGAGTTCTGTAATCGGCCACTCCGACCGGTCTGTGCTCTACAGGAAACGACTTGGCGATAATTAAGCCTGCGGGCCTATCAGATGACTGTTGTTTAGTTAAGGGTGGCCTGAGATAGTGGTTTTGTGAACCTGTCTTCCGAATCGGTCGAGGAGAATCGCGGTCCAAGGTCGATGGTCGAGTAAGCCAGTCCTGATTTAGACGTAAGCATATTTTCGAAGGAATTGGAATTATATCGTAAGGATAGAATATCGTGTCTTTCCTCAGCAAGCACTGCCGTCGCCGAGGTCCGAATCCCACCCAGAACCGAAGTGTCTTTTCACGTTCCACCGAGAATCACCGGCTATGAGCGACGAGCGCGCGCCAGAGGACGATTCCACCGCATCCGATGACGACTCCGCCGCAGCGGAGGCCGACTCCCTCGCGTGGGAGGTTCTCGACTCCGAGGTGGCCTACTCCTGCCCCGGGTTCGACGTCCGCCGCGAGGACGTTCGCCTGCCCGACGGCACCGAGACCGACTTCGACTACCTGTCCGAGCCACCGAGCGTCGTGGTCCTGCCGTTCACGCCCGCGGGCGAAGTCGTCGTCATCGAAGAGTGGCGGCAGGCCGTCCGGCGGGTCAACCGGAGCCTCCCGGTCGGCGGGATAGAACCCGACGACGAGGACCGGGCCGCCACGGCCCACCGCGAACTCCGCGAGGAGACCGGCTACGAGGCCGACCGCGTGGAGTTCCTGACCAGCGTCGAACCCGCCAACGGAATCGCCGACTGCGTCCTCCACTTCTTCGTCGCCCACGGGTGTACGCCGACGGCTGAACAGGAGTTGGATCACAACGAGTCCATCCGTGTCGAGACGACGACCATGGACGAGCTACGGGAGCACGTCGCCGGACGAGAGATTCGAGACGGCCGGACGACGCTGGGAGTGCTCTACTACGAGGCGTTCGGGACCGAAGACGAGTAGATACAGCCTCCGGGTTCTACTCGGACCCCGAATCCGGCGTCTCCGTCGGAACCGCACCGCCGCTGGCGGAGATGGAGCGACCCCACTCCTGCCGCCCCACCGCAGGAGTCAGGTCCGTCTCGACCGCCCAGCACCGATAGAGCAACGCCGCCGCGACGTAGATTACTACGACGCCGACCAGATACGCTCCGAGGGCGCTCCCCGACCAGCTCTGCCAATCGACGACGAGGGGCCACGTGTCGCCGAGTCCGTGCAGCAGACCCACGAAGTACACGTTCCGCGTCGCCTCGTAGAGTGTCCCGAACGCGATTCCCGAGAGTGCAGTTATCGCGACGAGCGAGATGGCACCCCGCACGGACGCCCCGGCGACCAGCGCGCCCGGAACGTGTCCGAGGCCGAATACGACGCTCGCGGTCACGACACCGAGCGCGACGCGGGGTCGGGTGTCGTCACCGAGCAGAGCGATGACCTTCGTCTGGAAGTACCCTCGAAACAGGAACTCCTCGACCATGCCGACGACGACGAGATAAAAGAGTAGGGTCGTCAACCGCGGCGCGAGAACGCCGTCCAAGAGAGTGGGTGTGGTTTCCCGGAGAAGGCCGAGCCCCCACTGATTGGCCGTCACCGCGGCCAGTCCGACGCCAACGAGGTTCAGCGCCACCCACGCGCCGCCGAACGTCACGACGGCCGGAGGGAGGTGCCGCGACGACAGTCCGAGGTCCGCGATTCGGACGCCTTCTCTTCGGAGGGCGACCAATCCGATTCCCCCGAGGAGTCCGAATTTGCCGAACTCGAACGCCAACTGGACCATCGCCGAGGAATCGGAGACGGCTTCCTTGACCGGCATCAACCCTATCAGGACCAGCGCAAACGCGGTGACGAAGCCGAGCGCCGTCCGCGTTCCCCCGCGAAAGGTGATCTCTCTACTCGACATACCGTCTGGTGTCATAGGGAATTTACATACGTTTTTCGACTGGTCCGGGCTTCGACGCCACACGGCAGTGAGACGGCGACCCCGATTAGCGGACCAGACGTCTTAGAACGCAATCCTTACCCCCGCGTTCCCGCTATCGACCTACAATGACCAGAGAGATTTTCGAGATACGCGACCAGGACGCACTGGGTCGCATCGGGGAACTGGCGGTTCCCCGCGCGGGCGTGACCGTCGAGACGCCAGCGCTCATGCCGGTGGTCAACCCGCACCTCTCGACCGTCGACCCCGCCAGACTCGAATCGGAGTTCGGCGCGGAGGTACTCATCACCAACTCCTACATCTTCTACGGGAGCGACGACTACCGCGACGAGGCGCTCGACAGGGGCCTCCACGACGTGCTGGGATTCGACGGCGCGATCATGACCGACTCCGGGTCGTTCCAGCTGGCCGAGTACGGCGACATCGACGTGACGACGCCCGAGATACTCCAGTTCCAGCACGACGTCGGGAGCGACATCGGAACCCCGGTGGACATCCCCACGCCGCCGGACGTCGAGCGCCAGCAGGCCGAGGAGGAGCTGGCCACCACTCAAGAACGCCTCGAAGTCGCCGAGAGCGTGGACATGGGCGACATGCTCGTGAACGCGCCCGTGCAGGGTTCGACCTATCCTGACCTTCGGGAGGAGGCCGCCCGTCACGCCTACGGCACCGATTTGGACGTGTTCCCGGTCGGCGCGGTCGTACCCCTGATGAACGACTACCGATACGCCGAGATGGTGGACGTGGTGGCCGCCGCAAAGCGCGGCCTCGGCGTGGACGCGCCGGTCCACCTGTTCGGCGCGGGCCACCCGATGATGTTCGCGCTGGCGGTCGCGATGGGCTGTGACCTCTTCGACTCGGCGGCCTACGCGCTCTACGCCCGCGACGACCGGTACCTCACAGTCCGGGGCACCGAGCAGTTGGACGACCTCGACTACTTCCCCTGCTCGTGTCCGGTGTGTGCCGACTACGCGCCCGCCGAACTCCGGAGTCTCGCCGACCGCGAGCGCGAGGAGCTACTGGCCGAGCACAACCTCCACGTCACGTTTCAGGAGATCAGGACCATCAAGCAGGCCCTGCGGTCCGGCAACCTCCTCGAACTGGTCGAAACTCGCGCCCGCGCCCACCCGGCGATGCTCGACGGCTATCGCGCCCTCGTCGAGCACGCCGAGCAACTCGAACGCGAGGAACCCGTCTCCAAGGGAGCCTTCTTCTACCTCTCCGGGGAGAGCGCCCGCAGACCCGAGGTCGTCCGTCACCACGACCGCCTCGCGCGCCTCCACCTCGACCCCGACGACCAAATTCTCTCGGAGACCTACCCCCTGACCGCGGAGGTGCCCGAGCGCATGGACGCCGAAGGGCACCGGTCGGCCGCACTGGGAGTCGCCCGCCTTGCGGCGGCGAACCCGGAGACCGCGTTCACCCTCGCGCACCGCGGCTGGCCCGAGAGCGTGCTGAAGCTGGTTCCGGAAGGCGTGGAACTGGTGGACCTGAGGGAAGAATAGGCTGACCAGGGCGTGGAATGGTCAGTACGTCTCGACGCGGAGTTCCGGGTCGGGGACCTTCTCGAAGTCGGTTACGTCTGCGGTGACGACCGGTTCGTCGTATTCGAGGGCAGTCGCGGCGATGATCGCGTCTAGTGGGCCGATCTCGTTTCCAAACTTGCGTTCGATAGTTCCGTCGAGAAACCCTGCACGCTTTGCTATCGACTCCGTAGCCGGGATTAGTGAGAACCGCCGAAGAAGTCGTTGGACGCACGGCGGTTCGCTTCAGTTCTCGTCCCTTTTCCGACGCCCAAAAACAGTTCGTAGACGACGACCAGTGGGATGCGTGTCGGCCTGTCCGCGGACTCAATCGTCATAGTCCGGTCGATGGCAGGACCGAAGTCGCGCTGTACGTCGATAAGAAACGAGGTATCCAGGATCATCTACTCGAACGCCTCATCCCATTTCCGGAGTGCCTTCTCCGTACTCTCGATACCTGCCTGCCGACTCGCCTCGGTGGCCTCCTTCATCTCCTCGGCCTCCTCGTCGGTGATGGTTCCGGCCAAGTCGAGGAGCGACGCCTCCCCGGCGAGTCGGTCGTAGGCGTCTGACAGCGACTCACCCTCCCGTCGCTCGGCTTCGATTCGCTCGTACGTCTCCTCGTCGATATCGACGGTCACGTCGCGGAGGCGAACCGTTCGCATTCCCATATCGACACGTTGTGCGTTTTCACTTATAAGGTTACGCGAGGATGTGGCGGTCGTGCCCCCTGCGCCCGCGTCTCGCAAGATAATTGCGTCTCCCGCCCGGACCCGACTGTATGACCGACTACTTCGAGGTTCACCACCGGGACGGCCCGGCCCGGGTCGCCGAGTTGCGGTTCTCGGACTCGGTGACCACCCCGGCGGTGGCCGACGACTTCGTC
>PXSM01000093.1:17991-19165 GCA_003023465.1 Halobacteriales archaeon SW_6_65_15 | reverse complement strand
CGAAATACTGGCCACGCTCAGGCGACCAAGCTACACGCGACCGGGCGGCCCCTTTATCCCACCCTGTGGTGGTCCGTGTCACCGGGTTGTTGCCCGTGGAAAGTGTTACCGAGCGCGTCCCAGTCCGTCGGTCTCGGCCGCAGTGCTGAGTCGTTCTCTTTGCCGGGGCGGCTACCTTCAAGGGTGGCCAGACCGAGAGGTTGGGTATGAACGGAACCGGCGTGCCGCTGGTCACGCCCTTCGACGAGGACGGCGATCTGGACACCGAGCGCCTCCGAGCAGTCGTCGAGTGGGTCGAGGACGGCGGCGTGGACTTCATCGTCCCCTGCGGGTCGAACAGCGAGGCGGAACTCATGGGCGTCGAGGAGCGCGCCCGCGTGGTCGAGATCGTCGCCGAGGAGGCCGACGTGCCGGTGATGGCCGGGACGGGGCATCCGGGCCTGAAGGAGACGCTCCGCCAGACCGAGCGCGCGGCCGAGGCGGGCGCGGACGGCGCACTGGTGGTGACGCCCTTCTACTACACCCACGACGACGACGCGCTGGAGGCCTACTACCGCGAGGTCGCCGACGAGAGTCCGATTCCGATCTACCTCTACAGCGTACCCGCCTACACCAAGGTCAAGCTCTCGCCCGAGGTGGTCGGCCGACTGGCGAGCCACGACGACGTCGCGGGGATGAAGGATTCGAGCGGGGACCTCGAAACCCTCCAGCGCGAGCGCAGACTGACCGCGGACGAGGAGTTCGACCTGTTCGTCGGTTCGGGGAGCGTCTACGCCCACGCCCTCGCCTCGGGCGCTGACGGCGGCATCCTCGGACTGGCGAACGTCGCCCCGGAGCGCGCGAACGAGATCTTCCAGTTGCATCAGGCGGGCAAGGACGCGGAGGCCCGCCAGTTGAACGCCGAGTTGGTGGACCTGAACCGGGCGGTCACGGCGAAGTACGGCGTCCCGGGTGCGAAGGCCGCGATGCGCTATCGGGGAGTCTCCGCGGGATACGCGCGGAAGCCGCATCGGGAGGTCAGTGAGAGCGTACACGAGGAGATCGTCGGACTGGTCGAGGGGATGAAGCCGTAGCAGAAAGACATAACATTGTTTGTCTAGGACCGATATTCATTTCTTTAGACTGTTACCTCATTGTTATTTGGTGTACGCAGGCCACTACTCGATGAGGCAGT
>PXSM01000093.1:0-17911 GCA_003023465.1 Halobacteriales archaeon SW_6_65_15 | reverse complement strand
AGGCCCTCGCGGCGTCCCGTCGAACGAAGTGAGACGGGGCTCGGAAGACGCGGTTTGTCTTCCGGCGCGTCCTGCGGTCTGAGACAATTCAGGAAACTATTCGTAGTCGAATCGTCGCTCGCCCGACCCTGAACCGACTTCTGCGTTCGATTTATCGCTCCCTCGGACTCGCCCGGGTCGCGGTCGCCTTGAACGAGGCCACGACCGGCGTTCCGTCCGCCAGTCCCAGTTTCTCGACGCTGGACGTAGTGACGATGGCGACCAGCGACTCCTCGGCGCCCACGTCCACGGTCACGCGGGCGACCGCCTCGGCTTCGCCGACGGCCGCCACGCGGCCCTCGAACCTGTTCCGGGCGCTCGTCGCCACCTCCGCCGGGGCGTCGCCGGGGTCGTGGAGGGTCACCGTGTCCGCGCGGACCGCGACCTGCACCGCCTCAGCGCCGTCGGAATCGGGAGCCAGCGCCCGCAGTCGCCCGGCGTCGGTCTCCACGGTGGCGAGTTCCCCCTCGCGGGCGACCACCCGGCCGAAGAGGACCGTCTCCTCGACCTCCGCGGTGCCGGTGAACTCCGCCCGGAGGCGCTGGAACCGCGCCAGCAGGTCGCGGGCCTCGTCGGTGAGTTCGCTTCCGCCGCCGCCCGACCCGCCGCGCTGACGGGCCACGAGGGGACCGACGGCTTCCTCCAACTCGGTGAGTCGCTGGAGCGACCGCGAGTACGACCGCCCGAGGGCGTCGGCGGCCCGGTTGAGCGACCCCTCGCTGTCGATGGTCCGGAGGAGTTCGGCGTCGGTAGCGTCGAACTCCACCCCGTCGGCCCGGAGGTGGGCCTCGAATCCGGCGTCCATACTCTTCGACACGGAACGGGGGAGCAAAACCGTTATGTCTCGGGCGGTAGAACGGGGTTGTATCTATGTGGGAACAACGCTCCCGGCGCGGGTTTCTGACCACGGCCGGAACGCTCGGTGTCGCGGGTCTGGCGGGGTGTCTGGGCGGGGCGTCCCCCGACACGGAGACCCCCGAATCCGACTCGCTGACCGTCTTCCACGCCGGGAGTCTCGCGCCGCCGTTCGACGCGGCCGAGTCCGAGTTCGAGGACGAGTACGGCGTCTCGGTGAACCGGGAGGCGCAGGGGTCGGTCGCCTCCACGAAGAAGATCACCGAGCAGGGCCGGACGGCCGACGTGCTGGGCGTCTCGGACTTCCGCCTGCTCCGGGACCGCCTGCTCCCAGGCCACGGCGACTGGTACGCCATCTTCGCCACGAACGCGATGTCGCTCCAGTACCGCGAGGACTCGCCCGGCGCGGACCAGATCGGCCCCGACAACTGGTGGGAGATACTCTCCCGGGACGACGTGACGGTCGGCCACAGCGACCCCGCCATCGACCCCGGCGGCTACCGCGCCGTCATGGCGATGCAGTTGGGCACGGAGAAACTCGGCGGCGAGCGACTCTACGACGAGGAAACCTACCAGAAGATTCGAGCCAACATGACCGTCCCGACCGGCACGGAGACGAAACTGGAGGGCCAACTGAAGGCCGGAAAGCTCGACTACGCCATCTACTACCGGTCCATCGCCACCCAGTCCGGCCTCCCGCACGTGGACCTCCAGCCCCACGTCGATCTCTCGAAGTTCACCGAGGAGTACGCCAGACACTACGCCAAGGCCGAGGTCGAGACCAGCGCCGGGACGTTCACGGGTGCGCCTATCGCCTACGGCGTCACGGTCCCGAGCGTGGCCGAGGCCCCGGTCCGGGGCGCACAGTGGATCGAACGCCTGATAACCGAGCCCGGACGGTCGATCTTGGAGGAGAACGGCCTCATCCCGAAGACGCCCGCCCTCGTCACGCAGGGCGGCGAGGTGCCCGCCCGCGTCGCCGAAACGGCAGACGCGAAGACGTCGGTGGGGCCGCTGGAACTCTGAAACCGTGAGCGCCGACGCCCACCCCGCCGCCGGAACCCGACTCCGAGTCGGTACCGGAACCGCCGTCCTCGCCGTTCTCTCGATCCAACTCGTCGCCTTCGCGGCCGCCGTGGCGGCGGGCTATCCGGGCGCGTACGCCGGGTTCGCGATCCTCTCGGCCGGAGCCCTCGCGGCGTGGCGAAATCGCGGAGCCTTCGGCACTCTGGCGGCACTCCTCGGAACGACTCTGCTCGTGGCGCTCGGACTCCCCCTGCTCCTGCTCGTCGCCCGGCAGGACCCCACGCTCGTCGCGGAGATGGCGGGCGACCCGGCGGTCCAGCAGGCGCTCTACCTGTCGATCTACGCGCCGCTCCTCGCGGCCTTCGCCAGCGTGGGTCTCGGGGTCCCGCTCGCGCTCCTCCTCGCGCGAGGATTCCCCGGCCAGCAGTTGGTCGAGAGTCTGGTGGACCTCCCGCTGGTGGTCCCCCACAGCGTCGCGGGGTTGGCCGTCCTGTTCGGCTTCGGGCAGGGCGGGGCCTTCCCGCAGTTCGAGGTCCTCCAGACGATGACCGGCATGGTGCTCGCCATGACGTTCGTCTCCGCGCCCTTCGCGGTCAACGCGGCCCGCGAGGCGTTCGAGTCGGTGCCCACCCGGGTCGAGTGGGCGGCCCGGACCCTCGGCGCGAATCGCTGGGAGACCTTCCGGCGCGTGACGGCACCGCTGGCGTGGCGGGGCGTGCTGACCGGCGGCGTCCTCTCGTGGGCGCGAGCGGTCTCGGAGTTCGGCGCGGTCGCCATCGTGGCCTACAGCGTGGAGTTCTTCTACCTCCCCGAGGGCCAGACCGTCAGTGCCCAGCACGCACCCGTGTTCATCTACAACGCCTACCTCTCGGCGGGCCTCGAAGAGTCGGGCGCGGTCGCCACCCTCCTGCTGGCGCTCTCGGCGGCCATCTTCCTGCTCGTCCGGACCGTGGCCTACGACGACGAGGAGGGATGGCCGTGAGTTGGGACGGAGGTGGGCGACCGTGACCCTCGAAATCGACGTACGGGCCGCCTTCACCGCCGCGGGCGCGGACCGCTTCGAGGTGCGGGCCGACCTGTCGGTCCCCGACGGGGAGACGCTGGTCGTCCTCGGGCCAAGTGGGTCGGGCAAGAGCCTCCTGCTGGAGACCGTCGCGGGGTTCCACGACCACGAGGGAACGATTTCACTCGCTGGGCGGGACCTGACCGACGCCCCGCCCGAGGACCGCGGCCTCGGATTCGTCTTCCAGGACTACGCCCTCTTCCCCCACGCCACGGTCCGGGAGAACGTCGCCTTCGGCGGGCGATACCACGACATCCGCGACCCCGACGACCTGCTCGCGGAGTTCGGGGTGTCGGACCTCGCCGACCGATACCCGCCGACCCTCTCCGGGGGCGAACGCCAGTGGGTCGCCCTCGCGCGGGCGCTCGCGGTCCGGCCCGACGCCTTCCTGCTGGACGAACCCCTCTCGGCGCTCGACGTGCCGACCCGCCAGACCCTCCGGGAAGTTCTGACCGACGTGCTGGCCGACGAGACCGCGGTGTACGTCACCCACAACCGAACGACTGCGCGGGCGCTGGCCGACCGGGTGGCGGTCATCCGGGACGGGGACATCGTCCAGATCGGCACCCCCGAAACGGTGTTCGAGCGACCCGAGTCGCCCTTCGTGGCCCGGTTCACCGGCGCGAACTGCCTCGAACTGGACGACGGGGCACTCGCAGTCTCCGGCGGACGACTCACCTTCGAGACGGAAGGCGTTTCGGCGGGGACTCACCTCGCCATCCGACCGGAACACGTCGAACTCGACCCCGAGAGTCCGGACTTCTCCGCCCCGGTCGAGCGCGTCCTGCACGAGGAGGGCCGGTGTCTCCTCGCGCTCGACGTGGCGGGCCAGGGACTTGACGCCTACGCGCCCGCGCCGCCGAAAGAGAAAGAAGTTGAAGTCACCTTGCCCCACGACCGAGTGACCGTCCTCTCCGAGTGACTATTCTCCCGAAGTGAAACTTACTCCCTGCTGGTAGTTCTGTCGTCGCTTCGGCAAGAAAATTACTTAGGGGAGGGGTCGAAATCGCCGCCCATGGCACGCGAACAGCAAACTGGGGTGGTACGATGAGTCTCCCTGCTGGCCGGACTGGTCGTCTCGGCGGCGGGCGTCGGCGGGGCACTCGCGACGGGCGTCCTGAGTCCCGAAGCGCCGTCGGTCGAATCGGTCGAGAACGAGTGGGGTGAGGTCTCGGAAGAGCGCACGGGCATCCGGACCAACGTCGTCGTGACCAACCCGAACGGCGTGGGGATGCCCGGCGTGGCGGGCGTCTCCTACGACGTGGCGATGAACGACGTGACGGTCGCCTCGGGCTCCAGCGGGGGACTCGCGCTCTCGCCGGGGCAGAACGAGGTGACCCTCGAAACGTACATCGACAACGAGAAGATTCCCGCGTGGTGGGCCAGCCACATCAACGAGGGCGAGCAGACGACGCTCTCGGTCCAGCCCTCGGTGAACGCCGGACTCCTCTCGAAGAGCCTGCCCGCCGAGGAGCGGACCTTCGAGACCGACATGCTCTCGTCGTTCGACAGCGACGAGGCCCAGTCGGTCGAAGTCGGTGATCAGACCCTGATGACCGTCGAGAGTACGGACGCCTCGTGGGGGACCGCGACCGAGAACCGGACGCCCCTCCAGTTCTCCGGAACGGTCAACAATCCCAACGACGCGCCCGTCTCGTTCTCGAAGCTCGGCTACGAGATTTCGATGAACGACGTGACGGTCGCGGGAGGCACCACCGACGAGGGCGTCGAGATCGGCGCGAACTCGACCGAGACCATCCGCGTGGACGCGGCACTGGACAACCGGAAGCTCGACGAGTGGTGGGTCACCCACCTCGAAAACGGCGAGGAGACCACCCTCGACGTGCAGGTGTTCGCGGCGGTCGAAACAGACGACGGCACGAAGCGCGTCCCCCTGCCGTTCCTGAGCGAGCGAGTCGTCTTCGAGACCGACGTGCTCGGCGGCGGGGAGGCGACCACCCGCGCGGTCGATACGGGAGACGGCTTCGGCGTCGAACCGCCGACCGTCGAGTCGGTTGAGCGCGACTGGCAATCCACCGACGACGGCACCCGGTTCTCGACGCGAGTGGTCGTGGACAATCCCAACGCGGCCGACTCGGCGCTGAGCGAGGTCGGTCTCGACGCCCAGTACCGAGTCGCGCTCAACGACGTGACGCTGGTCGAGGACGGCCAGCAGACGACCCTCGGGCCGGGGCGCACCGAACTCCAGTTCGGCGACGACGTGAGCGACGAGACCATCACGCGGTGGTGGACGAGCCACGTCGAGAGCGGCGAGCGGACCGACCTGACCGCCGAGAGTCGCGTGGTCGCGGACCTCGGGTTCGCCGAGGCTCCGGTTCCCTTCCCCGCGGAGGACCGAACGTTCGAGACCGACATGCTCTCGGGCTTCTCGGAGTCCGAGGAGACGGTCGAAGTCATGGGGATGCCCGTCGCCACGCTCCACGGCATGAGTACCGACTGGGGCGAACCGACGATGGAGCGCACGCCCATGGTCGTCTCGGGTGACGTGACCAACGAGCGCCGACAGGAACTCACCATCGAGCGATTCGGCTACGAGGTCCGGATGAATGACGTGGTGCTGGCCGACAACGAGTCGCGGGTCGGCACCACCATCCCCGGCAAGGAGACCCGGCACGTCGAGACCACGGGCTACCTCGACAACAGCAAGATTCCCGCGTGGTGGGTCAGCCACCTCGAAAACGGCGAGCGCTCGGAACTGTCGGTCTCCTACTACGCCGTCGTGGAGTACCAAGGAAGCGAGTACACGGTCGAACTCGACTCCATGAGCTACAACGAGACCGTTGAGACGAACGCCTTCGGCGAGGAGTAGGGCGAAGACTTCTCGGAGTTTCTCTTTCACGGATTTCCCGAGAATCGGCAGAAAGGATTTATCGACGTCTCGAATAGTCGGCTCGTATGACCAGTTCTGCAGGGGCAGGTGAATTCGTCGAGCGAGCCCGCGAGCGAATCCTCGACCACGCGAAGAAGCGTCGTCGCGCCGGACTGACGGATAAGCTGTACGCGGTCGCCCGATCCGAGACCGGCATCCTCTACGAGGGCGTCCCCTTCGAAACGTCGATGCCGCAGTTCAACTTCTGCGCCGAGCGCCACGCAATCAACGAGATGCTGTACGCCGAGCCGGGCGCGACCCTCGACGCGATCCTGGTCGCCACGCCCGCGCCCGACGAAACTGCACCGCCGCCGACCCCGTGCGGTGCCTGCCGACACGCCATCGCCGAGTTCGGCGACGACGCCACCGTCCTCTGTACGACGTTCGTCCGGGAGGACGACGGCTGGACGACGTTCCCCCGAGTCGAACGATTCACCGCCACCGAACTGTACCCCGACCATCAGGGCCACCCGTCGTGGGAGTGACCAACCCACCGCGAAAGCTCGGCTAATCCAACCACGGCAAAAGCTCGATCAACCAGATTACCGCGAAAGCTCGACTGACCCAACCACCGTCTGGGTGGATGAAGGGGCCGCCCGGTCGCGCCCGAAGGGCTTGGTCGTCTCTGCGGGCAACTATTTCCGCGCCGATGCGGTGCGGTGCTGTGAGGCGCGGAAATATCCCGCAGAGCGACCGCGACCGGGCGGGGGCTTTCTATCCGTTCTCGAACTGAGTCACTTCAGCAATACCACCTCATCCGATAACGGACGTTCAGTCAACCACTCCTAGTAGACTCGGGAGGACTTTTCACCGCTCGAACCCACCCTCCGAACATGAACTGGGCCGACCTCTTCGAGCGCGCCGAACCCTACGAGACCGACGTGGAGACGATACGCGAGGCGCTCGCGGCCCGACGCGAGGGAAAACTGCAGGGCGACGAAGCCGAGGAGGAAGACGATGCCTGAGACGCCCGAGACCAACCCGGCGAGAATCGTCGCGGACGCCGACGTGCTGGCGGCCGACCTGCTAGCAGGCGGGGCGGCCCGCGAGACGATGGACGAGATTCGGGACCACTCGTGGGTGGAACTGGTCGCCAGCGACCCCTTGCTGGCCGACGCCGAGGCCGTAATCGCCGAGGTCGCCGACCCGGACCTCGCGGCGGCGTGGCGCGAGGAGATCGAGGACCTGCGCGTGGCGGTCGAACACCCCGAGGGCGACCATCCGGCACTGGCCAGCGCGTATCAGGGGCAGGCCGCCCACGTTCTGAGCTACGACGAGAACCTCCGCGGTGCGAAGGCGAGCGCGACCCTCGGGTCCCGCCTGAACGTGAGCGTGAAGACGCCGGAGGGGTTCGCGGCCCTGTTCGACGCCGAGAGCCTCTACGAGGCCGTGGAGGGTGGCGAATATCCCGGGCCGGACGAGAGAACGATAGAGTGAGTTTATAGGATTAAAATTATTGTTCTAATCCCCATTTTCAATCCTCTTTTGCAAGTTGCGCTCCGTGGTGGAGAGTCGCACCTCCAATAGAGCTTACAGAAGCCGGTTCCAGTAACGCTCGCTACAGAAATATTGTTCAGATTACACTTTAGGCGGTCCCGGCCCTACGTACAGACGAGGACACAACATGAGAACGACGACGCAACTCCGACGGACCGCGTCCGCGGTCCACACTCGGTCCGGCCCCATCACCACGGGACTCGCTCGATTGACGATTCCGGTGGCTGGTGCGCTGGCGCTCGTGGCCTCCGCGCTGGTGACGGGCGCGACGTTCGCCCTCGCCATGGAGGTCCTGCCGACGACGATTCCGACGCTGATGGCCGGGTGGGCCGCCGCCATCGGACTGACGTTCGCGCTCCCGCTGGCCGCGGTGCGCGGGGTGGTCGCGGCGCTCGAACGAATGCACTGATTCGTCTTTTTTTCGGTGACGATGCGTTTTCTGCACCCCGACTGTGCGTCTTCTTCCGACGGCGACCTGTCGCCGGGCGTCGAAAATCGTTAACCAACTCGGGCGACCAGATTCACGTGGGGAGATAGCATGTGCCACCATCGAACCGACTGGTCACGAATCGCCAGCAAAGTCAGCGAACCAGAGGACGAACCGGAGCGTGAGGAGGACTCGGAAATTGAGGATGAGCTAACGGTCGAGGACGAGCGAAAGACCGAGGACGACCGCGAGGAAGAGCCGGTTCCAGCCGACGACTAATTAGGAATCGTCGTCTTCGGAGTAGCTGACGGCACGGTCGTCGTGAGGATTTTTTCGAAAGCTTCCACCCGGTCGCTAGCAGTTCTCAGAGTAGATGCAGAATACGCCTCGATGAAGAACGGGTAGAAAGCCCCCGCCCGGTCGCGGTCGCTCCGCGGGATATTCCCTCGTTCTCCGCACCGCCCACTCGGGAATAGTTGCCCGCGGAGCCGACCACGGGCCTACGGCCCGCCGGGAGAGGCACGCTCTCCCGCGGTCACCCTCGCTGCGCTCGCGTGACCGCGACCGGGCGGCCCCTTTCATCCACCCAGACAGGAGAGCCACGCCCTCCCCAGCCTCCTGCGCGTCTCGGCCTTCACTGCGTTCCGGCCTGCGATGCTCATCCCTCGCGCGAATGAAGGCGGCCCACGAGGGGCCGCCAGCGCACGCCAAAACTGGTTGTATCACCGAGCGCATTCTCGTGGTTTGCGTCACCCAGCGCCATCTGGTTCGACTCGGAGATTGCAGCCGACTAGCGACCTTTTTCCGTCCCGCGAACAGAGGGGCGGTCGTGCGCGAGTTTCCCTTCGAGTTGGCGCTGTGTGCCCACCTCGAAGCTCACGAGGAGGCCGTGGTCGCCCGCCAGATCGGGGGCGGCGTCCGCGCGCCGTCGAACCGGGTCATCGACGTGCTCTGCGTCGAACCCGGTTCGGAGATGGAGGCCCGGACGGCCCTGACGCCCGAGACGGTCCCCGACCGGGCCATCGAGAGCGACGTGGGCGTGGGCCGGGCGCGCGACCCCGCCGAGGCAATCGAGGGACCCCCGGAGCGCGCCCAGCGAGTCGCCGAGCGAGCCGTCGAGGTCGGCTTCTTCGAGCGCGCAGTGGGTGGTGGCGTCCGGCAGGTCGCCCGATATCCCGAGGACTGGTTCGGGAAGCTGGTCGCGGTCGAGAACAAGCCCGACCTCGCTACTCCCGGCGACCTCCGGACCCAGCTCCGCAAGGACGTGAGCCTCGCGCTCGCGGACGAGGTGGTCCTCGCCACCGAGAGCTACGTGACCGGAGCGCACCTCAATCGCATCCCCGAGGCGGTCGGCATCTGGCGGTTCGACCCCGAGACCGGCGAGCGTGAGGTCGTCCGGGAAGCCGAACCCCTCGGGAGCGACGAGGCAGGCGTCGAACTCCTCGAACGCCACCCCCTGCGAACCGACGTCGCGGTCGTCTCGGCCGAAGAGAAGGCCCACCAGCGCAGGCGGATGGCCGAGCGGGCTTACGGCAAGGGGTGGCGAGTCGGCGAGTTCCCCGCCTGCGACGAAATCGAGAGCGCGACGCTGGAGGAGAGCGAAGGCCTGCCCTACTGCCACTGGAAAGAGCGAATCGTCAACCCGGCGAACTGCGGGCCGGACTGTCCGGGCCACGACCCCGCCGACCCGCCGGAGGTGGACGTGGCAGAAGTGCGGGACGGCCGGACTCCGTGGGTCGCGGAGCCGGAGGGGAAGGCGCGGCGACAGTCGGGACTGGACAGGTTCGGGTAGCTATAAATACAACCGTCAGCGGTTTAGGCGTCGGTCCCGTTCCAGTCTCTGATTCTGGAATGGGGGAGGAAATCACCGAATCGGTGCGAATCGGAATCGTGGGCGCGGGGAACCGGGGACGGAATCACGCGAATCGCTACGGGCGGATACCCGGCGCGCAGGTCGTCGCGGTCGCGGACGTAGACGAGGCGAAGGCCCGCGCGCTCGCCGACGCCCGCGGAGCCGAGAGCTATCCGGACCACGAGTCGATGCTCGAATCGGCCGACGTGGACGCCGTGAACCTCTGCGTCCACGCGACGCTCCACGAAGACATCGCGGTGGACGCGCTGGAGGCCGGGGCGGACGTCTTCGTCGAGAAGCCGATGGCCGACAGCTACGCCGCGGCCCGCCGGATGTACGAGGCGGGCGAGCGGACCGGCAACCGACTCGCGGTCCAGAACCAGCTACTTTACACGAAGGAGACCCGCGCCGCGAGAGCCATCGTCGAAGCGGGCGAACTCGGCGACGTGTACCACGGAATCGCCGCCCGGTCGCGGGGACACATCTTCGCCGGCGGCGGGGAACCCGAGGACGACTGGCTGGGCGCGCGCCGACGCGGGACGCCCTACGTGGACGGCTACGGCTCCCCGGCGTTCGTCCAAGAAGAATCGGCGGGTGGCGGTGCGGTCCTCGACCTCGGGAGCTACACCGTGGGTCAACTCCTCTACCTCATGGGGTCAGCGAGCGTCGATCAGCCGACCGTCGAACCGTCCGTCGAACCGCCGACCGTCGAGCGCGTGCGCGGGGGGACCTTCCAGACGGTTCCCGACCGATTCGAGCGAGACAGTGGCTACGCCCGGCGAATCGAGGAGAGCAGTTACGACGTGGAGGACGTGGGGCTCGCCCTCGTCACGTTCGAGGACGACGCCGTGCTGTCGGTCCGGACGAGTTGGTTGCGGTATCTGGACGAGGAGTCTAGCGCCGTAGTCGGCACGCGAGGCGGGGTGCGGCTCGACCCCTTCGAGTACTTCTCGACCGTCGCGGGCGTGGAGATGCGGGCCGACACCGACCTCGAAGAGTACTTGTTCCGCCAGCAGTACCTCCAGGGGGAGCGCGGGCAGGTCGCCTACGAGGCCGGCTACTGGGCCGACCCACTCTACCACTGGGTGGAGTCGCTCCGGGGACGAATCGACCCCCTGCCGACCGCCGAGTTGGCGCTGGAGTCGATGGTGGTGCTGGAGGGCATCTATCGCTCCGCGGAACTGGGTCGGGAGGTGACTCGGGAAGAGGTCGTCGAGAAGTGATTCAGGAAGAAGCGGTCGAACGAGGACGGTGATAGCCCTCTACGGCACCGATAAACGCGGATGAACGGCCCAACAGTGGCAGTAGCTTAATATCTCGGGCTTCTCATGAAATGGTATGGAATGGCGTGACGCGGAACGGGGCTACGAGGACGCGGTAATCGGCCGGTCCACCATCCCTCGGCTGTTCGAGGAGAGCGCGGACCGACACGAGAACCGTCCGGCACAGCAGTACAAGGGCGGGGTGTACGACCGGTCGCTCGCCGGGACGGCGTTCCCCGCGGCGGCCGACGGGGAGTTTCGGTCGCTGTCCTACGACGAGATGCGCGACGTCGTCCGGTCGCTCGCGGCGGGCTTTCGCGAACTCGGCGTCGAGGCCGACGACCGGGTGGCCATCTTCGCCGACACCCGGCTGGAGTGGGCCCAGAGCGACTTCGCCCTGCTGGCTGTCGGCGCGGTCGTGACCACGGTGTACAGCGGCTCCTCGCCGAGTCAGGTCGAGTACCTCCTCGACGACCCAGACGCCTCGGGCGCGGTCGTGGAGAACGCCGAGTTGCTGGAGCGCGTGGTGTCGGTCCAAGATGGCCTCGACCTCGAATTCGCGGTCGTGATGGACGAACTGGAGGGAGGTGGCGACGAAGGTGAGGCCGCGACTGCGGGCGCAGCTATCGCCGACGAGGCCGACTTCGAGGTGCTGACGCTGGGCGACCTCTACGAGGTTGGTGAGGAGGCGTTCGACCCCGACGAGTACGAGTCGTGGCTCGATTCCCGAGACCCCGAGGACCTCGCCACTCTCATCTACACCTCCGGAACCACGGGCAAGCCGAAGGGCGTTCGACTGACCCACTGGAACTTCCGGTCGAACGTCAATCAGGTTCGCAAGCGGTTCGGTCCCCGGCCCGACAAAGCCGAGAACGGCGTGCCCGCCATCGACGAGGAGTCGGTGACGGTGTCGTACCTCCCGCTGGCCCACGTGTTCGAGCGCCTCTCGGGCCACTTCCTGATGTTCGCCAGCGGGGCGACCGTCGCCTACGCCGAGAGTCCCGACACTCTGAAGGAGGACTTCCAGCGGGTCCAGCCGACGACGGGAACCAGCGTCCCGCGGGTGTACGAGAAGATGTACGACGCCATCCGCGAGCAGGCCGAGTCCTCGCCCGTCTCCGAGAAGCTGTTCTCGTGGGCGACCGACGTGGGCCGGGAGTACTTCGAGGCCGACGACCCGGGACCGGCGCTCCGGGCCAAGCGGGCCGTCGCGGACAAACTCGTCTTCCGGAAGGTCAGGGACGGCCTCGGCGGAAACATCGACCACCTCATCAGCGGGGGCGGAAGCCTCTCGGCCGACCTCTGCGCGCTCTACCACGGCATGGGCCTGCCGATTCTGGAGGGGTACGGCCTCACCGAGACCTCCCCGGTCGTGTCGGTCAACCCGCCGGAGGAGCCGAAGGTCGGCACCATCGGCCCGCCCGTCGTGGACGAGGAGATTCGCGTGGACGACTCGGTGGTCGGCGAGGACGCCTTTTCGGACGCCGAGGGCGAGGTCGGCGAGTTGCTCGTGAAGGGGCCGAACGTCACCGACGGCTACTGGAACATGCCCGAGGCGACCGAGCGGGCCTTCACCGAGGATGGCTGGTTCCGGACGGGCGACATCGTCGAAATCCGCCCGGACGACTACATCGAGTTCCGCGAGCGCGCCAAGGAACTGTTGGTACTCTCGACCGGCAAGAACGTCGCACCCGGTCCCATCGAGGACGCCTTCGCCGCCAGCGACGTGGTCGAGCAGTGCGCGGTCGTCGGCGACGGCCACAAGTTCGTCTCCGCGATTCTGGTGCCGAACTTCGAGGAGGTCCGGAAGCGGGCCGAGCGCGAGGGCATCGACCTGCCCGAGGACGACCGTGACCTCGCCCGCGACGACCGGGTCCGCGAGTGGATCGACGAGGAGGTCGAAAGCATCAACGAGCGGTTCGAACCCTACGAGCAGATCAAGCAGTTCCGGCTGGTCGGCGAGGAGTTCACCGAGGACAACGACCTGCTGACGCCGACCATGAAGAAGAAGCGCCGGAACATCCTCGACCGGTTCGCCGACCAGATAGACGAGATCTACGCCGCGGAGTACGAGGAAGCGTAATCATTTCGCTACCGTTCCAACGTCATTTGCTTGCCCGCGCCGAATCGATTCCGAGACTGAGTTTTATCGCTTCGTCGATTTCTCTCATCTTCGCACCGCTGATTCGCCCGAGTTTTTGGAGAACTCGATGTTCGATGGAGATAGTGCGGATCTGGTCTAGCAGTACGGACGAATCCTTCTCCACGTCCTCGTCGTGCGCCTCGAGTTCGACCTCGAACGGATATCCTCGGTAGGTACTCGACACCGGAGCGACGATGGTGGTGGTCGAGTGCTCGTTCCCAACGTCGTTTTGAATTACGACTGCGGGCCGCGTTTTCTGGATTTCGTCACCTTTCGTCGGATCGAGATCGACCAGTACGAGATCGCCACGGCGAACGTTCATAGCTCTTCGTTCGCTTCCGAGGATGCGTGTTCCCACTCTTCGTTCACTCGTCGGGCCCGATCAGCGTGTTCCTCGTACGCGGCCGCGAGTTCGTCCTCCGTCACGGCCTTTCGGATAACGATCTTCCCGTCTTCACGGTCGATGACCACCTCGTCGCCCCCCGTAATGCCTTCCTGTTCTCGAATCCACTTCGGGATGGTAACCTGTCCGCGTTCGCCGACGCGCCGAGTGGAGCGGGTCATCGCGTCATTCATACGAATTTCATACCTTTAAAAGTACGGTTGGTGCCTCGATACTGTGGCGTCACTTCTCTCGTATCAGTCACAGCAGCCGCTTGCCTCGTATTCGTATTTAAATATCAGGTGCCGGCCAACGACGCGTTCGTTCGACCAATCCCGACCGCCCCGGGTCGGAATCCACTCGCGTCGAACTCGAATTACTTGGCTGAATACAGCGCCGTGAGACTATAATCCATTCGCTATGGAACATATTTACGGGTCCGTGGCGTACGTTCGCACATGGCCGCAAGCGACGTCCCGTCTCTCGGGCTCCGCCATCCGACGGCCGATCCCTGCCCGGACGAGGCGGGAGCGAACGGGGGTTCGGGGAACTGTGAATGCAACGACTGCGACTACACCGTCGAGATAGCCGACGGTCTGCCGCCGAAGTGCCCCAACTGCGGCGGGGCGCTCACGCGGGTCGGCCCGTAATCGGTCCGTTTTCGAGCGAGTCCGTCGGCGGTCGCCTCGATTTCTCGTTCGTCCCCTCCCCGCCGAGCGCGATGAGACGGTATTCGGGATTGTACAGCAATCACGGACGCCACCTCAATAGAACCTGCAGGACC
Source organism: Halobacteriales archaeon SW_6_65_15 (assembly GCA_003023465.1). Lineage (GTDB taxonomy): Archaea > Halobacteriota > Halobacteria > Halobacteriales > Haladaptataceae > Halorussus. Next base: position 3,691 of record PXSM01000093.1, on the reverse strand, counting down.
ATAACCTATAATCCCGTATATTAGAACAATAATATTCCATCTAAAGAAATGAATTTCGGATTTTAGGAGCGACCTTTCAACTCGAACCCACTTCCTGTAACCCCCAGCGGTCAGTCCATCGGCCCCGTCTCGGCGAGTTCGTCGTACGTCTCGGCCACGAGGTCGAAGTACTCCTCGGTCATCATCCGCGGGTCGCGCACCCGGTGGAAGTCGTCCAGTACGAAGTTGGTCTCCTCGTGGTCCGTTGCCAGTTTGTTGACGCTTCGTGAGTTATCGCCCGCCATAAATACCGAATCGGCGATAATAACTAGGTTCGATACACGCTTCGTGGTACATGACAACTTAATTAGTAGAACGACTACAGACAGACACAATGGCAGAAGCCGCTGGTATCGACCTGCTCAATCTGCTGTCGATACTCACGGTCGCGTGGACGTTCGGCATTTTAGCCGAGCGCGTGGGCTATCCCGCGCTGATGGGGGAGTTGCTGGCGGGGATCATCTTCGGCCCGGCGGTACTCGGGTTGTTGCACTCGACCGAGGCCATCGAGATTTTCGCGGAACTCGGCGTTTTCCTGCTGATGATCTACGTCGGGATGGAGGTGGACCTCCACGACCTGTTCGAACTCGGCCCGCAGGCACTGATGGTCGCGCTCGGCGAGTTCGTCGTGCCGTTCGGCCTCGGCTATCTGGCCGGCGGGTTCATCGGCATGAACGTCGAGCAGTCGCTTTTCATCGGCATCGCGATGGCCGCCACCTCGCTGGCGACCAAGTCCCGGATTCTGGTCGATCTCGAAATCCTGGACACGCGGATCGCGGGCGTCCTGCTCGGTGGCGCGCTCCTGTCCGACGTGGGCGTGATGGTCGTGTTCGCCGGCATCATGGGCTTCATCGAGACCGGCGACGTGACCGTGATGGGTATCGCCACGGTCGCAGGGCAGGCGCTCGCGTTCTTCGTCGCCGCGCTCGTGGTCGGCGACAGGGTCCTCCCGTACCTGTGGGAGCAACTGGAAGACTGGATGGTCCGCCGCGAGTTCGTCGACAAGACCTCGGCGTTCACCGTCGCGCTCGTGGTCGCGCTGATGTTCGCGTACTTCGCGGCGCTGGTCGATCTCCACATGATCATCGGCGGATTCATCGCCGGACTGTTCCTCCGGCAGGCCCAGCTCGACCCCGACATCTACGACCACATGTACGGCGTGATGTACGACCTCGCGATGGGCTTCTTCGCACCCATCTTCTTCGTGTCGGTCGCCTTCGAGCTCACGCTCGACGTGTTCACCGGTTCGGACAACCTCAGCCTGCTCGGACTCATCCTCGTTGTCGCCTTCGTCGGCAAGATCGTCGGTAGCTGGCTGTTCGCACTCCCGACCAAGCTCTCCAGCAAGGAGGGACTGGTCATCGGCTTCGGGATGAACGGTCGAGATCGTCATCGTCTCCATCGCCCTGTCGGCCGGCATCATCAGCCAACAGCTGTTCTCCATCCTCGTGTTTACGGCCATCTTCACGACGGCGCTCGTCCCGCCGACCGTCAAGTGGGGCGTCGATTGGCTAGAGAAGGGCGGCGAACTCGTCTTCACCGACGAGCAGGACATCGAACCGGAGCCCGACTCCGAGAGCGTGTAATCGGTCGCTGCACTTCGACCGGGGTAGAAGGCCGCACACGGGAGTCGGCGTGCGGGAGGTTACCTATCTTTAATTACTCGTAGACCGCAACTCCCGCACATGAAACACGCCAAAGGCCCGCTCCTCACCATCGACGTGGGCGAGCGCGAAACCCGCACCGAGAAGATCGACGACGTGCTGGCGTCGTTCGTCGGCGGCCGGGGCGTGGGGACGAAACTGGCCCACGACCGGGTTCCGTTCGACGCCGACCCGTTCGGGCCCGACAACCGCCTCTTCTTCACGACGGGACCGATGCAGGTCTCGAACGTGAGCTTCACCGGGCGAATGAACGCGACAGGAGTCTCGCCGCTCACCGGGGGCCTCCTGTCGTCGAACGCGGGCGGGTTCATGTCACGCAACTTCGCCGACACGGGGTTCAGTGCGGTCGAGATAACGGGCGAGAGCGACGACCTGCTCGCCCTTCACGTGACGGACGAGGGCGTCGAGTTCGAGGAGGTTCCCGACCTCGAAGGCGCGACCGTGCCCGAAACCTGCGAGTACGTAGAAGAGACCCGCGGACTCGAATCCGAGCACGTCGCCTGCATCGGCCCGGCGGGCGAGAACCGAGTCCGGTTCGCCTCCGTCATGACCACCGAGGAGCGGGCCTTCGGCCGGGGCGGGCTCGGGGCCGTCCTCGGCGCGAAGAACGTCAAGGCCGTCACCTTCGAGGGCGACTCCCGACCGGAGATCGAGATTCCCGCCGGCGCGATGGACATCCACCGCGAGGCCGCGACCGAGGACCACATCATGAAGTCGCAGGGGACCGTCGCGGTGATGGACCTCGCCAACGAGATGGACGGTCTGCCCTCCTACTACTTCTCCGAGCAGTCGTTCGAGGGCGCGGACGGCATCAACGGCTCCGCGGTCGCCGAGAAGAAGTACAAGAAGGGCACCTGCTCGCAGTGCGCGTTCGCCTGCAAACTCCCGACCCGCGACGAGGAAGCGGGCGTCGAGACCGAGGGACCGGAGTTCGAGACCGCCATGGCGTTCGGGTCGAACGCGGGCATCGACGAGATCGTGGACGTGATGCGGTCCAACGAGTTGTGCGACGGGTACGGCCTCGACACCATCTCGGCCGGGAACACCGTCTCGGCCTACCTCGCCAGCGAGGACGCCTTCGGCGACGAGGAGCTGATCCTCGATCTCGTGGAAAGAATCGCCCACCGGGAGGGCGTTGGCGACCTCCTCGCGGAGGGCATCGACCGCGCCCACGACGAACTGGGCGTCGAGAACTGGACGGTCAAGGGGATGGACTTCGCCGCCCACGAGGGTCGGATCCTCCACGGACAGGGACTCTCCTACGCCGTCGCCAACCGCGGCGCGGACCACATGTACGCGACCTTCTACTCGGTCGAGTACCCCCTCGTCGGCAAGGACGAGGCCATGCCCCCGACCGGCTTCGAGGGCAAGCCCGAGCGACTGGTCGAGCGCGAGAACCTCATGGCGGTCAACGACTCGGGCGTCGTCTGCAAGTTCTCCCGGGACTTCATGTCCCCGGAACGGTACGAACTCCTGTTCGACGCCGACTTCGAGGACCTCCTCGAAGTGGGAGGTCGCGTCGTGGAACTCGAACGCCACTTCAACAACCGGCGGGGCATCGCTCGGGACGCCGATAGACTTCCGTACGACCTGCCGGGCTTCGAGGACGCGCTCGAGGAGTACTACGCGGCCCGCGGCTGGAACGAGGACGGCACAGTGCCCGATTCGTACGTCCCCGGCGGAAGCGGGGCGGCCAGCGCGGACGACTGAGGCGGTTCACGAATCCTGTTCCGCGTCTCGATTTCGCCCGTGGACTGAAGCACCCTCGCGTCGAACCCCCGACGGGGGATTCCGTGACTCGCAAACCGGACGCCGATCCCGACGAAGACCCGATAGTCGGCGACGCAGAGGGAATCAGCATCGGTGAGGGCGACCAGTTCGACTACGCGCTGTCTCGACCGGATGGCGGCGAGTTCGGCTTCGACGCCGTCGAGATCTCCGAGGTAGTGGACCTCCTCGAACACATGCACGGCGACGGCTGAATCGAG